>CAZDQV010000016.1:0-28290 GCA_964507795.1 uncultured Oscillospiraceae bacterium | reverse complement strand
AGGTAATAATAGCAAATTTCAGGGAACAAGGATATATTGTTAAGTATCGTTTCTACCGTTCGACCAAGAAATCATCAGGTTATGTAGCCAGGATAGAAAAAGATAAGGATACGTTTATCAATACAGTAGGCAGTAAAGGGACCAGGTATTATTACAAAGTCCGGATTATGGTGTATGATGAATCAGGTAATATTGTAGCAAAGACTGCGCTTTCGGATTGCAAATATGCAAGCAGAGTGTGGAGTAAATAAGGTAAAAAATATGCCGCCCTGCCGGGCGGCTTTAAAGTTATATTTGCTGTTTCTGTTGTTGTTTTGACTTTTTCTTTTCCATGGATTTGCGTTCTTTTTCTTCTACGAAATCTATCTTGTCCTGTCTTCTTGCCTGCATTTTTTCTACGTTTTCTTTACGTACTTTTTCGACATCAGGTATGAGCTCTATGAATATGCTGTCATATTTTTCGCTGAGCATTTCTGTGATTTCTGCATTTGCACTTTTGAGATCAGACACTCTGACAGTATCCGTATCCATTACAATATATATATCAACCCAGTATTTACGTCCTGTTTTGATGACATCAAAGAAATTGATATAGTATCCGTATTTTGAAAGAACCTGCGTTGCATCCCTGCTTATTTCGTCTCTGATTTCTTTTTTGGGTGCGAACAGAACCAGTCCCTTGAGGGCTTCCCAAATCATTTCAAGAGGTTCCTTGATAAGGATAATTGCAAGCGCAATTGCAATAGCCGGGTCAACGTATGGTGCAATAAATGCAAGTGGTGTGAGCTTTAACAGCAGACTGATAAGGAATGCCACACCTACACCCATGGTTGAATATGAGTCAAGCTTCCATATATACAGCTCTGCTTTAATTGACGGGGATGAGTATTTTTTGTTGATGCGTTTGAGTGCAAAATACATCAAAATACATCCAACGGATATTGCAATTTCAAATATTGCAATAGCTGTTGCATTTACATGATTACCGCCTTCGAATATGACCTGAACGTTTTCGATGACCATTATCACGTCTATGAAAAGCAATAACAGGTATTTGATTAAAACAAACAGGGATTCAATCTGTGCAAATCCATACGGACGTTTTTCGGTTACAGGTTTGTAAAGCAGCGGAACCAGAACCATGAAAGGCCCTATCATAATCAGATCGGCGATGTCAAATACACAGTCTGCCAGGATGGCATGAGAGCCGGTCAAGTAAGCTGCAACCATTTCGGATATCAGGAATATCAGACTTCCTACAAAAGATATGTTTAGAATTTTTTTTTCCAATTTTAAATTGGTTTCCACAATTTCACTCCTCTCTATATAATATGTTACCATAAAGTCGGAGGACTTGCTTGCTGTTTGTAGCCCGATTGAACATGAAATTCAGACGATATCTTTGCAAAACAGCAAAGAAAACAGCAAATTAGTACAAATTAATCAATTCGCAGATGTTTCTTGTTTTGCGATGCATGCCCTATTATTAGAAATTCATTTCAAACCTAACATAAAACCATCACATAAGGATGGTACATTAGAGATGCGATAGGGGTATTAGACATATCGCACTTCCTTCTTAAATAAGATATATAAAATCAGGAAACTCTCTGGGCTGTCAGAGAGTTTTTCTGTAACATTTTTCGGATTATGCCCTGCAGTTGGGGTTTCCATGAAACAACCCTGTTGACAATATAATGAAGTCTGATTTATACTATTAGTAGGTATAAACTGGAGGCGCTTAATGTTTTCTATAGGAGATAAGGTAGTCTACCCTATGCAGGGGGCAGGAATAATCGAAAAAATCGAAAAGCAGCATATTTTAGGAGAGGACAGGGATTATTTTGTACTCAAGACCCCTTACAGTGATATGAAAATCATGATTCCTGTCAAGACATGCATGCAAACAGGGATCAGAGCTATTATCAGCCCCGAAGAGGTTGAAGCGGTCATACAGGTGCTGAGAGGACCATCTACAAAGATGAACAACAACTGGAACCGCAGATACAGAGAAAATATGGACAGACTCAAAACCGGAGATGCCGGAGAGGTGGCTGGTGTAGTCAGAAATCTGGTTCGTATCGAAAGAATCAAAAGTCTTTCAGCAGGCGAAAAGAGAATGCTTGCAAATGCACTCAGAATCCTTGCGAGTGAATTTGTAATGGTACTTGGAATTGACCCTGCAGCGGCAGAAAAACTCATCAATGATGCAATCTAATTTTCGCATTTGCGACAGGTGATTTTGCCGGGCAGCTTTAAACGCTGCCGGAAATATCGTGAGAAAGGAGGAAATACATGTTCAAAGGATTATTCAGAACTTTGTTTACTGTGCTCGGACTGGTTATAGGCTTTGGACTTACAGAGCTTACATGTTATCTGCTCAAAAGCGGAATTCTGGGAGACGGTGGTTTTGTACCGACAACATTTCAGGAAGTGCTGGCAGACGTTATTTTTGCAATTATTTTTGGATTAATATTTTTCAAACTCACTCCGTTCATAACAAAACAAAGTGAAAAAGCATCAAAAAACATAGAATCAAATCTTGCAAGCATACCTACAAACAACCTGCTGGCAGCTACTATAGGCCTGATACTGGGTCTTATCATAGCGTATTTTATAACTCAGATATACGAAAGCAGTTTGGACATGCCTGTTGTGGTTATAGTGCTTAATCTGATAACGTATATAGCACTGGGCTCGGTGGGAATGATGATAGGCTCCAAAAGGAGCAAGGATCTTTTTTCATCAATTCTTTCAGCCAAAAAATCCACGCAGTCAAAAAGCAAAAACAAAGAAGGCAGAACTGCACCCAAAATTCTTGACACCAGCGTTATAATTGACGGCAGGATAGCTGATATTATGAAAACAGGTTTTATTGAAGGTGATATTGTGATCCCGGAATTTGTGCTTGTGGAGCTCAGGCATATAGCCGACTCATCTGACAGCCTCAAGAGAAACAGAGGCCGGAGAGGACTTGATATACTCAACAAAATACAGAGTGAATATGGTATAGAGATATATAATACAACTGCTGAGAAGTCCCTTGATGAGATACCCGAAGTCGATGTCAAGTTGCTGAAACTGGCACAGATAATGGGAGGCAAGGTTGTGACCAATGACTTTAATCTCAACAAGGTTGCAACCATCAAAGGCGTTGAGGTTCTAAACATCAATGCTCTTGCCAATACTCTCAAGCCTGTGGTGCTGCCGGGAGAGGATATGGAAGTATTTCTTATCAAAGAAGGCAAAGAGCACGGCCAGGCGGTTGCATATCTTGATGACGGTACTATGATTGTTGTCGAAGAAGGCCACAGATTTATAGGCAAAAACACGACAGTTGTAGTAACAAGCGTGTTGCAGACATCTGCAGGACGTATGATATTTGCAAAACCCAAAAGACGACAGGACAGATAATGTACAAAGACAAAACCGTAACAGCAATTATTGCAGCGGCAGGCAGTGGCAGCCGTATGGGCGGACACCTGCCGAAGCAATATATGAAAACAGGTGGAGAGGTGATATTGCGAAAAACGGCAGCAATGTTTGCCTCCTGCGATATAGTAGACAGGATAATTGTTGTGGTAGACAGGGCATATATGGATTTGTGTGAAGAGGTTCTTGCCGGCATTAAGCATGAGCTTGTTGCCGGAGGCAGCAAGCGGCAGGATTCTGTATATGAGGGCCTTAAACATGCAGATACTGATATTGTGCTGATACATGACGGCGCAAGGCCTTTTGTCACGCAGCAGATAATAACTGAAGTGACAGCTGCAGCAGCACAGTATGAAGCTGCTGTTTGTGCTGTAACACCAAAAGATACAATCAGAACAAAACGAAATACTCTTGACCGTAAAGAACTCTTTGCGGTGCAAACCCCGCAGGGCTTTGATACAGCGATAATCAAAAAGGCGTATGAACAGGCCTATACCGAAGGCTTTTACGGGACAGATGATGCTTCTGTTGCTGAGAGAGCGGGAAATGACATCAGAATAGTTCCCGGCAGTTATGCAAATATCAAAATAACTACAAGAGAGGATTTGCCTATGGAGACGAGAGTAGGGACAGGATATGATGTTCACAGGCTGACATATGGCAGGAAGCTGATACTCGGTGGCGTATGCATACCGTTCGAAAAAGGACTTCTGGGACACTCTGATGCAGATGTACTTGTACATGCGATAATGGATGCTCTGCTTGGCGCGGCAGCCCTGGGAGATATAGGGAAGCTGTTTCCCGATACTGATGACAGATACAAAGGCATATCAAGCATAGAACTTCTCAAAAGAGTCGGAGAGGTTATAGGGGAGGCAGGTTACAGCATAGGAAACATAGATGCAACTCTTGTGGCTCAAAAACCAAAAATCGCACCATATATTGATGATATGAAAAAAAACATAGCAGATGCTCTTGGCATTGATATACAGAGAGTAAGCGTCAAGGCTACAACGACAGAAAAACTCGGATTTACAGGCAGACAGGAGGGCATGGAAGCCCAGGCTGCATGTATTCTGAACAAATAAAGGAGAGAATATTTTATGAGACTTTCAAAAATGCATTTGAAGACTTTAAGAGAGGTACCCAACGAAGCAGAAATACCAAGCCATATATTGCTGCTCAGATCGGGCATGATTAAAAAAACCGTTGCAGGTATCTACAGCTATATGCCTATGGGCTGGAGAACAGTAAGAAAAATAGAGAATATAGTCAGAGAAGAGATGGATGCCAAAGGTGCACAGGAGCTGGCAAGCTCAGTATTGCAGCCTGCAGAGCTGTGGCAGGAAAGCGGCAGATGGGATGCTTACGGCCCTGAGATGTGGAGAATCAAAGACAGAAACGGCAGAGATTTTTGTCTTGGACCTACGGCAGAAGAAGTATTTACTGATATAATCAAAAGCGATGTTACATCCCACAGGCAGCTGCCTGTAATGCTTTATCAGTTTACAGACAAATTCAGAGATGAGGCACGCCCAAGATTCGGGATGATGAGATCAAGAGATTTCATCATGAAGGACAATTATTCTTTTGACAAGGATCCTGCAGGCATGGACGAAAGCTATGATTTGATGTTTGACGCGTACAGCAAAGTATTCACACGCTGCGGACTTAATTTCAGACCGGTAGAGGCAGACAACGGTGCAATTGGCGGTACAGGCTCGCATGAGTTTACGGCGCTTTGCGAATATGGTGAATCAGAAATCGTATACTGTGACCACTGCGACCTTGCAACTACAGTCGAAAAGGCAGAATGCAGAGATGATGCTGCGCAGGATGATGCCATGCTTCCTATAGAAAAGGTTCATACTCCGGAAACCAAGACAATTGACGAGGTTGCAGCATTCTTAAAACTTGACAAAAAACAGACCATCAAAGCTCTTATGTTTGAAACATATGATACAGAGGGAAATGTCGAAGGATATGTTGCAGCATTTATCAGAGGCGACAGAGAACTCAATATGACCAAGCTTGTAAATGCACTTGGAATTCATGAGTATGCAATAGCTTTTGCGGACGAAGAAAAAATGTCAGCGGCAACAGGCTGTGTTGGCGGATTTACAGGTCCTGTAGGGCTGCATGACTGCAAGGTCGTTGTAGACAGTGAGCTTGTGGGAGCCAAAAACATGTGTGCGGGAGCTTGCGAAACTGATCATCATTTCATAAATATGAATTACGGCAGAGATTACAAGGGCGATATCGTAACAGATCTTAAGGTTCTCAAAGAAGGAGATGCCTGCCCTGTATGCGGAGCACCTGTCAAACACGCAAGAGGCGTTGAAGTGGGACAGATATTCAAGCTCGGCACCAAATATTCAGAGCCTATGGGAGCTACATACAAAGATGAAAACCAAAAAGATCAGCTCATATGGATGGGCTGCTATGGTATTGGCGTTTCGCGTACATTCCAGGCGATTATAGATATGCCTGAAAACCACGATGACAACGGTATTATCTGGCCTATGTCAGTTGCACCGTACCATGCAATCATAACCATTGTAAAGACAGGCGATGAAGCAATGGAAAAAGCAGCGGAGGACATATACGAAAAGCTGCAGAATGCAGATGTTGAGGTGCTGCTTGATGACAGAAAAGAAAGACCGGGAGTTAAATTCAAGGATGCTGATCTTATGGGTATTCCTGTTGCAATAACAGCGGGAAGAGCTGCAGCGGACGGTAGAGTTGAGTTTAAACTCAGGAGAGATGCTGACAAGCAGGAACTTACAATCGAAGAGGCTATAGCCAAAACCATAGAGATTGTAAACAAAGAAAAAGACGGCAGACATTATTTTAATAAATAAGTTGAACAGGAGGATAAAAAATGAAATACGTTGTAATAGAAATGGAAAACGGCGATGTTATGAAAGGTGAGCTTTATCCTGAAATAGCACCTGAAACAGTTGCAAACTTTGAAAAACTCGTAAATGCAGGTTTCTATAACGGCCTTACATTCCACAGAGTAATTCCCGGATTTATGATTCAGGGCGGCTGCCCCCTCGGTAACGGCACAGGCGGGCCGGGATGGCATATCAAGGGAGAATTTGCGGCTAACGGATTTGAAAACAATCTGAAGCACGACAGAGGAGTGTTATCAATGGCAAGAGCAATGGATCCCAACTCAGCAGGCTCCCAGTTCTTCATTATGGTTGAAAAAGCACCTTACCTTGACGGTGCATATGCAGCTTTCGGTAAGATTATAGAGGGAATGGAAGCGGCTGATACTATCGTAAATCAAAACAGAGACGGAAGAGACAAGCCAAAAACTCCTCAGGTTATGAAAACAGTCAAAATTATAGAAGAATAAGATACATGTTTATCCCGCAGCCATAGTTGCGGGATTTCACACACGTAGAAAAAGACAGGAGGAAATATAATGTCAAAAGTACCAACACCTCATATTACAGCAGGGAAAGAAGATTTTGCACAGACAGTGCTGATGCCCGGAGATCCGCTGAGATCCAAATTCATAGCAGAGACATTTTTAGAAGATGCAGTGCTTGTAAACAATGTGAGAGGAGTGCAGGGGTATACAGGCACATATAAAGGCAAGAGAGTATCAGTTATGGCATCAGGCATGGGTATGCCGTCTATGGGTATATATTCTTATGAGCTTTTTAATTTTTATGACATCAAAAACATTATACGCATAGGTACTGCAGGAACACTTCAGCCTGATATCAAAATAGGGCAGGTTGTAATGGGCATGGGTGCATGCACTGATACAAACTATATGTCACATTTTGAACTGCCGGGTACGTTCGCTCCCATATGCTCATATGAGCTCCTTAAAAAAGCAACAAGCAAGGCGGATGAACTTGGTATAATCTATTCAGTAGGCAATATCTATTCGACAGATGTGTTTTACAGCAAACCTGAGACAACTCCTAAATGGCAGGAGATGGGTGTTATGGCAGTTGAAATGGAGGCTGCAGCACTTTATGCGAATGCCGCAAAGGCAGGCAAAAACGCTCTTGCAATATGCACTATATCAGATAACCTGATTACAGGTGAGGCAACGGATGTTGAAACCAGGCAAAAATCGTTTACACAGATGATGGAGATTGCACTTGAGATTGCATAGCGGCAATATGAGCTGTTTTCTAAACGAACAGGAGATACAGATATGATGGAAATTATAACGGGAATGAGGTTCTCTCGCAGCTTTAGCTGAAACCGCAATTTTGCTGATGACTTCTGCCGATACGGCATGAGTGTCAGCTTTTTTAAGTCAGGAGGCAAAAATGATACAGATATTAAGTGTAGGCACAGGCGGCTTTGTAGGTGCTGTTTTGAGATTTCTTATGGGGAAGCTGCCGTTTAAGGAAATGACTATATTCCCTGTAAACACCCTGCTTATAAACGTTATAGGGGCATTTGTAATAGGCATTGTTGTGGCAGCAGGCGACAGATATGCAACGGCAGACTCCAACCTGGTGCTGTTTCTCAAAGTAGGGCTTTGTGGCGGCTTTACCACTTTTTCAACTTTTTCCCTCGAAAGTTTTGCTCTGATACAGGCAGGGCATTACCTTGTATTTGTTGCTTATACAGTTTCCAGTGTGGTATTGTGCCTGCTTGCCGTATGGCTGGGGTATATGGCAGCAGTGGCATTTTAGAAAGTATGCGCAAATCAGTCATAGCAGCATATAGTGAACACACCTGATCGGGTGTGTTTTCTTTTGCAGAGAATGATGGTATGATATTCTTAATAAAATCTTAATAGTTTGCGCCCTTTTTTCTTAAAGAGGATTTATGCATAATATCAGTGGAGGTTGGAAATGAGTAATGTTTTAATTTGTGATGATGAGAAAGATATCGTATCGGCTCTCAGAATATGCCTTGCTGCAGAAGGGTATCAGATTTTTGAGGCCTATAACGGTATAGAGGCTCTCGATATAATCGAATCAAACGATATTCATCTTGTGCTGCTTGATATTATGATGCCCGAAATGGACGGAATAAGCACTTTGGCAAAAATAAGAGAAAACCACAATATGCCTGTTCTTTTCATATCAGCCAAAAGCGAGGACGCTGATAAGATATTGGGACTTAACATAGGTGCCGATGACTATATCACCAAACCGTTTAACATTATCGAAGTAGTTGCAAGAGTCAAATCCAATCTGCGAAGGTACATGAGGCTTGGCTCAAATGTAACCGAAAGCAGCCGTATGGAAATCGGCGGACTTAGCCTTGACGACAGCTCAAAAACAGTTACCGTTGACGGTGAGGAAATAAACCTGACTCCGACAGAATATGAAATCCTGAAGCTGCTCATGCAAAACCCCGGCAGAGTGTTTTCACCGAGAGAAATATACAGCAAAGTATGGAAAGAAAACCTTGTCGGCAGTGAAAATACGGTGGCGGTGCATATCAGACATTTGAGAGAAAAGCTTGAGATCAACCCTGCAGACCCAAGATACATCAGAGTTGTCTGGGGCCAGGGGTACAAGATACAGGGAGAAGGAAGATAAATAATGAACAGAATGTTAAAAAACACTTGGGTCAAAATGGCAGGAGTGCTGCTGTTTGCTGTGCTTATGTGCATATCAGCTTTTTTTAGCGTATGTACTGTGGTTCTTGAAACAGAAGGGGCATACAGCCGTGACAGGGGAAACTTTGTTGAAGAATTTATGGAGTCAGTTGCAACATACAAGGCGGAGACCATCATAAACGACAATATTATATGGGAATACAGCGGTGATGAAGAAGATGATTATGAAATCAGCACAGTTGATGATATTGCTGCAGATGCCGGTATGAAGACCAATTCGGGATTTTACTACAAAATCAGAGGAACAGACGGAGGTGTCATATTTTCAAATTATGATAAAGGCATGGAGTATACCTATTCATGCAAAGTCGATTATGGACATGTGACGGCAGACATATATGTAGTTGCAGACTCATCTCTTGATACAGAAGCAGGCAGAATAGCAAACCTTGCAGATAAGGCATATGACCATAAGGTGGCAGCGATGGCCTATGCCGTAATCGCATTTCTGATGGCGATATTCGTGTTTGCATTCCTTGCGGCAGGCGCAGGCAGGCAAAAGGGTACAGACGAGATTAAAAAACGCTTCATAGACAGGGTGCCCGGAGATATTTATACAGCAGTAGCGGGACTTGCAATTGCAGGACTTGCATATCTGTGCTTTATGATACTCAAAGCGGCAACAAGTTTCAATGATTTGAGCTTTATCTTTGCTCTTATGGCTGCATCGGTTACAGCTGCGGCGGGATTTGCAATATTTATGATTTATGCAATGAGTATGGCGGTACAGTTTAAGCTGCACTGTTTCTGCAAAGGCACCGTTATAGGCAGATTTCTTATTCTGTGCAAAAAGATAATATTGGAAATACCGTATATGTGGCGTACCATGCTTGCTACGGCGGCGATACTGTTTGTAAACCTTATAATCGTAATGATTACAAGCTATAACAGCGGGGTAGTTGTTTTCTTCATCATAGAGGGAATTGTAATTCTCGCAGGAGTATGCTGCGCCGCACTTAACCTTAACAGACTGCGCGCCGGAGGACAGGCCATAGCGGAAGGAAACACAGGCTATAAGATTGATACAGACAAAATGTTCTTTGACTTCAAGAAACATGGCGAGAACCTTAACCGTATCAATGAGAGCATTTCAATAGCGGTCGAAAAGCAGCTGAGAAGTGAAAGAATGAAAACCCAGCTTATAACCAATGTGTCACATGACATCAAGACTCCGCTTACATCGATAATAAATTATGTGGAACTCCTGAAAAACGAAAAGCCAGGTAACGATAAAGCAGAGGAATATATTGCAGTCCTTGATAAACAGACTGCAAGACTCAAAAAACTCACAGAAGATATAGTAGAGGCGTCCAAGGCAAGTACAGGCAATATTCCGGTGGAACTGAGAGAATGCAGCCTTGGAATGATACTCAATCAGGCACTTGGAGAATACGGCGAAAAGCTGACTGCCGCAGGACTTAACCCTGTTGTAAACATTGCAGACGAAGATATGCGCGTTATGGCAGACGGCAGGTTGCTGTGGAGAATAATCGACAATCTCCTTGGCAACATATGCAAATATGCTCAAAGAGGGACAAGAGTATATCTTGATGTTTACAGAGAGGGAAACAAAGCGGTGATGTCATTCAAAAACATTTCAGAATACGAACTTAACATATCGGCAGACGAGCTGATGGAACGCTTTGTAAGAGGTGATGAATCAAGAAACACAGAGGGTAGCGGTCTGGGACTTTCAATAGCAGGCAATCTGGCGACGCTTCAGGGCGGAAAGCTTAAACTTGTCATAGACGGAGACCTGTTTAAGGCGGCGATTGAATTTGATGTGATAATGTAGGGGGATTGCGGGGTTAGAGATAATGAGAAGAAAAACCGTGCGTGCAGGGAAAAAACGGGGGAAAGGCAGGAAAATACTGATGCTTTTAATACTTGCGGCAGCTGTGATTATGTGTGTCAGGGGGATTGACGCAGGTAAATCCGCAGAGCAGATAGTGCAGGGGTATGCAGACAGACACAACCTACATATGTCTGAATATCCGGATGAGCTGATACAGCTTTTGGCGTCAAACAGAGAAACAAAAAAATTCGTTCTGGAATATCCCCAAAAAAAGAATCTTGAACCGGAAATCAACCTGGATAAGGAAGGCGGAAGAGACAGCGTGCCGGAGCTTTTGCAGTGGGATCAGAGATGGGGCTACAGAGAGTACGGAGATGGGATTATCGGAATTAACGGCTGCGGTCCTGCCTGCCTTTCGATGGTGTACATATATCTTACAGGCGATACGAGTATGAATCCGTATCAGATAGCTTTGTACAGCCAAAACAGCGGCTATTATGTGAATGGCATGGGCACATCGTGGGAGCTTATGGGAAACGGCGCTGCAAATTTAGGACTTGACGTGACGCAGATACCTCTTGATAAGGAGCGCATCATAGCCAATCTCGAGGTTGGCAATCCTGTGATATGCAGTATGGGACCGGGAGAATTTACAAAATCGGGGCATTTCATAGTTCTTGCAGGGTATGAAAATGGCAGATTCAAGGTGAATGACCCAAACAGCAAGCGAAGAACACGCAGCAAATGGAGCTATGAGGACATTGCCGAAAGCGTGCTGAATATATGGGCATACAGAAACCCGCAGTAAATTAGACTAAAAATCGTGGGTCTTGAGGACATCAAAGTGATTTTTGTTGTACCTGATAATACCGTCTTTTTTCATTTTGGCAAGCTCATTTGAAAGAGCGCTTCTGTCCACATTCAGATAATCTGCCATCTGCTGTCTGTTGTATGGTATATCAAAAGAATAGCTGCCGGATTTTTTGATGCATTCGGAAAAAAACGACATGAGTCTGGTGCGTATGGATTTGGAGCCTGTATGCAGTACGCGCTGCGAAAGCTGCAGGTTTTTGGAGGCACACAAGGTCAGTAGATTGCGTATCATTGTATTGTGAAAGGCACAGGTGTTTTCGCAAACCGTAAGTATATTTGCCACGTTTATGAACAGTACAGAGGTGTTTTCGCCTGCGATCACATTCACCATCAGAGGCTCGCCGGGTACGCAGGCATAGGCTTCGGCAAAACTGCCGCCGGGACCTATGCTGCTTAACACGCTGTTGTTTCCCCATATATCACCAAGCTCCACTATTACAGTGCCGCAAAGCACTATACCAAGCTGCTGTGTGCAGGCTCCCTCCGCAAGAATCACATCTCCTTTTTTGTATTTTCTCTCTTTGGCTCCGAGGCAGTTAAGCAGGGCTTCGATATCGTTTTCTTTTATTCCACGAAAAAGCTGAGTGCTAAACAGATTATTTTTCATAAAAAATCTCCTTTACGTTGTTATAACACCCGAATATCATCATAAATTATATTATTCCCAAGCCATAAAATCCAGCCGGATCAAAAATATTAAAATATTCGGGAGGTAAAAATTATGGGAAATCAAATGTTTTGTTTCCAGTGTGAACAGACAGCAGGCTGCAGCAGCTGCACGGGAGCGGCAGGTGTATGCGGTAAAAAAGCGGCAACTTCAAAGCTGCAGGATGAACTTACAGGAGCCCTTATAGCTCTGGCTTCTGCCGCAAATGACAGCAATGCGGCTGACAGCAGGACATGGAAATTCATTATCGAAGGACTTTTCACAACTGTTACCAATGTCAATTTCAATGATGAAACTCTGCAGGTTATGATACAGAGAGTGCAGGCTGAGAATGCAAGGCTTTCGGGCGGCCATGCAAAAGCTGACTACGATATGTTAAAACTCTGGAATGAGGATGAAGATGTACGCAGCCTTAAATCTCTTGTGCTGTTTGGAATTCGCGGTATGGCTGCATATGCTTACCACGCTATGGTACTTGGATATATTGATGATGAGCTTAACAGATTTTTTGCAAAAGCTCTTGCAGTTATAGGAAGTGAGCAGGACAAGGAGAAGCTTCTTGCTGCAGTAATGGATGTAGGCAAATACAACCTTACATGTATGGAGCTGCTTGACAGAGCCAACACCGAAAGCTACGGAAATCCGGTTCCAGTGGCAGTGACCTTAGAAGTTGAAAAAGGACCATTTATCGTTATTTCCGGACACGACCTGCATGACCTCAAACTACTGCTTGAGCAGACTGAGGGCAAGGGTATCAATATTTACACTCATGGTGAAATGTTGCCTGCACACGGGTATCCGGAACTGAAAAAATATTCTCATCTCAAAGGAAATTTCGGTACCGCATGGCAGAACCAGCAAAAGGAATTTGAAAACATTCCGGCACCTGTGCTGTTTACTACAAACTGCCTAATGCCACCAAAATCAAGCTATGCAGACAGAGTGTTCACAACAGCGCTTGTGTCCTATCCTGAGCTTACTCATATAGGAGAGGGCAAGGATTTTACCCCGGTTATAGAGAAAGCTCTGCAGCTTGGAGGCTATGAAGAAAACAGAAGCTTTACAGGCATAAACGGAGGCAAAGAAGTGACAACAGGCTTTGGACACAATACAGTGCTTGGTGTGGCAGATAAAGTGATAGATGCTGTTAAGAACGGTGATATCAAACATTTCTTCCTTGTAGGTGGATGTGACGGAGCACGTCCGGGACGCAACTATTATACCGATTTTGTTAAGGAAACGCCAGAGGATACAGTTATTCTGACACTGGCATGCGGTAAATTCCGTTTTAATGATATGGATCTTGGCACTATAGGGGGACTTCCTCGTCTGATGGATATAGGACAGTGCAATGACGCTTACAGTGCAATTAAAATTGCAATTGCACTGGCAGAAGCTTTTGACTGCGGTGTTAATAATTTGCCACTTTCAATGGTGCTTTCGTGGTATGAACAGAAGGCCGTATGTATTCTGCTGACATTGCTTTATCTTGGCATTAAAAGCATTCGCCTGGGGCCTTCACTCCCTGCATTTGTTTCGCCGGGAATTCTGAACTTCCTTGTTGAGAATTTTGGCATTGCACCAATTACTACGCCTGAAGAAGACATAAAGACTCTGATGGGAAAATAAAGAATAGTTTTAATGAAGGGAGTGCAAAGCTGCACTCCCTCGGCTTATTAGAAGTCAATTGTTTCAGGCTCACTTGTAAATGAGCAGATTGTTGCGTGTGCATCTTTGAGATATAGCACTTCGGTATTGTCATCATGTGCATCATACATTGCTTTGAGGTCAGGATAATTGTCCAGCATATGTGTCTTTGCTTCTATGCGGTCATCTCTTACAGCTGTTGCAGCGATACGTATCCATTTTTCTCCGTCAAAAGCACAAATTTCGATTTGGGGATTTGCTGCTATCTGCTTTGAAACGTCTTTAACTTTACCTGTCTGAATATACAACTTGTCTTCAAAGATATCAACTGTACCAAACGGTCTTACTCTTGGCTGATTGCCATCTACTGTGGCAAGGTAATATACGCGGCATTTTTTTAGAAATTCATATACTCTTTTCATATTATTATCCTCCATTTTGTGTAAATCTGTCTGTTTCCATTATATACTCTGATTCGGAAAGGTGCAAATCTGAAAAATTGTTAGCACTCTCGTGAGGTGAGTGCTAAAAAGTTCTTTACTTTTTGTTTCAAGGGGTTTAATATATAAATATAGAGATTGGTTAGCACAAATATATTGATTATGGGGGTAAATATATGAACATAGAAAAATTCACACAAAACGCACAGCAGGCCATAATGGACTGCCAGAATATCGCAATATCCGAAGGCCATCAGATGCTTGATGGAGAGCATCTGCATCTGGCACTTTTACAGCAGACAGACGGCCTTATTCCAAAGCTGCTCAAATTCATGGAGGCAGATCCGCATCTTATCATTGCAGACCTTGAGGAAGAGATGGAAAAACTGCCCAAGGTTTCAGGCGGTGGAGACAACATATATTCCTCTCGCAGGCTTTCAAGCATACTTATGAATGCGGAGAAAAACGCGGAGAGCTTCAAAGATGAATACGTAAGCGTTGAACATATATATCTTGCTCTGCTTGACGAGAAGGGAACACCGTCTGCCAGGATATTTGCCAAATACCACATAGACAGAAATAAATTTCTCGAAGCTCTGTCGAAGGTCAGAGGCAACCAGAGAGTAACAAGCCAGAACCCTGAAGACAATTATGACGCCCTTAACAAATATGGCAGAGACCTGGTTGAAATGGCCAGAGAAGGTAAGCTGGATCCCGTAATCGGCAGGGACAGTGAAATCCGTCATGCAGTACAGATTCTGTCAAGAAGGACCAAAAATAATCCCGTGCTGATAGGTGAGCCGGGTGTCGGCAAAACCGCAGTAGTTGAGGGACTGGCGCAGAGAATATTAAATGGTGATGTGCCTGAAGGTCTCAAAGACAAGACCATATATGCTCTTGATATGGGCTCCCTTATAGCAGGAGCCAAATTCAGAGGAGAATTTGAGGAAAGACTCAAGGCCGTACTCAACGAAATTGAGAAATCAGAGGGCAGGATTATTCTGTTCATAGATGAAATCCACAATATAGTTGGAGCAGGCAGGACAGAAGGTTCCATGGATGCAGGCAATCTGCTCAAGCCTAAACTTGCCAGAGGAGAGCTTCACTGCATAGGAGCTACAACTCTTGACGAATACCGCAAATACATCGAAAAGGATGCGGCGCTTGAGAGAAGATTCCAGAAGGTGCTGGTGGATCAGCCTACGGTAGAGGACACTATTTCGATACTCAGAGGCCTCAAAGAACGCTTTGAAATCCATCATGGTGTCAGAATTACAGACAATGCCCTGATCGCATGTGCCACGCTTTCGGACAGATATATTTCAGACAGATTTTTGCCGGACAAGGCCATAGACCTTATGGATGAGGCTGCATCAAAAATCAGAACCGAAATAGACTCGATGCCGTCAGAACTTGATGAAATTTCAAGAAAAATAATGCAGCTTGAAATAGAGAAACAGGCTCTGGGTAAAGAAGAGGACAAAGGCTCCAGGGCAAGACTTGAAGCCATCGAAAAAGAGCTTTCTGTCCTTAAGGAAGAAGAACTTTCCATGAGGACTCAGTGGGAAAATGAGAAAAAAGCCATTACCGAAGTCAAGAGTACCAAACAGCAGATTGAGGAAGTAAAGCATCAGATAGAGGATGCGGAGAGAGCCTATGACCTTGAAAAACTGGCGCAGCTCAAATACGGTGCACTTCCTAATCTTGAAAAGAAACTCGAAGAAGAAAAAGATCTTGCAGGCAGAGCCGAAGAAAACAGGCTTCTCAAAGAGGAAGTCACAGAAGAGGAAATCGCAGAGGTTGTATCAGGCTGGACAGGTATACCTGTATCCAAACTGGTTGAATCCGAAAGAGAAAAGCTCCTCAGACTCCCTGAGATACTTCACAGGAGAGTAATCGGCCAGGATGAGGGTATACAGGCTGTTTCAGAGGCGATACTGAGAGCAAGAGCAGGCCTCAAAGACGAAAACAGACCTATTGGCTCATTCATATTCCTTGGGCCTACAGGCGTAGGCAAGACAGAGCTTGCAAAGGCATTGTCCGAGGCACTGTTTGATTCCGAAAACAATATGGTAAGGATAGATATGTCTGAATATATGGAAAAGCACTCAGTATCAAGACTTGTCGGAGCACCTCCGGGATATGTGGGATATGATGAGGGAGGACAGCTGACGGAGGCTGTAAGACGCAAACCATACAGCGTTGTATTGTTTGATGAAATTGAAAAAGCCCATCCTGATGTATTCAATATATTGCTGCAACTGCTTGATGACGGCAGACTTACAGACAATCAGGGCAGGACAGTTGATTTCAAGAATACGATAGTTATAATGACATCGAATATAGGGAGTATGAGTCTGATTGACAATATCAGAAGTGACGGCACTATTGATGAAGCGGTTAAAGAGCAGGTAAGGAATGAAATGAAGAACTATTTCAGACCTGAGTTCCTTAACAGAATTGATGATATAGTCGTATTCAGTCCACTGACAGAGTCGCAGGTGGGACAGATCATATCGCTTTCACTCAAAGGCCTCGAAAAACGCCTTGCAGACAGAGATATCAGCCTTGTTCTTTCCGATGCGGGCAGAGACTTCATTGCAAAAGAAGCTTATGACCCTAACTATGGCGCTAGACCTGTGAACAGATATATTCAGAAATATATCGAAACCGAGCTGGCAGCCAAGATTATCAGAGGCGATATCGTTGACGGTAATGAAGTAACCATTACTGCAGGTGCAGACGGTCTTGACTTTGAAGTCAAATAAAATTTTAAGAATAGTCAGAAAAAATAAGAAAAGATGTATCTTTTCACTTCGAAGTGTGCTATAATGTAGACATCAAAAAAAGGCTAGAGGAGGTAGTTTCAATGAAGATTATAATAACTACTAAGAACTTTAATGCAAGTGATGCACTCAAGGAAACCGTCGAAAAGAAACTGAGCAAATTAGGCAAGTACTTTTCAGACGAGATTAAGGCTAATGTTAAACTTTCCTCAGAAGGCTCCAGAGACAAGATCGAAGCTACAATCGAGAACAAAGGGACGATTTTCAGAGCCGAAGAATCAGGCAATGACATTTATGATTCCGTAGACAGAATTGTTGACAAGCTGTCAAATCAGATGTCCAGATTCAAAACCAAGCTTCAGAGAAAACACAAGGACAACAAAGATTTCTTCTTTGCAGATCTCCCTGAGGCAGACGAGCCAGAAAAAGAAATCGACATCGTCAGGACCAAGAAATTCCAGCTTGAACCCATGGGCGCCGAAGAAGCTATCATGCAGATGGAACTTCTCGGACACAATTTCTTTGTATTTCTCGATATGGAAACAGACAGTGTAAATGTTGTCTACAGAAGAAAAAACAACAGCTATGGATTGCTTGAAACAACCTATTGATTTCAATTTGTAATGTATATGGAGGCAGGGTGAAATATTCCCTGCCTCATTTGTTTTTTGTGTGTTTTCTATTGAAAAGGGGATATTTCTTAGGTAAAATAATATATAACAGATTACAGGGGATAATTATGAGTGATTTTTTTCAAACAATATTTTCAAATATAGGGATATCAGACATTCTGGATATAGTGGTTGTAGCCTTTATAATATATAAAGTGCTCGAATTCATCAGAGAAACCAGAGCAGAACAGCTTGTCAAGGGGCTTTTGCTGCTTGCAGCTGCATTTTTTGTATCCGATTTTCTTAATATGAATACTTTGAACTGGATACTCAAAGGTATTACTACAATGGGAATACTGGCGCTGGTTGTCGTATTTCAGCCTGAACTTCGCAGAGCTTTGGAATATGTGGGACGCAACAAATTTGTCAGGGGCAGCATGCTTAATATAGGCAAAGAAAAAGCTGTCAGAATCACAGATGAATTTGTGACCGCACTTCAAAATCTTTCGTCAGACAAAACAGGAGCCCTTATAGTTATAGAACGTCAGACTGCATTAAATGACAGAGTCGAAACAGGCACTGTCATAGATTCAGACATTTCAGAGCAGCTTATAGGCAATATATTTTATGAAGGTGCACCGCTTCATGATGGCGCAGTCATAGTCAGAGGAGACAGACTCTATGCAGCAGGCTGTGTGCTTCCGCTCACAGAAAACAAAAATCTCGACAAGGAGCTTGGCACCAGACACAGAGCGGGAATCGGAATTACTGAGCATTCAGATGCTCTTGCGATTATAGTATCAGAGGAAACAGGCGTGATTTCCATGGCAAAAGACGGAGTCATAACCAGATATCTTGATATCAAAACAATCGAAAAAACACTTCTTGATATGTATATTCCAAAGGTGGATGTCAAGAAGTCTCTAATCAAAAAACTGTTTGGAGGTAAGAAAAATGTTTAACAATAAACTTGCAAATGTGATTCTTGCCTTTGTAATATCCATAGGATTGTGGTGCTATGTGGCATATGCGGTAAACCCTGTCCAGAAGCAGACCTTCAAAAACATTCCTGTACAGATTGTAAATGAAGAGGCTTTGAACGAAAGAGGACTTGCTGTTGCAAATGACAGGGTAATTACTGTAAATGTAGCAGTAGAAGGAAGCCGCAAGCTGCTTGCTTCGATGAACGCGGACAGTTTTACAGCCACTGCGGATGTTTCGGAATGCATTGCAGGTACCAACAGCGTTTCTGTTGAAATCGAGACAAGCAAAAATGTGAGTCTTGCTTCTGATGATATACTTACTGTGCAGATAAATGTCGAGCAGCTTGTAACCGAAAGCAGAGCCATCAAAGTTAAATATACCGGAGAGGCAGGCAGCGGCAGGGAAGTCGAAGCGGAGCTGACCGGTGAGGATACGGTTAATATATCCGGCGCGAAATCTCTGGTTGCAAAGGTGGCATATGTGGCTGCAGATATAGATATATCCAGCATCAAAACAATGGAGCAGATGGTGAATGCGGAGCTTGAACCTGTTGACAGCGATGGCAGCGAGGTTGACAATATCAGTATTGCACAGGAGACAGCTGAAGTTAAAGCCTCGCTTTACAATACAAAAAAAGTATCGCTGGATGTAAACGTCATCGGAAGCCCTGCGTCAGGATACAGCTATGACGGAATCAAATGTCAGGATACAGTAGTGATAAGGGGCAGCAAATCGGCACTTGAAGACATAACCTCTGTCAGTGCTGATGTGGATATAAGCGGACTTGCTCAGAATACGGAGGTTAAGCTTGATCTTGTTTTGCCGGATGGCATAGAACTTTCATCCAAAGAAAAAACTCCTGTGGCACAGATTAATATAACAGAAGATGCTTCAACTGTTGTAAGCATTGCAAGCGGCAGCATCAATATCAAAAATCTTGATGAGGACAGCTATGATGTCAAAATCACATCAGGCAATGTCAAAATATCGGTGACAGGCGATGCAAATGTAAATGAAGATGATTTTACTTTGAGCATAAATGTAAAGGGACTTGATGCGGGCGAACATGAAGTGCCGCTGACAGTCAGATACAAAGGAGACGGTACTGTGATATCAGCACCCGATACAGTGACGGTCAGAATTTCTGCAAGAGAATAATAAGGAGTTCTTATGAGTAGATTATTTGGAACAGACGGCGTCAGAGGAGTGGCAAACAGTCAGCTTACACCTGAGCTTGCCTACAAACTTGGCAAAGCCGGGGCAACAGTGCTTGGCAGACAAAAACACGGAAGCCCTCTGATTATAATTGGTAAAGACACAAGAATATCAGGTGATATGCTTGAAAACGCTCTTGCTGCTGGTGTCATGTCGGCAGGAGGCAATGTAATAAAAGCAGGAGTGATACCCACACCCGCCATTGCTTTTCTTGTGGGCAGATACAATGCGGATGCGGGCGCTGTAATCTCAGCATCACACAACCCTTTTGAATACAACGGCATTAAATTCTTCAATAGCCGGGGGTTCAAATTAAGTGATGAAATCGAAAATGAAATCGAAGCATATATATCAGGTGATGCCAAAGAGAATTTTGCAGAGTCGCAAAAAATAGGCACTGTTTCATGCAAAGAAACAGAATCAGGAGAGCTTTATATCAATCATCTCGTGGATACAGCGGATAGTGATTTCAAAGATTTCACTATTGTTATGGATTGTGCCAATGGGGCTTCATATATGACAGCACCTGAGGTATATAGGCGGCTTGGTGCAAATCTTACAGTTATAGCAGACAGTCCGGATGGAATCAATATAAATGACGGATGCGGTTCGACTCATCCTGAAACATTGCAAAAAACAGTAGTTGAAACAGGTGCAGATATAGGCCTTGCTTATGATGGAGATGCCGACAGACTTATTGTAGTTGATGAAAAAGGACGTGTTGTAGATGGAGACAAAGTAATTTGTATATGTGCTGCGATGCTCAAATCAAAAGGAACGTTAAAGAACAATCTTGTTACATGTACAGTCATGAGTAATCTGGGGTTTCATAAGCATCTTGAAGCAATGGGATGCAAAAGTATTGCAACAGGAGTCGGCGACAGATATGTACTTGAGAGTATGCTTGAAACAGGCAGCGTTATAGGCGGAGAACAATCCGGGCATATAATCTTTCTTGATTATGCGACAACCGGAGATGGGACTTTGGCGTCAATTCAGCTCATAAACGCCATCAGGCATTTTGGCATGAAAATATCTGAACTTGCAGATGATATTGTGATGTATCCGCAGGTACTTGTCAATGCAAAAGTCAAAAACGAAAATAAATCAATATATATGGATGATCAACAAATTGCTGATGCAATCAGAAGCCTTGAAGACAAAATGGCGGGAGAAGGCCGGGTACTCATCAGGCCGTCAGGCACAGAGCCGCTTGTGAGAGTTATGATTGAAGGCACAGACAAAGAACAGATCAAGCAGGATGCGCATGAACTTGCACAGCTTATTGAATCGAAGTTCGCATAGGGAGGATTTATGTGCGGTATAGTAGGATATGTTGGCAGTGACAATGCCAAAGAGGTAATAATAGATGGCCTCAAAAGGCTTGAATACAGAGGCTATGACTCTGCAGGTATAGCTCTTGACATAAACAATCATATAGAGATACGAAAACATGTGGGGGAAATCAAAAATCTCGAAAAAATAATAAGTGATGACGGATTCGAAAGCAATATAGGTATAGGACATACAAGATGGGCAACTCATGGTGTGCCTTCAGATACAAATGCTCATCCCCACAGCAATACAGACAATACAATTGCCGTTGTCCACAATGGCATTATAGAAAACTTCGTAGAGCTTAGAGAAATGCTCGAAAAAAAGCATGGAATTGTTTTTAAGTCAGATACAGATACAGAAGTAATCGCTCACCTTATAGGTATATATGACAAGGGAGACCTTGTTGAAGCTGTATACAAAGCAGTAGGCAAAATGAGAGGGGCATATGCCATAGGAGTAATTTCTTCAAAAGACCCTGACAAAATAGTAGCAGTCAGAAAAGACGCACCGCTTGTTGCAGGGATAGGCAAAGGGTGTAATTTCATCGCATCTGATATTCCGGCACTTCTCAAATATGTAAGAGAAGTTTACCTGATAGAAAACGGCGAAACGGTCGTTCTTGACAAAGATTCCATCAAAATATATGACGAAAACAGAAACGAAGTCAAACGTGATGTGTTTCATGTGACCTGGGATTCGGATGCTGCCGAAAAAGAAGGATATGAGCATTTTATGCTCAAAGAGATTTACGAGCAGCCCAAAGGTGTTGCTGAGACGCTGAATCGGAGACTTGACCAGAATGGCAAAATCAAACTCGACGGAATCAGTCTCACAGCAGAAGAGCTTGAAAAGACATCCAAAGTATATATAGTTGCATGCGGCACAGCTTATCATGCCGGCCTTATAGGTAAAGCTGTTATTGAGAGATTTGCAGGAATTTCTGTCGAGGTGGATGTTGCATCAGAATTCAGATACAGAGACCCTCTTATAGATGAGCATACCCTCTTTATAGCTATAAGCCAGTCAGGAGAAACCCTTGATACTCTTGCGGCACTCAGAGAAGCCAAGCGAAAGGGCGCCAGAGTCCTTTCTGTTGTGAATGTGGTAGGAAGCTCTGTCGCAAGAGAATCTGATGATGTGTTCTATACGTGGGCAGGCCCTGAAATTGCGGTTGCCTCCACCAAAGCATATACAACCCAGCTCATGTGTATGTACCTTTTGGCCCTTTATATGGGACAGGTCAGAGGTACTATGGATGATGAAAGCCTCAAAACTGTTATCAGTGAGCTTGCTTTACTTCCAGGTAAACTTGAAAAAGTCTTAAAGCAGGAAGAGCATATAATCCGGATAGCTGAAAAAATATACAGAAACAACAATATGTTTTTCATAGGCCGGGGTATGGATGCTTCCATAGCATATGAAGGTTCGCTCAAACTCAAGGAAATTTCATATATCAATTCTTTTGCAATGGCAGCAGGAGAATTGAAGCATGGTACTATTGCATTGATAGAGCCGGGTACTCCTGTCATAGCGCTTGCATCGCAGGAAAAGCTATACGAAAAGATGCTTTCCAATATACAGGAAATCAAAGCAAGAGGTGCATTTGTAATAGGAGTTGCCAAGGACAATTCGGATGCTATCGAAAAACAGGCAGATATGACAATTTACATACCTGATTGCATGGATGAAGTCTCACCGATACTTGAGATAGTACCGCTTCAGCTGCTTGCATATCATATAGCAAAGCTGAGAGGATGCAATATAGACAAGCCAAAGAACCTGGCCAAATCAGTAACTGTCGAATAAAAACAGCAGCCATACCACTTGACATACATCAGATGATATGGCTGTTTTTTGCTCTATTGTTCTACTGTGAAATCGCCTCCCTAAGATCTGCAGGAAATGATTCTTCTGAAAACAGCATAGTATAGTAATATGTTTTTGAGGAGCCTGCACGATTCATTTCGAGAGACAATTCGTAATAGTTGTCTGATTCGATTGATGTTTCAGGATAAAGACGTATTATTTCTTCAAGCGTTCTGCCCTTTAGATATGATGTGATATCAATATAGTCGCCGATGGAATCACTGAACACCGATGCGGTTTTTACAATATAGTTTGCCGGGTCAATATGTGCATAATATCCATGCTTTTTCAGCCACTTTATTGTATTTGTATCACTTCTGAGCACAGGGATTTCAGTGCTTGTGCCGTCATTTGCAGGGCTGGAAATGTTTATTGCTGCAAGTGCGTTGTCGACATTAAGCTCTTCTTCAAAAGTCCTTTCCCTGAAGTCCTTTTCCATAGCGGCAATCAGCCCGTCAGCTTCTGAAGCCTTTATATCTGAAGAATAAATCTCGGTGGTGATATATGATACCAGAGAAATTGAAGAATTGTCGAGTTCAGAAAACAATTCGGTATTGTACAGTGAAAATGCTTCTTTGTATTCCGCTGACTCATATATTGCCTTGAGTGCCTTGCTTCCTTTGATGAAATCCTGTGTGACATCATAGCTTCTTTTTACAACATGGCCATTTTTGAGTGTATAACTGCAACTTGATGTTGAAGTTTCCATAGTATAGTTCAAAACGCCTGAAATGACTGAAGAAGGTTTCAAAGCAAGCATCTCTTCATGAAGCTTCCTGATATTTTCTATGTTCTCTTCTGAAGTGAAATTGACAGCCTCACTTCTATAGTGGTTTTGAGTGAGCTGGTATCCACTGTTTACAAACATGTCAGTTGATACTGATTCAATATCTTTTTCAGCCGGTATTCTGTTTTCATAACCTGTAACATCAAATGCAAATATCCCTATAAATACAGCAACTGTAAGGGCATATATGCCAAGTGCTCTGAATGTATTTTTGTTAAAAACTCTTGTTGTTTTGAGTGAGAGCATACGGCTCAATATATAAAATACGATGGTTCCTGCGATAAACCAGATAAAGAATCTGCTTTCATCTGCAAACATTCCCAGTACGGTAGATGCAAAGAATGTGATGAGGCCGCACACTACTGGTATCAGGACCCTGAAGACAAGAGGTTCTGTTGCGTTTTCGAGCTTGCGCTTTCTGTAGAGGAAATATCCTGCAAGCATAATTGCGGCGGCAATGAGAACATATATGATTATCGGCACAATGCTTATACTGTCTGATTCCTGAAAATGTGCATGTCTCATGGAAGGCAAGCAAAGTACAGGAGAAGACAGTTTGATTACATGAAGCATTGATGATGAGGTTGAAAACCCGTAAAGGAAAAGCTGAGCATATTCACATACAAATGCAAGCAGTGCGGGAACTAAGGCGTTGAGTCCGAAAGCACCTATGACATGCATTACGGATGTGCCGCAGAGCATACCTGCAAAGACGGATACCGCATATACAAAGAGCATAATCAGAAGCAGCAGAAGCATTGTGATAAGAATGCCTTTTGCTGTGAAAATGTCTCTGCCATTTACGGCCTCTGCCGCAATGGAAAGATACTGAGCTTCATCATAATATACAGGCTTTGAGATTATCATGAGTATTATGCCGTTTACTATGACAGGTACAGCTGCAAGCATATAACCTGAAACAAGATGCCCTGTATAAAGCATGCCTCTTGTTACAGGCAGGCTGTGAGATGCAGTGACTGCATTCACAAGATGCATATATCTGAAAACCACTGCCGAGGCGAGAATCGCAAATATGCATACAAGCCCTGTTATAAATATATTGGACATATCCATGAGCGACTGTATGTAGTTTGAAACAGAAGCAAGATCCGAATAATTTATAATTACAACTGAGGTTGTAGCAAGAAAAAGCACCAGAAATTCAGCAAGTGATAAAACCCAGAATCTCCTGAAATCATTTAGAATTATTGTTCTTACCGGCTTAGAACAGGATTTTGTCTTGCTCATTGTTTTCACCTCCCAGTTCGTAAATAAAAATCTCTTCAAGTGTAAGAGGAAGCATGTCAAGTACCAGAGGATTGTATGGCATAAGAGCCTCTTCTATTTCCTCAGCACTGTTTCTTGCAATGAGCATATTCACGCTGCCTGTCGTGCTGCGGCTTAATATATTAAGCCTGCCGTAAGCTTCCTCATTTTGGTTTGCGAATGCAACCTGCACTTTGTGTATGTTTGACTTGAGGTCGTCAAGATCTTTTTCGAGTACAAGCTCTCCTTCCGAAAGAATTCCCACAGTGTCACATATACCTTCGATTTCCTTGAGATTGTGAGAAGATATTATGACAGTCATTTCTCTTTCGGCCACATCATTTACTATGATGTCCCAGACAGTCCTTCTGACTATAGGGTCGAGTCCGTCAACAGGCTCATCAAGAACCAGTACATCAGGCATTGCTGAAATGGCAAGTGTAAATGCCGCCTGTTTTTGCATGCCCTTTGAAAACCTTGTTATTTTTTTGCTGCAGTCAAGCCCGAATGCATTTACAAGAGAATCAAATCTTTTACTGTTCCAGCTCTGATACATGCCTGCATATAGCCTGCGCATATCCTTCAGATTGTAATTGCCATAAAAGAACAGCTCGTCAGGGACAAAGCATATGTGCTGCTTTACGGCAGGATTTTCGTAAACAGTATTGCCATCTAAAGTGATACTGCCAGAATCAGCACGCATAATCCCTGTAATGTGCTTTAAAATTGTGGTTTTGCCGCTGCCGTTGGTACCGACAAGACCGTATATAGAACCCCTTCTGATGCACATTGACACGGATTTGAGTGCATGAACCTTTTCAAAATGCTTGTCTACTTTTGAAACTTTAATCAAAATGATCACCCCTTTCGTTTACAATTTCTCTTACAGCATTGATGATGTCCTCGTCTGTAAGGCCGATATAGTAAAGCTCCTCGATGTAGAACCGGAGATGCTCTAAAATATCCTTGTATTTTTGCATATCGAGTACAGTTGTATCAATTGAAGAAACAAATGTGCCAAGGCCTGCAGAGGTATAGATATATCCCTGACGTTCAAGTTCCTTGTAAGCTTTCTGAACGGTATTGGGATTTATCAGCAGCAGTTTTGACAGCTCGCGCACAGATGGCAGCTTGCTCTGAGGCGGCAGGACTTTTTTAATAATAAGCTCTTTGATATTGTCTATAACCTGTTCATAAATGGATTTGCGACTCTTTGAATCTATTTGAAACATTTTACCCTCCTTTCCTTGCGTCATAAGTGTACTATAACAAGCAGTACACTGTCAAGCGAAAATGAAAATAATCGGAAAAAAACAGGATACAGGGGCAATTTTCAATGGCGATGGAATTGCTATATATTTTGTTTTGTAGTATAATCTAAAGTAATATTCAGAATTTTGGACATGACTATATTATTAATATAAAGACAGCAGGATGGAGGGAGACAATGTATTGTAGGAATTGTGGCAGAGAACTCTTTGAAGGCGATAATTTCTGCCCTGCATGCGGGACAAAAGTTAACAAGCCAACACAGGAAACAGCAAATAGAGAAATAGTATTTGATCCTGATGTTGTGCCTGAAACCGGAGAGAAATTTGATTTCAAATGGGATCTGGAAGATTTCAACAGACAGCAGCGCAAAACAGAAGATACTGCGACATTTGACTGGGGAGATCTTCTCGGAGTCAAAAAAGAAAAAGATATCAACGACAGAATTTCAGAAGCTTCTCAATTGCCGGGGCATGGAGGCAAGCCTGTAAGCGATTTTGTTTTTGATCCTTCAAAAGCCCTGAGGCCTGCAGAGTCAAAACCTTCAGAAAAATTCGGAAGCAGAGAGGGAGACTTTTATACATTCAACAAAAAGAATGCTGAGTTTCAGGAACTTCTGAACAAAGAACACGAAAGAGTCAAAAAAGCCAAAGAAGAAAGAGCACTCCGCATCGAAGAGCTCAAACTTGACAATACAAATATAAACGAAGAGATTGTGCTTGATGAACAGACAGAAGAGCAACCCCAAAACGGAGAAAGCCGACTTGCAGCAAGACGCAGACGCAAAGAAGCCGAAAAAACAGAATCCGTCCCTGCGGCTGACAAAACTGAAATCCCTCTCAAAGTGGATGAGGATGATATCTCAGGCAAGTGGCCGGAAGAGCCGGATGCAAAGCCGGAGGCAGAGACAGAGTCAAAGCCGGAAGAGCAGGAAGCTTCAGAAACAAAGCAGCCTGTAAATCAGATAGAGGAGATGACAAGAGCAAGGGATCTTCTCTTTAACGAAGGCAACATAGAAGGACAGCTTGAAAAAGATGCGCAGCAGGCACAGACTCCCGAAAAAGCAAGAGTCGCCACGCAGCAGATAAGCAGAGATCAGTTCGCTGAATTTCTCAAAAAAGCAGAGGAACAGTTTGGAATAAATGATCTTGACCAGCAAATAGAAGAAGAAAGCAACGCTGCAGACAATGCAGAGGATGTGACAGAGGTTTTCCCTGAAACAGACTCTGACGCAGGCGAGATAGAAAGCATACAGGAAACACCGGAAGAATCTGAAGAAGTGCCGGAAGCGGTAGAAATACCCGAAGAAAAACCGGAACCGGAACAGGAGCCTGAAGAGGCACAGGAAACAGAACAGGCTGCAAGTGCAACTCCTGACGATACCAGGAAAAAACGCAGCCGTAAAGTCAGAGAAGAAACCGGTGAGTTTCATCTGGGGGATTTCAAAGATGATAATTTCTGGAGCAGTATGCCTGAAACATCAGATGAGGAAGAAACCCAAAAACCTGTTTCAAAAGGGAGCAGAGTGGCAACTGTTGTGATAGTGGTACTTGCAGTACTACTCGCTTTTCAGATTGCACTTATGATTATAAGGTTTCAGTTCCCTGAGTCTGCCATAGCACAGATTATCGAACCGAAGCTTACAGTTATAGAAAATTGGATTAGAGGTATCTTTTCCTGACTTTATTAATATTATTTAGGAG
>CAZDQV010000015.1:0-29911 GCA_964507795.1 uncultured Oscillospiraceae bacterium | reverse complement strand
CAGAGAAGTGAACAGAAAACTGATTGGAATCGTTATGCTGATGCTATTGGCGGTTTGTATATTTACAGGCTGCAGCGGCAAAACAAATGTAGGCGACGGAGAAACATGGGTAATTACTGATTCTTGCGGCAGAGATGTTGAAATACCTGTTGATATTGACAGAATTGCACCGTCAGGCTCAACATCTGAGCTGGTGCTTATGACGATTGCTCCCGAAATGCTTGTGGGACTTTCGAGCACGCCTTCAAAGGATCAGATGAAATATTATCCTGAAGACATGTGGACGCTTCCGACTTTCGGGCAGTTTTACGGGAGCAAAGCCAACCTCAACATGGAAGCCCTTATAGCTGCTGACCCGCAGATTATAATTGATATAGGGGACAAAAAAGATACACATAGACAGGATATGAATACTATTCAGAGGCAGACAGGTATACCTACTGTTTTTGTTGAAGCAACTCTTGACACATTCCCTGAGGCTTACAGGACTCTGGGGAAGATCCTCGGCAAGGAAGAAGCTGGAGAAAAACTGGCGGCATATGTTGAAAACACTGTGACAGAAGTTAGAGCAAATGCAGCCCTTATACCTGAGAGCGAAAGAAAAACCGTATATTATGGCACAGGTTCGGCAGGACTCAATGCAAATGCATCAGGCTCAATTCAGTCCGATGTCATAGATACAATAGGAGCTGTAAATGCAATACAGGTTCCTGAGGATGAAATAACAAACAGCGGTGGAGGCACTCTTGTAAATATGGAGGAACTGTATATTTCAGATCCTGACGTTATAGTGCTTACAACTGGAGGGCCATACAAAGATGCAGAGAAAAAATCAAGCGGATGGTCTGGACTTCGTGCCGTCAAAAACGGAGAATATTATGAAATACCTAACCTGCCTTACTGCTGGATGAGCGGCCCGCCGTCAATAAACAGAGTACTTGGACTGTGGTGGCTTGGAAACCTTGTATATCCGGAAGTTTACGATTACGATATGGTTGAAAAAGCAAAAGAATTCTATTCTCTGTTCTGGAGCTATGAACTTTCTGATGAAGAGGCAGAAGAAATGCTTGCAAACTCAACGCTGAAATAGGAGAAAAGTTTTGAGAAAAAAATTAAAAATGCTGCTGACGGTTACGGCTGCCTGCTTTCTGATAATCTTACAGACAGGCTTTGCCTGCTATGGTGCGGGAACTGTCACAGATACGATAACAATTAAAGTCGGATACTGGGGAATAGATGAGAGTGACTATGTTGAAAAAGCAACTTATCACTGGACTGAACTTGATGACAACGTGGGCGGTGCACTTACGACTCATGAAGTTGCATATTCTTTTTATAGAGAAGGTGCAGACAAAAGATTTGGCACAGTCATAGATTCAGCCCGCGGCTTTTATATCGAAGATCTTGTAGAATATGCGGGAGTATCTTTAAGAGATATACAGAGCATATCCTTTTATACTGCAGATAAGGACATAGGATATTTCACGTCTTTTACATCAAGTGAACTGTTCAAGACAGAAAGATACTATTTCAACAACCTGGCCGGATATTTGACTCCGGTATGGAAAAACGACAAAAAAGAAAAAATGGAGGCTGTTCTGCTTGACAGTAAGGCATGGAATGACAAGATTGCAGTCAAGCCGATGCTGGCTCTTGAGGACAGCTGGGCAACATATGAAGCAGGCACAGAAAACACGGCTCCAAACTATACATCAATGGGAACAGGCAACCGTTTCAGGCTTTTGTTCGGACAGACACAGCCGCTGGAAAGCAGGACAAACCAGACAGCCAAATATGTCCACACAATGTATATAGGGCTCAAAGGAGTGCCAAAAGTCAAGCAGGAAAAAGTAGAGCTTTCACAAAAAGTAGGTGCACATACTGTAACATTCAATGTGGCTACAGGCGATGAAGCGATGATACAGGAACTGATAGACAAACTGAACTGGAATTCAAGCGATGAGACTGTTCTCAAAATAAAGAATATATCGATGCAGGCTGCAGATCAGTACAATGACGCTATAACCGTAACCATAGACTACGAGACCCTCAAAGAGGGAGAAGCATACATCAGCGGTTCTTATCTGGGACTTTCCGTTGAAGGAGGCACCGTTGCCATAGGTTCAGGTGGCGGAGATGATGGAGGAGACAATGGTGATGGGACCGAAAATTCCGGAGAAGGAGACAGCGGTGACAAGTCCGAAAAAGATGATAAAGAAGGCAGCGGTCTGAAGGCATATGTTCTGAGTGATGATATCGCAAGGCTCCTGGCTGAAGTGGATGAATCACAATACGATCAGCTTGAAGTGAACGAAAACAAGCAGACAGAAAAAGCAGTGTTGCCATTTGTCGCTGCAGGTGCTGCAGGGCTTATGGCGATAGGAATGGCAGCAGGATATGTGGAATTTTTAAGAAAGAGATAGGTGAAATAGATGACATTCATAAGCAAAGTATTACATTCGATGACAAGTGTGCTGCAGATACCCGTGGTTATAATATTGATTCTGTTTATTGCAGCGATACTGGTTGCAATAGGCTGGATAATATCTGAGTATCTGAACGAGCATAAACACATGAAAGTGCAGCTTCCAAAACTTCTGGACGAAATAAGGGCAGAAGAGAAACCTGTTGAAGACATAATAGAATCAAGCGGCCTTCTCAAAACTCAGAAGGAAGCATTGCTTGAGGTGACAAAACACCCTGAATTCAACGACCTGATGCTTGAATCGCTGGCATCAAATCTGCTTGAAGGCGAGCAGGAAAGATACGACAAAAAACTCAGTCCTACAGATTTGCTTGCAAAACTCGGCCCGATGTTCGGTCTGCTGGGAACTCTGATTCCCTTGGGCCCGGGGATAATCGCCCTGGGGCAGGGTGATACCATGACACTGTCACAATCTCTGATGACAGCTTTTGATACAACTATAGCAGGTCTCATAGTTGCAGCAATAGCAATAGTGATCTCCTCAATAAGGAGAGGCTGGTACAACAACTATATGTCAGTGCTTGAAACTGTGATGGATTGTGTTGTGGAAATGGAGAAAAAACGCAATGATTAAAAAAGACAGGAGAAGGAAAAACCGCTTTGCAGCTGACAGTGATATTAATCCTTTGAATTATGCGGCGAATATGGCGGATATAATGTTGATACTGGCTGTAGGCATAATGCTTGCACTGATCATACACTGGAATGTGGATGTATCCACAACAGGAGGAGATGCTTCTTCTGAGAGCGGCATGACACTTCAGGCACAGGGAGAGCAGATAAACACAGAAGACGCTGTCGAGTTTGAGGAAAGCGATCTCGAAGAAAAAGACAAGCCTGAAGACCTGGATGAAGGTGGCGGAATGAATAAACTCGGTGAAGTGTATTATGACGCCGAAAGCGGCAAATACTATGTTATAAAAGACGAGGAATAGGAGGGTTTCATGTTCAGGAAAAAAATCTTTTCGATAGTGCTTTGTGTTGCGCTTGTGATGCAGCTTGTATGCATACCCCAGGCAGCAGTATATGCCGAAAGCGGCAAATGGGATGGAACAGTGGATGTTTCATGGTATGAGGAGCAGGGCGGAAATGATGCCTCAGACTACTATATTTCAACACCCGCAGAGCTTGCAGGTCTTGCAGCAATGGTAAACGGCAAGGTGTCGCAGGATTGCAAAAAAATCATAGGAAACAAAAAACTGATTAAATGCACCAAGGTTGATAATTTCCAGCTCACCGGCGTGCAGGGCGGCAGCCAGTCAGACACAGTATATGTTGGCAGCAGTGAGTATGACTTTATGGGTAAGACCATACATATCACGGCAGACCTTGATATGGGCGGAGTATACAAAAACGGCAAATGGTCAGGACCAAACTGGACCCCTATAGGCGGCAAATTTCCTATGGATACAAGGTCATATCAAAAAGGCGAAACCAAAGACGTGCAGACCATAGAATCTATCTTTAACGGCGTTTTAGACGGCGGCGGACACAAAATAGAAAACCTCTACTGCAACAGATATACAGACAAGGATTTCGGAAACTCCATGGCAATAGGACTCGTGGGATATATAGCGGATGATTACGACACCAACCCGAGCGAGAAGCCCGAAGGCTTCCAGCCGGGAGTAAAAAATCTCACACTGAATGGATACGTATATGGCAGAAGAATGGTCGGAGGAATTGTGGGCAATGTCGGTGACCTTGAAGGCGGCGCCATCATAGAAAACTGCGGCAATCACGCGGATGTAAGAAGTACGGACTCAAGAGGCCGGGCAGGAATTGTAGGCAGAGGATATGCGGGCAAGATAGTAAACTGCTATAACACAGGCGATATATCAGGATCATATCCTACATCTTCAGGAGGTATTGTGGGTGAAAATGCAGGCCTCAGTATTTACAACTGCTACAATACAGGAACAATAACAGTCGATGAAGCCAGATATGCTAGAGGCATAGGCGGGCATGATGATGGTTCATATACGGTTGCAAACTGCTATTATCTTGAAGGCTGCGACAGTGATCCTGATTCAGACGGATACTACAAAGGAGTGTCCACATCAATTAAGGTTGATGTGCAAAAAATGACATCAGCACAAATGAAAGGCACGGATTTATACAATGCCTTAAATAAATGCGGCAATGCATTTGCAGCAGATACCAAAGGTATAAACGGTGGTTATCCTGTTTTGTTCTTTGAAACCGATTCATATGATACATCAAAAACATGCAAGGTTACAATAAATCAGGCAGAAGGAGGAACTGTAACAGGAAGCATTGAAGGCGAAGTTCCTTATGGAAGTGTTGTACATCTGTCATACAGTGCGAATGGAGGATATACTCTTGATACATATACGGCAAACGGAAATGAAATATATGCCGACTATTATACAGTTACTTCGGATGTAACTCTTTCAGCAAAGTTTATTAGACTTGAAAAAGGAAGCATCACATTTGAAGCGAAAGACAGCTATCAGATATCAGGCAAAAAATCAGGTACGATACTTGAAAACGGAGAAACAGTGAAAGTCAGCGATAGACAGATTCTAAAAGATGGAGGTGTTTATCAGCTTGATGAACTTACAGTCAGGGCTGTATTAAAGGATGGTGCAACGCCTGAAAATGAAAACCTTGAATATACGGGCGGATTTGTATATACATATGCTTATGGTGACGGAAGTACAACAAGTAACGAGTCTGGGAAACACAAGGTGACAACATCGGTAACAAAAGGTCTGACTGTTACGGCAGAGCCGAAAACTCAGGGAAAAAGATGGATGTCTGTTGCGGACACAAGCTGGTATGATTCATCAAAGAGCAGCTTCACAATCAAAAATGCAAATCAGCTTGCAGGTCTTGCATACCTTGTAAACACAAAGGGTTACAGCTTTAAAGGTAAGACGATAAAACTTGCAAACGATATATCACTTGCAAACAATGACGGTACGGAAGGCGTAAGATACTGGAACCGTATAGGCTCATCAAGTTCTGCTGCTTTCAAAGGCATTTTCGATGGTCAGTGTCATACAATAAAAAATATGACAGCAAAAACAGATGGAAGCTATTCAGGACTGTTTGGATATGTGTCAGGAGGTACGGTTAAAAATCTGACTGTCAGAGGCACATCAGAAGCGTCGGATTCAGCTGCAGGTATTGCCTCATATTGTGACGGAGCAACAATTTTGAATTGTAACAGTTATGTAGAGGTTATCGCCAAAGGAAACAATGCAGGAGGTGTGGCAGCCAAAACCAAAGGCGGCACATCAATTACAAATTGCATCAATAAAGGCAGTGTTACAGCAGGAAGTGGCAATGCAGGAGGCATCACAGGCGAGAGCACAGTCAAAAAAGACAAAATCAAGACTTGTGTCAATTATGGAAGCGTTGCAGCTGCAGCATCAAATGCAGGGGGCATTGTAGGCAAAGTCACAGGATGCATCAGAAACTGTGCAAACTATGGACAGGTTAAAGCGGCAAATTATGCAGGAGGACTTGCAGGGCATACTACGGGATGGGAAATCCCTGAAATGAAAAACTCATACAATCAAGGTATAGTTTCATCAGAAGGAACTGCAGGGGGACTTGCAGGATATGCTCAGAATATAGAGATGTATAACTGCTATAATGCTGGTGAGGTAAGCGGTTCGCAAAAAGGCGCTCTTGCAGGTAATTTCAATAAATCGATACAGAGCAGTGCAGAAAAAACATATTATATCAACGACATAGATGCTTTCGGTAACCAGTCGGAGGTTAAAGGGCATGAATATGTATCAGTGACAGGCAAAACAGCTGATGCAATGAAAACAAGTGCATTTGCGGCAACGTTGAACAAGGCTGCAAAAGGAGTGTTTACAGGTAAAAACGGTTCACTTCCAGTACTCAGCAGTATAGCCAAAAGCAAAGAATATACTGTAACATATACAGGAGATTATACCGGAACAGATACTGTATATTATGGAGGTAGTGTAAATCTTCCAGAGGCTGCACAGGGCAGAGCATATGTTTTCAAATGCAATGGCAAGGAATGGGATGGAAGAAATATCAAAAGCAGTGTAACAGTAACAGTCAGCGAAAAAGATGCAACATATGCAGCACTCCTCAGAGCTTCAGGTAAAACTGTAAATGAGGTGCCTTTCACAAAAGACACTAAATCGATTACACTTCCATCAGTGCCTGTCAAAAACGGAAATGACGGCGTATGGTCCAAATATGTTCTGGACGGAAAAAACATAGCTATCAATGCTGTATATACCAAACAGTATACTGACGGAGATGTTACACTTGACAGCGGATATTACTATATCAATCCGTCTGCAACAGGAACAATTACTGTAACAGGAAACGTTACCCTTGACGGAGACGATCAGAATCTGACAGGTCTTGCGATATATGCAGCAAAAGGGTCTGTTGTCACGATTAAAAATGTTAATATCAATAATCCGGCAACGGTTATGACTCTTGATAATGCTACAGTTAAGATTGAAGGTGAAAACAGCCTGATAGACAGCTGCACCGAAAGCGGCAATGAAAATCCATGCATCAGAGTCAAGGGAACTTCATATATTACAGGCAGCGGCAGCCTGTATGGTAAATCAGGACTTGGAAACTATGCTGTTCAACTTGAAAAGGGAAGCACCCTTGTGCAAAAATCAGGTACAGTCAAGCTTTACGATGATGAGAGGACAGGAGGACCGGGAGGAATAGTAAACGGTCTTGAGGGCAGCGTCAAAGTGCAGGGAGGAACCTTTGCAGCAGTGTCAGACACCAACAAGATATATGCGCTTTACGTGAAAAACCTGACAGTTACAGGAGGCAATGTGCTTATCTGTGCAAACGATGCTGATGAGAGAAAGTCCAAGTCAACCTACGGATCTGCACTTTATTGCAAATCAATGAAGATTACAGGAGGCAGTCTCAAGGTTTACTCCAAGATACACGAAACGGATAATACCTTTGTAAGAGACAGCAAAGCTATAGTGTGTAAATCGTTTACTAAAAACTATTACAGAGTAAAAGTTAAGCTTCCTAAGAGCAGCAATACAGTGAAGGTTGATGGCAAAACTGTATACAAAGGAGCTGGATATGCGATAAGCTTCAGTTCCGCATCTCACGTATATACAGATACAAAAGATGAATATGCATACATATGGGTCAAAAAAGGAACTCACAAAATCTCAGTAAACGGTAAAACCAAAAAAGTGACAAAGGCAGCGGTAATTTGATGACAGGAAAACATATTCTTATCTATGGTGAAAGAGGCAGCGGCAAGACAGAAATAATTGACCGGATTATAGCACAGTGCAGTGTTCCGATATATGGATTTTGCACAAGAACAGTCAGAGAAAAACCGGATGGATATCATGAAATATATATGTATCCGGCAGGTAAAGCAGACGGCCATATGAGCAGTGAAAACTATGTGGCTGACTGCAATACCAAAGACAGGACTGTGAATCTCGAAGTGTTTCGCACGTTGGGTATGAAATACCTTGAGGCGGCAGCAGACGGCATCATTGTCATGGATGAAATAGGGTTCATGGAAGAGGGCGTTCCGGAATTCTGTCAGGCGATACTTGCTCACCTGGATGGAGATATACCGGTGCTTGCATCAGTAAAGGGCGGCAAGCAGGCTGATTTTATAGACAGTGTCTTAAATCACCCCAAAGCGGAGGTTTTCCGGCTTGACGGCAGCAACAAAGAGGAAATATATGAGCAGGTAAAGCTGTTGATAATGCAATGGAATGAAGAGATAAAAATGTGAACTCCCAGTGAAATTAACTCTCAATGATTTGGGACTTACTTAGATTCCTTTAGAAACCGCAAAAAATCAAGCAAAATTGACATTCTGGCTTGATTTTTTTGTGCGATTGCGGCATAGCTTTCAAGGACTAATTAACACTTGAGAAAAAAGAGTGAAAGTGACATATGCATCTTGATTGTGAAGTAAAAATACGGGGCCGGTTTCGTTGCATATTTCGTTTGAAAAAAATATGGAAAAAGACAAGAAAATATAGTATAATGAGGCTAACTGTGTTTTGTGAAATTTAGAACCTGAGAGGTATAGAATATGAGTAAACTGATTTATGCAGCAGATGATGAGCTCAATATACGTCAGCTGATACAATCTTTTCTTGAAGAGGAAGGATATACTGTTGAGACATTTGAGACCGGAGATGAGCTTCTGGAAAAATTCAAACAAAAGCCGAGCGATCTGGTGATACTTGATGTTATGATGCCTGGAACAGATGGCCTTTCAATATGTAATACAATAAGGAAATTCTCGTCAGTTCCGATACTGATACTTACAGCAAGAGATACTACGGCAGATTATGTTACAGGTATAACCCTGGGTTGTGATGATTATTTCACCAAGCCGTTTTCGCCTGTAATGCTCACAATGAGAGTAAAAGCGATGTTCAGGCGTGTAGAGCTCGACAAGGCAATACCGTATGATGAAAAACTCGAATATGGCGACATAGTGATAATGCCAAAACAAAAAGTCGCCAAGTGTAAGGGAGCGGACCTCAAACTGACAATAACAGAGCTGAATGTATTGCAATATCTGATGGAGAAAAACGGCAATGCAGTATCAAGAGGCGAGCTTCTTGAAAAAATCTGGGGATACACCAGTGAGGTGGAGACCAGAGTTACAGATGACAACATCAAACGAATCCGCAAAAAGATAAATCAGCAGGGCAGTAATGTTGAAATCGTTACTGTATGGGGTTACGGCTTCAAGCTGGCGATAAAGGAATAGAAGATGAAAAGCCTTAGAAAAAGATTGCTTGGATTACCTGTAGTTATAGTAGTGATAGTTGCGGTTGCGGTGATGCTGCTGTTCAATATAGTTGTAAGCGGATATGTGAACAAGCAGGTTGAGCAGAGCATGAATGACTTCAGAGAATATCACGTGGCTATTGACAACCTTCAGGAAAAAATAGACGAAATCCAAAGCAAAAAAGACAGTAACGACACTGAGCTTTCCAAAACAGAAACCGAAATGGATCTGCTTACCGAAAGCTTTAACAGCAGCAATAATTCCATTGCGACACAAATGGTGGTGCTCGACGATTCGGAGTATATCAATGATTATGCTACTGACATAGAAAAAAAGCTTATCAACTACTATAACGAGAACAGTGAAGAGATAGCCAAAGAAGTCATAGTTGAAGCCAAAATCGACAAAGAAACCTATTGTCTCAGCACAGGCAAATTCAGAGTATATGACGATGAAAAAAGCAATGTGCTTATATATACCAACATATCATCTATAGACGGTATGATTGACTCGCTCAATAAACTGCTGATAATCGTGGTTGCAGCCGTGGGACTTATAGCCATACTAATCGGACTTGCCATGACAAAGAGCATCAGCAGTTCGCTTTACGGCCTCAGAGATTTCATTCAAAATCTTGGCGAGGAAGACGGCGACAGAAGCAAAGATTATATATATTACAGTGAATTCATGGAAATGGCTGATTTTATGGAAGAGCAGTCAGACGAGCTGATGGCCTCCCAAAAACTCCAGAAGCTCATTTTCCAGAATGCTTCACACGAGCTTCGCACTCCGCTGATGTCAATACAGGGATATGCTGAGGGCATTGCCACAAACGTGCTCAAAAATCATCAGAGCGCGGCACAGGTCATAATCACCGAAAGCAAAAAAATGTCAGAGCTTGTTGATGAAATGCTGTACATATCAAGGATGGATGAAAACCCTATCAAAGAAGAGGATATGACAGTTATAGATTTGCGACAGGTTATCGAATATTGCAGAGAAGAGATCTGCGTTATAGGTGAGAAAAAAGGCGTTGTCATAATCGAAAGTCTTGATGGAGGCAACTATTTTGTCAAGGCTGATGAGAGACAGATAACCAAAGCCATTTCAAATGTAATGTCAAACGGCATCAGGTATGCAGAAAACAAACTGGCCATCACAGCATCTGTCGGTGATGAAATCACAATATCGATTACAGATGATGGCAAAGGCATCAGCGAAAACGATTTGCCGCATATATTCGACAGATTCTATAAAGGCGAAGGTGGTAATTTCGGAATAGGCCTTGCCATTACAAAGGATATAATTGAAAGGCATGGAGGCAGCATTACAGCAGAGAATGAAGAACAGGGAGCAAGATTTACAATTACGCTTCCGGCAGTTCATATGGAGTCAGACGAAGATGAACTCATCTCAAACGGTGTGGAGATACCAGATGTTTCAATAGATGAGATAATCGAAAACATACCGGATGAGGACAAGCAGTTTTGATATGCGCTTTTGCTTACCTGTGCAGTGTTTACTTTGAATGTATTTGTTGATATAATATTTTAATTAACTGGTTGAAGGGAGATTACAGAATGTCAGAAGAAATCTTACTAACCCAGGAGGGGTTTGACAAAATAGTTGCAGAGCACGATCATCTCGTTGCAGTAGGTCGTAAAGAAGTTGCAGCAAAACTCAAAGAAGCGATTTCATATGGAGATCTTTCCGAGAACTCTGAGTATGATGCAGCCAAAAACGAACAGGCGGAACTTGAAGTAAAAATACTTCAGCTTGAAGATAAAATCAGAAAAGCCAAGATTATAGACAGCAGTGAAGCTGCAGATGATCAGGTCAGCATAGGCCAAAATGTCAAAATTAAAGATATGGCAGATGGTGATATTATGGAATTCAAAATCGTCGGAGTTTCAGAAGCCGACCCTGTAGAAGGCAAAATATCAAATGATTCACCTGTGGGGGCAGCACTTTTGGGCAAAAAATCCGGAGACCTTATTGAGGTACAGACACCTGATGGTATCAGAGAATACACTATTTTAGATATATTCAAATAGATAAAACAGAGAAGCCTGCTATATGCGGCTTCTCTTGTGACCAATATAAAGGAGTTAGATAAAAATGAACAGGATTAGACTCAGAGATCTGTTTAGAAATACAGCAGAATATGAAAACAAAGAAATTGTTGTGCATGGCTGGATCAGAAACAACAGGAATTCAAACAAATTCGGATTTATAGAGCTTAATGACGGTACTTTTTTCAAGTCTGTACAGGTAGTATACGAAGAAGAATTTATCTCTAACTTTGATGAAATTTCAAAAGCTTATGTTGCAACAGCGCTCAAGGTAAAAGGTACACTTGTTCCTACCCCAAATGCGAAACAGCCTTTTGAGATTAAAGCATCAGAGATTGAGGTGGAGGGAACGTCCACACCTGATTATCCGCTTCAGCCCAAAAAACACAGCATGGAATTTTTGAGAGAGATCGCGCATTTGAGACCGAGAAGCAATACGTTTTCTGCAGTGTTCAGAGTAAGATCACTTACAGCATATGCTCTTCATCAGTTTTTTCAGGAAAGAGACTTTGTATATGCACATACACCAATCATCACAGCCTCAGACTGTGAGGGCGCGGGTGAGATGTTTCAGGTTACAACCATGGATCTGAACAACATTCCCAAAAATGACGACGGCACTGTAGATTTCAGTGGAGATTTCTTTGCAAAACCTGCAAACCTTACAGTGAGTGGACAGCTTGAAGGTGAAGCTATGGCCATGGCCTTCAGAAACATATATACATTCGGGCCTACATTCAGAGCAGAGAATTCAAATACTGCAAGACATGCCTCTGAATTCTGGATGATAGAGCCTGAGATCGCATTTGCAGATCTTGGTGATATTATGGTACTGGCAGAAGATATGATTAAATATGTTATCAGCTATGTGCTTGAAAAAGCACCTGAAGAGATGGAGTTTTTCAACCGTTTCATAGACAAGGGACTGCTTGAGAGACTTGATAATATCGTAAATTCAGACTTTGCCAGAATCACATATACAGAGGCAGTAGATATCCTCAAAAAATCAAACAAAAAATTCCAGTACCCTGTTGAGTGGGGCATAGACCTGCAGACAGAGCACGAAAGATATATCACAGAAGAAGTATTCAAAAAACCCGTATTCGTAACAGATTATCCGAAAGAAATCAAAGCCTTCTATATGAGGCTTAATGATGATGGCAAGACAGTTGCGGCAGTAGACCTTCTGGTTCCGGGGGTAGGCGAGATTATCGGAGGCAGCCAGAGAGAAGAAAGATACGACGAGCTCGTGGCAAGAATTGAAGCAAACGGTATGACTAAAGAGGATTACTGGTGGTACCTTGACCTGCGCAAATACGGCGGAGTTAAACATGCGGGATACGGGCTGGGATTTGAAAGAATCATAATGTATATTACGGGGATGAGCAATATTAGAGACGTATTGCCTTTCCCAAGGACACCAAAATCAGCAGAGTTCTAATTGTTCGGGAGATTTATTATGAAAAAAAGAATTTGTCTGGCATTGGCAACACTGGTCATATCAATGAGCGTATTTTATCCCATGTTCGCATGGGCACAGCCGGAAGGCGAGACCTCAGGAGAAGGTACAGATTCTTCTGTAGAAGAGCCTGTTGAGCCGGTTGCTCCAAGTAAGCCTGATACCGATTCCGAAAAACAGAAGAGTAAAGCTAACAAAAACAGTAACAAGAGCAGCAATCAGGAGAGCAACAGTTCACAGAATCAAAACAATCAAAACAGCAGTAATACGCAGCAGAATACAGTTGATCAGACTGTAGAGACAGAGCAAGAGCAAGAAAGTACTGTTGAAAAGGGAGTGGCATCCATCATATTCACTCATGATATGCATTCCCATCTTGACTCTGAGACGGTAGTCAAAAATGGCAAAAATACTTCACAGGGTGGCTTTGCAAGGATGGCAACAGCATTCAAGGAGATATCGCCTGACTACAAAAACGACAGCTTTGTTCTTGATGCCGGTGATTTTTCTATGGGTACTGCATACCAGACTATTTTTGAAAAATATGCGGCTGAATTGCGCATGATGGCATACCTTGGATATGATGCTACAACCTTGGGAAATCATGAATTTGATTATAGATCGCAGGGGCTTGCAAACATGCTCAAAAACGCCGTTTCCAAAAACGAAGTAGGAGACAAACTGAACCTTCCTAAGATAGTTATTGGAAACATTGACTGGGAAGAAACACTTGCAGATAAAGATACTGCTGATAATGGCAAGAACCTGCAGAGCGCATTCAAAGAATATGGCGTGGAGGAAAGCTATACTGTAATAGAAAAAAACGAAATCAAAATCGCAGTGTTTGGCATATTTGGGGAGCAGTCTGATGAATATGCTCCTGAGAGCGGCACATATTTCGAGGATCAGATTGAGAGTGCCCAAAAAATAGTGAGCCTCATCAAAGCAAACGAAAAAGATATAGACATGATAGTCTGCCTGTCACACAGCGGCACATCTGATGACAAAGATGAATCAGAAGATGAGCTCCTTGCAGAGGCAGTGCCGGATATCGATCTGATTATAAGCGGACACAGCCACACAGAGCTCAAAGAGCCTGTCAAAGTTGGAAATACAGTGATAGCATCATGTGGAGCATATACTCAAAACATCGGATATGTGACATTCAAAAAAGACGCATCAGGTGAATATGTGCTTGACACATACAAACTTATTCCTATGAACAGTAGTGTGGAGGAGGATAAAGATACGCTTGGGCAGCTTGACTATTTCAAGAGCATTGCGGACAGTTCGTATTTCTCTAAATTCGGATTTTCACTTGATACGGTACTTGCCAAAAACAAAATAGTGTTTACTGAGATAGAGGAATTTGGTATAGAACAGGGCGAAGATACTCTTGGAAATCTCCTTGCAGACTCGTATATATATGCAATCAAAAAAGCGGAAGGTGACAGTTACGAGGATGTGGATGTGGCAGTAGTTCCATCAGGAATCATTAGAGCATCTCTTCCCCTTGGCAGTATAACGACAGCAGATGCCTTCAATGTGCTTTCTCTCGGCACGGGTGCTGACGGAACACCGGGTTATCCACTGGTAAGCATGTATCTTACAGGCAAAGAACTCAAAGCACTTGCAGAGGTTGACGCCACAGTATCTGATATGATGCCTGAAGCAAGACTGTATATAAGCGGCATGTCTTATACAATCAACAGCAGCAGACTTGTACTCAACCGTGCGGTTGATATTAAGCAGGGCGTAGGAGAAGATGCCGTAGAGCTTAACAACAACAAGCTTTACAGAGTTGTTTCTGACCTTTATTCGTGTCAGATGCTTGCAAGCGTGAAAGAAAAATCATATGGTCTTTTGTCGATAGTGCCAAAAGATTCGGAGGGCAATATGGTTCTCAATTATGAGGACTACATACTCAAAACAGGCAAACAGGAGCTCAAAGCGTGGTATGCTGTTGCAGAATATCTTGATTCGATGGAAACAGTCTCCTCGAAATACAAGGAGCCGGAAGGCCGCAAGATCCTTACAGACAGCAAAAATATTGTCCAGCTGCTCAAACAGCCAAACAAAGTCGGATGGCTTGCAAGGCTTGCAGTGCTCATCCCGATTATAGTTATTCTGCTCATCATTGCGATAATATTCATCAGAAGACGCAAACGTGATGCCAATATGATGTTCAGAGTAAGTGACAGACAAAAGAAAGCAATATTTGCTCCTGTCAGGAAACAAAAAAATATTTTTGCAAAGAAAAACAGAAGATGGTTTAAATAGTACAAGACAAACAGGAAAGAGGTGTATTTTATGCATTGGTCAGACGAGATCGCTCAGCGAATTATCAAAAAAAGACCCGACAAAGAAGAATATGTATGCGCTGCAGGCATCAGCCCGTCAGGTTCGATTCATATAGGAAATTTCAGAGATATAGCAACGGCATATTTCGTATGCAAGGCGCTCGAAAGAGCAGGCAAAAAAGCAAGATTGCTGTTTTCATGGGATGAACTTGACAGACTGAGAAAAGTCCCTGTAAACGTTGCAAAAGTAAATAACGATATGGAAAAGTATATAGGATTCCCGTATGTAGACGTTCCTAATCCTTTTGAACCTGGGAACGGCACATATGCATCATATTTTGAAAATGAATTTCTTGAATCCATCAAAGATTTCCATATAGATATGGATTTCAAGTACCAGGCCGAGATGTACCGCTCAGGCAAATATACAGAATATATTCTGCTTGCAATGGAAAAACGAAAAGAAATATTTGATATCCTTGACAGCTTCAGAACACAGGATGCACAGGAAGGCGAAAGAGACAGATACTATCCTGCAAGCATATATTGTCCTGAATGCGGCAAAGATACAACTACAATAGTTGCATATGATGATGAAACCAAAATTGCAGAATACGAATGTGCGTGCGGACACAAGGGCACTTTTGATTTTAAAACAAATTACAATTGCAAGTTGGCATGGAAAATCGACTGGGCAATGAGATGGGTATATGAAGGTGTTGACTTTGAACCGGGCGGCAAAGACCATGCAAGCCCCGGCGGCAGCTACGACACCAGTAAAGTAATCTGCAAAAAAATCTTTAATAGTGACGCACCGGAATTCCAGGGCTATGAGTTCATCGGAATCAAAGGCGTTGCAGGCAAAATGTCCGGCTCATCAGGCCTTAACATGACCCCTGCCACACTGCTTCAGTTCTATCAGCCTGAGGTGATACTGTGGCTGTATTCAAGATGTGAACCGACCAAAGCTTTTGATTTTTGCTTTGATGATGGTATACTTCGTCAGTATTTTGAATTTGATAAGCAGTACAACGAATACAAAAACGGCACGGCCAATGAATTCATGACAGTTGTAATGGAAAACTGCCTGCATGAGGGCAGCGATATCAAAACTGTCCCAATGTCGCTTCTGGCACAGCTCGGTTCAATTGTAGACTTTAATGTGCCTATGATGGAGACTGTGTTTGAAAAAATAAATCAGCCATACAAATACGAAGATTTCAAGCAGAGGCTTGATCTTGCCAAATCATGGCTTGAAATTTGTGCGCCTGAACAGGCAAACAAACTGAGAACCACAAGGGACTGGGAACTTTATGAATCTCTTGATGAGAATCAAAAAAAAGAAATCAAACTGTTGTTTGAATATCTCAGAGATTCTGAATATGATCTTGATACTCTCAATTCAGAGCTTTATGCTATACCTAAGCATGTTTATGGAGATGATGCCCCTAACCTCAAAAAACTCCAGGGAGCATTTTTCAAGAGCGTATACAAGCTCCTTATAGCAAAAGACAGAGGACCGAGACTTTATCTCTTCCTATATGCGATAGACAAGGAAAGATATCTGCATCTTCTTGATTTCTCGACTCCTAAGACAGAAGAAGAACTGCATCCGCAGGTAGCAGAGGAAACGGCCGAACCTGAAAGAAAAATAGAAATAGAGTATGGCGATCCTGATCCTGTGGAACCTGTAAAAGACCAGATTACCATTGATGAATTTGCTACTATGGATTTCAGAGTATGCAAAGTACTCAAATGTCAGGAAATCAGGAAATCCCACAGTTGTTACAAGATTACGCTGTTTGACGGTATCAAAGAGAGAGTGATTGTTTCAAGTCTGAAGCAGTATTATCTCCCTGAGGATCTCATCGGCAAGAAGATTATTGTTGTGGCCAACTTAGAACCTGTAAGAATAACAGGCGTTCAGAGTAACGGTATGCTTCTTGCGGCAACCAACAATGCATGCGGATGCCAGGTTATCTTTGTTGACGATATAGTTCCTGAAGGAACACAGATTAAATAAACCGGTAAAAGGTCTGCCTCGGCTGTGCAGGCCTTTTGAATTGCCACTACGGAGGAATATTAATGAGACTTAACAAATACATAGCTCACGCGGGAATTACAAGCAGAAGAAAAGCAGACACCCTCATAGCCAATGGTAATGTAAGAGTAAATGGCATTACCGTGAAAGAAATGGGATATGATGTGCTGCCGGATGATACGGTGGAAGTAAACGGCTCATTCATCAAACCGGATGAGAAACTGATCTGTGTCGCAGTAAACAAACCCATGGGATATATTACATCCGCATCAGATGAGTGGGGACGCAAAACTGTTATGGAGTTGGTAGCTGATATAGATGCAAGGCTTTTTCCTGTGGGAAGACTCGACTATAATACAACAGGATTGCTTCTGATGACCAACGATGGGGAACTCGCTTACAGACTGACTCATCCAAAGCATGAAGTGACCAAAAAATACAGGGCAACCGTAGCGGGAGTGCTTTCGCCGGAACGCATCGCAAAGCTGCGCAGGGGAGTTGACATAGGCGGGTTTGTAACATCTCCGGCAAAGGTTGATGTAATCAGACAGAATCAGAGATCTGCGATAGTTGAAATAGAAATTCATGAAGGCAAAAACCGTCAGGTTAGAAAAATGTTTGCCGCAGTAGGCAATAATGTTCAGGAACTTGAAAGGATATCTATAGGAGAAATCAGGCTTGGCAGGACGAAGCCGGGGCATTACAGAAAACTTACAAGAGAAGAGATTGAATATCTCAAAAATTGCTGAATTACACCTGTATTCTACCAGTGAGGGATTTCCTGATATGAAATATGGATATATAATCAGGATAGATTGCAGGGAGGAAATAGAGATGAATCAGATTATTACAGGGCAGTATATTGCCCACAAAAGAAAAGCAAAAAACATAACACAGGCACAGCTTGCCGAAACCCTGGGCGTTTCGAACAAGACCGTTTCCAAATGGGAAAACGGCAAATGCATGCCAGACTATAGTGTTGTTGAGGTGTTGTGCAATGAACTTGAAATCACCGTTGCAGAGCTTATAGCTGGCAGGGATGCACCAGAAGGTAAAATCAGAAGCTGCGATGATGCGCAGATAATGGATCTGCTCAAACGGACACAGGAGCTTGAAAAACAAAAAAATATAATATATGCTGTCCTCCTTATAGTCATGGGGATTGCCATGCAGGCTCTGTCCCACGGTGTGGGCGGCAGCAATGTTATGGATTTTATCTCAGGAGTTTTGCTTGGAATTTCGATTGCAGTGATGCTGATTGGCATATATCTTGTTGGAAAAAACATGAAGGGAAAATAAGCGATGCTATGGCATGGCGTGGCGTGCTTTCTTTTTGATTGGATTCTTGACGAAGTATCATTTTAATGATACGATGCTGGTGCAAATATTTTTTGAGGGAATTATGGAGGAGATAATGATACTTTATCACGGCTCGCGGCAAATTGTGAAAACGCCAGAGTACGGCATCGGTAAGAGCACTAATGATTATGGTCAGGGATTTTATTGCACTGAATCACTTGAGCTTGCCAAGGAATGGGCCTGTCCTGTTCAAATGAATGGATATGCCAACAAATATGAATTTGATATGGAGGCTCTTTCAGTGCTCAGATTAAATGAAGGAGATTATCATATTCTGAACTGGCTTGCACTTTTGCTGAACAACCGAACATTTGATATTGGCAGGAATAAGGAACTTGCACTTAGAGGCAGAGATTTTGTGATTGAACATTTTTTGCCTGACACCAGCACATGCGATGTTATTATGGGATATAGGGCTGATGACAGATATTTTGCTTTTGCGAAGGATTTCATCGAAGGAAGTATTTCACTTCGGCAGCTTTCGCATGCGATGAAGCTTGGCAAGTTGGGAGAGCAGGTTGTACTCATCAGCAAAAAAGCATTTAAAAATATCCATTTTATTGAATACGAACAGGCGGATAGTGATATATATTACCGAAAGAGAATGGAAAGAGAAACCTGTGCGAGGGAGGTTTTTGATGCGTTGCGCAGAGAAAATCCGGACCTTGAAGAGGATATATTTATTCTCGACATAATCAGAGGAGGAATGACAATTGATGACATGCGCGTATGATAAATCTACAGTCGAATATGCAATGGACAACCTTGGCACTGCACTCGATTACTCTGTAAATGGACTTGGAATCAATGGCCAGGAATTTCTTGATCTTTTTGTATCGACAGGTGTTGCAACTGAATTCGGAAATGGCAATCCGCGATATGTGACAGGAATGAGTGGACGTACAATGGCTGACGAAATTTTTCAGATGTGTGGAAGACCGACTGCTAAAATTCACGGGGACTACCATGGGGATTATACTGCAGAATACTGGTGTGGGTTTGTTCTGGCATATTACCAGTGCGTTTCAGGCAGATCATTTAAGAAAATTTTTCTTGCTGTAAATTTCCAGACGCTTATAGATTTGTATGGCGTTTTGCACGAGGCGGATATTTCGAAGGTGGCATCCGTGATTGACAGTATGGTAAGCTCGGAATCTTTTTTGTCAAGAATAAGGAAAACTCGCAACATGACACAGAGAGATCTTGCTACTGTTTCCGGCGTGTCGCTTAGGTCGATTCAGATGTATGAGCAAAAAAAGAATGATATAAACAAGGCACAATACAACAATCTCAAAGCTATCGCAAAAGCTCTTTACTGCAAAATAGACGATATTGTTGAATAAAAAGATTGACTTTGCGGGGGTTAACGGCTATAATAATAAATGGCTGCGGGATTGCCCGCAGTTTTAAATTGGAAAAAACCGATTTAACCAAAGTAATTCTTGACTTTGACAAGATAAAAATATATACTTATATGGCGACTTTATGATAAAAATTCGAAAGAGCTTGTAATACAGCTCTAATTTTCAATTAACGGAGGACACAAAACAATGAGAGTTAAAGTTACATTGGCATGTACTGAATGCAAGCAGAGAAACTACAATACTATCAAAAACAAAAAGAATGACCCTGATCGTATCGAAATGAACAAGTATTGTCCATTCTGCAAAAAACACACTCTTCACAAGGAAACTAAATAGTCAGAGGTATTAGAGATGGCAAAAGAGAACGCTAAGAACATAGGCAAGGAAACCAAAAAAAGAAACCTTGCGGCACAGCAGCCCAAAAGAAAGAAGGGTTCAGTAAAAGAATACTTCAAGGGCATCAAAATCGAAATGAAAAAAGTAGTATGGCCTACCAAGAAGGAACTTGGCTCTTATACTGCCGTTGTTATACTTACTTGTGCTTTCTTTGCACTGGCATTCTGGGCTGTAGATTCAGGATTCCTTGCATTACTAAAAGCAGTTTTGAATATTGAACTTTAGTAAGTAGAGAGCGGAGGTACAGGTAGACAATGTCTGATTTGGATAGGAATTTAGCATCACCTCTTGAAGGCGAAGGTCTGAGAGGCGATGGAGTGGCCAAATGGTATGTCGTACATACTTATTCCGGCCACGAAAACAAAGTAAAAGTTAATATTGAAAAGATCGTCGAGAACAGGGGAATGCAGGATCTTATTCTTGATATTGTTGTACCAACCGAAGACAGAGTAGAAATCAAAAACGGACAACGCAAAGTTAAAACGAGAAAAATGTTCCCCGGCTATGTTATCGTAAAGATGATAGTTACAAATGAATCGTGGTATCTTGTCAGAAACACGCAGGGTGTTACAGGCTTTGTAGGTCACGGTTCGGAGCCTATTCCGCTATCTAATGAAGAAGTTGCAAGAATGGGCATCGAAAAAGTATTTATTGATCTGGATGTAGAGATTGGCGACAATATCAGAGTTGTCAGCGGACCGTTTGAAGGATTTATGGGTGTGGTTGAAGAAATCACTCCAGACAAACAAATCCTCAGAGCCAGAATATCTATGTTTGGAAGAGATACTCCTGTCGAACTGGAATTCGGACAGGTTGACAAACTTTAGTTAACAGCATTTTTAAATATACCAGACCCTGTTTTCAGGAACAGGAGAAAGGAGAACAGACATGGCAAAAAAAATTGATGGCTATATCAAATTGCAGATTCCTGCAGGTGGAGCAAATCCAGCACCTCCAGTAGGTCCGGCATTAGGTCAGAAGGGTGTTAACATCATGGACTTCTGTAAGCAGTTCAATGCTAAGACTCAGGATCAGGCAGGAATGATTATACCTGTAGTTATCACAGTATACGCTGACAGATCATTCTCATTCATCTGCAAAACACCGCCAGCAGCTGTACTTATCAAAAAAGCAGCAGGTCTTGACAAGGCTTCAGGAGAACCTAACAAGAACAAAGTTGGCAAGATTACATTAGCTCAGGCACAGGAAATTGCCCAGACAAAGATGCCTGACTTAAATGCGGCAAACCTTGACTCAGCAACAGAAATGATCAAGGGCACTGCAAGAAGCATGGGTATATTAGTTGAAGAATAATTCGAGATGGGAGATCGTAAGATCGCTGGCACCACAAGGAGGTAACAAATGCCTAAAAGAGGTAAAAAGTATCAGGAAGCAAAAAAGCTTTATGACAGACAGGAATTATATGATGCTGATGCAGCATTAGATCTTGTTGTCAAGGCAGCACCTGCAAAGTTTGATGAAACTGTAGAAGTTCATATCAGACTGGGTGTTGATGGAAGACATGCAGACCAGCAGGTTAGAGGTGCAATCGTACTTCCTAACGGAACTGGTAAAACAAAAAAGGTTTTAGTATTTGCCAAAGGACCTAAGGCTCAGGAAGCTGAAGAAGCCGGAGCTGAATTTGTCGGAGCAGAAGAAATGGCAGAAAAAATCAAAAACGAAAACTGGTTTGATTATGACGTTATCATTGCTACTCCGGATATGATGGGTGTTGTCGGAAGACTCGGTAAAATCTTAGGACCTAAAGGCTTGATGCCAAACCCTAAGTCAGGTACAGTAACAATGGACGTTGCCAAAGCTATCGAAGAGACTAAAGCAGGTAAGGTTGAATACAGACTTGACAAGACAAACATCATTCATACACCTATAGGAAAGGTTTCATTCGGAGGAGAGAAACTTACTCAGAATTTCAATGCTCTTATGGAAGCTATCCTGAAGGCAAAACCGGCAGCTGCAAAGGGTCAGTATTTAAGAAGTGTTACAGTAACAAGCACTATGGGCCCTGGAATCAAAGTAAACCCTCAAAAGATTACTTTGGGCTAAAGGAAACAGAATAAGGAAACTAAACCGTAGACAGCGGGGGCTTTTGGCTTAATCAACCCGCCGAGGTACAATATATAAATATTGGCCTTGCAAACTGCGCAAGGTCTTTTATATCGTACCACAAAATTTCCGTGGAAGGAGGAAAATTTAGAATGTCAGTAGAAGCTAAACAGGCAAAACAGGTAATAATTGACGAGATAAAAGCTAAATTGGACAAGGCTCAGTCAGCTGTAGTTATAGACTATATCGGAACAACAGTTGAAGAAGCCAATGCTATGAGAAAAAAGCTTCGTGAGGCAGATGTGGATTATACAGTTTACAAAAACACTCTTATGAAGAGAGCTGTTGCAGGTACTGTATATGAACCGCTTGCTGAAGTTCTTGAAGGCCCAAGTGCAATAGCAATCAGTTATGATGATGCTACTGCTCCTGCAAGAGTATTAAACGATGCAATTAAAGAATACAAAAAGATGGAATTCAAGGGTGGAGTAGTAGAAGGAGAATATTTCGACAAAGACGCTATACAGGCCATTGCAAACATTCCATCAAGAGATGTGCTTATTGCTAAATTTATGGGAAGTATCCAGTCACCGGTATCAAAGGTTGTTCGTACTTTCCAGGCAATCGCAGACGCAAAAGCTGAATAATTAAATATTTTGAAAAAGGAGATTATAAAATGGATAAGAATCAGATAATCGAAGCTATAAAAGCTATGTCAGTATTAGAATTAAACGAATTGGTTAAAGCTTGTGAAGAGGAATTTGGCGTATCAGCAGCAGCTCCTGTAGCAGTAGTAGGCGGAGCAGCAGGCGGAGCAGCAGAAGAAGAACAGACTGAATTCACAGTAGTATTAAACGCTGCAGGCGGCGAAAAGATTAAGGTTATCAAGGCTGTAAGAGAAATCACAGGCTTAGGATTAAAGGAAGCCAAGGAATTGGTAGACGGAGCTCCTTCAAACATCAAGGAAGGCATCGAAAAGGCAGAAGCAGAAGCTATCAAGGCTCAGTTAGAAGAAGTTGGAGCAGAAGTTGCATTAAAGTAATCTTTATGAAACAACAAGAGGCGGGTTTACCGCCTCTATTTCTTTGCTATTTGAAATATCTGTTTAAGAGCCCTTCAAGCGCAGCACCATGTCTTGCTTCGTCTTTGGCCATTTCGTGTACTGTATCGTGTATGGCATCGAGATTCTGCTGCTTTGCAAGTGATGCAAGTGCTTTTTTGCCTGCACATGCGCCGGCTTCAGCTTCAACTCTCATTTCGAGGTTTTTCTTGGTTGAATCAGTAACAACCTCTCCGAGAAGTTCTGCAAACTTGGCAGCATGCTCTGCTTCTTCCCATGCAGCTTTTTCCCAGTACAGGCCGATTTCAGGATAGCCTTCTCTGTGAGCAACTCTTGCCATTGCAAGATACATACCTACTTCCGAACATTCACCTGTGAAGTTTGCTCTTAATCCTTCGACTATTTCGGGATCTACACCTGCAGCAACGCCTACAACGTGCTGATCTACCCACTCGGTTTTACCTTCTTTGACTGCTGTGAATTTGTCGGAACCTACTTTGCATTGCGGACACTGAGCAGGTGGTTCAGGACCTTCGTAAACATAACCGCATACTGAACATGTCCATTTCATAACAATACCTCCTAATTTGAAATTATTTCATATATTATAGCCTATCGGGATGAGTATTACAATCCGGTGACGGCAAAAAAAGTTCTTGCTTTCATTGGTTTTTTGTGATAAAATTTCTCTTGTTTATTACGGGCGGTCCTCTGGTTTGAAGCAGATTTCACCAAGAACGTCTTGGAGGGAAGGAGGAATTTACTCAAATGGATGTATTACAGGCAATAACTCAGGAATACAAAAAGAATGATATCCCTGCATTTGGTGTTGGAGATACAGTTAAAGTCCACATCAAAATCAAAGAAGGATCAAGAGAAAGAATCCAGATTTTCGAAGGTTTTGTTCTCAAGAAACAAAACGGCGGTATTAGCGAAACTTTCACAGTAAGAAGAATTGCTTCAGGAGTAGGAGTTGAAAAAACATTCCCGCTTCATTCACCAAAAATCGAAAAAATCGAAGTAGTAAGAGAAGGTGCAGTAAGAAGAGCTAAACTCAACTACATGCGTGAAAGAACAGGCAAATCAGCCAAGATTAAAGCTAAGAAATAATTTTGAAGGGACCTTTAAGGTCCCTTTTTGCAAGAGGTAATTATGATAGAGTCAATCAACTGGTATCCGGGACACATGAAAAAAACACGTGAGCTTATCAGTGAAAATCTGAAGCTTGTGGATATGGTCATAGAAGTTATAGATGCGAGGATACCCATTTCAAGCCGCAACCCTGTAATTGATGAAATAGTAGGTCAAAAACCAAGAATCATATTGCTTAACAAGAGCGATCTGGCGGATGCTTCCCAAAACAAAGCGTGGAGTGAGCATTTTGAAGCGCAGGGGTTTTACGGTATGACGATGAATTGCATGAGCGGCAGTGGAGTCAAAGAACTGTTCAAGCTGCTCGAAAAGCAAAAAACAGCCAAGAACAGAGATCAAATCAGAAACAAACCATTCCGGCTTATGATAGTAGGAGTGCCCAATGTAGGCAAGTCATCTCTCATAAACCGTATGACAGGCAAAAAAAGCACCAAGACAGGTGACAAACCTGGGATCACAAAAGGCAAGCAGTGGCTTACGCTGTCAAACGGCATGCAGCTTCTTGATACGCCGGGAATTCTCTGGCCTAAGTTTGAAGACCCGAAAGCAGGGCTTGATCTTGCCTTTTGCGGTTCAATCAAAGATGAGATACTTGACACCGCATCTCTTGCACTCGAACTCATCAAGGTGCTGCAGGCAGAATATCCGCAGCAGCTTGTTGCAAGATACAAAATAGATGGTGTTTGTGAAGAGGCGCTTGATACTATGGAAAAAATAGCAATCAGAAGAGGGTGGATACTCTCTGGCAAAAGAATAGATTATGAAAGATGCGGCAGGACTCTTTTGGACGAATTCAGAGCCGGTCTCATAGGCAGAATTACACTTGAGAAAATTTGATTATGAAAAAAGAAGAACGGGAAAAACTCTTAAAGCAAAAACTTATAGATATGTCTGTATATGAGGACAGACTTTATGCAGAGGGAATCAGCACTGTGGCGGGAGTCGATGAGGTTGGAAGAGGACCTCTTGCAGGGCCTGTGCTTGCAGCCTGCGTGGTGCTTCCAAGGGACTGGGATATCCCGGGACTTGATGATTCCAAAAAACTGTCCGAAAAAAGACGAAACGAGATGTTTGAGACGGTTTCACAGCGTGCCCTTGCCATAGGCATCGGTATGGCTGACAACAACGTCATAGATGAAATCAACATATTAAATGCAACCAAAATGGCTATGAGACAGGCAGTGGCAGAGGCTGAAAAACAGCTTGGAGAAACAATCGGGCATATCCTTGTTGACGCTCTGACAATCGATGGCATCGACAATGCACAGACTGGTATCATCAAAGGTGATTCCAAAAGTATATCCATTGCGGCCGCATCAATAATAGCCAAAGTCACAAGGGATGAGATGATGCAAAAATATGCTTTGCAATATCCGCATTATGCTTTTGAGAGCAACAAGGGTTATGGTACCAAAGCACACTATCAGGGTATCAGCGAGCATGGAATAACACCGATACACAGAAAATCCTTTCTTAAAGGAATTTTGTGATTTCTATTGAAAAAAGACACCATTGATGTTAAGATAACCGTGTCATATGACTGACGGAAGTGGAATCAACCACATGAAATATGACATAAGATGAGCCGACCGTCTGGGCTGGAGCCAGGACTTATGGGCTCTTTTTTAGCACAGTTAGTTTTGTTAAGGAGAAAAACAATGGAACAGAAAACTGACATTCAAATAGCACAGGAAGCGCAGATGACAAATATCAGGGCAATAGCTGCTGCTGCCGGAATCGATGAGAAATACACTGAGTTGTATGGTAATTACAAAGCAAAAGTTGATTATAACATACTGTCAGAGCAGGCAGACACAGCAGATGGCAAGCTGGTACTTGTTACTGCTATATCCCCAACACCTGCAGGAGAAGGCAAGACAACTACTACAGTAGGCCTTACAGATGCACTGAACGCAAAGGGTGTTAATGTAATGGCCGCATTGAGAGAGCCTTCACTTGGTCCGGTATTCGGAGTTAAAGGAGGAGCGGCAGGTGGCGGTTATGCACAGGTTGTCCCTATGGAGGATATCAATCTTCATTTTACGGGAGATATGCATGCCATAGGTATTGCCAACAACCTTATAGCGGCATGCCTTGACAACCATATCCAGCAGGGAAATGCGCTTGGCATAGATGTCAAAAAAATCACATGGAAAAGAGTTGTTGATATGAATGACAGACAGCTCAGAAACGTCATTGACGGCATAGGAGGCAGGATGCAGGGCGTGCCAAGAGAGGATGGCTTTGAGATAACTGTCGCATCAGAAATCATGGCGATACTTTGTCTGTCAGAGAATATAGATGATCTCAAAGAAAGAGTTGCAAAGGTTACAGTAGGATATACATATGACGACAGACCTGTGACTGTAAGAGATCTCAAAATACAGGGAGCAGTTGCAGCTGTACTCAAAGATGCACTCAAACCAAACCTTGTTCAGACACTTGAACACACACCGGTATTCATCCATGGCGGACCTTTTGCAAATATAGCTCACGGATGCAATTCCATAATGGCAACCAAAATGGCTCTCAAGCTTGCAGATGTCGTAGTTACAGAAGCAGGCTTTGCAGCAGACCTGGGAGCCGAGAAATTCATCGATATCAAATGCCGCAAAGCGGGACTCAAGCCTGCAGCTGTAGTTATCGTTGCAACTGTAAGAGCTCTCAAATATCATGGTGGAGTTGCAAAGAATGACCTTGGAACTGAGAATATCAATGCACTTGAAAAAGGTCTCCCGAATCTGCTTCAGCATGTAGAGAATATAACGGTGCAGTTCGGGTTGCCTGCTGTTGTTGCAATCAACAGATTCCCTACAGATACAGAGGCTGAGCTTGCATTGATTGAATCAAAATGCAGGGAGCTTGGTGTCAATGTTGCATTGTCAGAAGTATGGGGCAAAGGCAGCGAGGGAGGCATGGCCCTTGCAGATGAGGTTATGAAGCTCATAGAGCAGCCAAGTGAAATGAAATATATATATGATGATGATATGTCAATTGAGGATAAAATATCAGCTGTAGCTACCAGGATATACAGGGCAGACAAGGTGATATATACTCCTGCTGCAAAGAAGCAGCTTGCTACAGTCAAGAGCCTTGGAGTTGAGAATCTGCCTGTTTGTATGGCAAAGACTCAGTTCAGTTTTTCGGATGACCCTGCAAAGCTTGGAGCACCGAGAGGTTTTAATATCACAATCAAGGACATCAAAGCATGCACAGGTGCAGGCTTTATAGTTGTGAAGACAGGTGATATTATGACTATGCCGGGACTCCCTAAGGTACCTGCAGCAGAAAAAATAGATATAGACAGCACAGGTAAAATCTCAGGTTTGTTCTGATGGTATGAGGCGGCAGGGTTTCTGCTGCCTTAATTAATTTTCAGATGAAACACTCGAGAAGCGGATGTGTTTCAAGAGGAAATCTCTGGAATAAGGAGGATAGTATGAAGAAGGGAATATTAGCCATATTAGTAGCATTATGCCTTGTTGGGGGGGCCATGCCGAGTGCAGTGTGGGCAGAGAATAATCCAACAGAGTTAAGTTCAAGCAATCTTTCAACTCATATAAGTAATTGGGATAGCACAGATGACACACTGAAACTCAAGGCAGGAGGCTATCAGCTTTCAGAAGATATTACAATTGACAAAACTCTGGAGATTACTGGGACAACTACCCTCGACCTGAATGGGCACGTACTGAGCCTTGCACAGGGCAAAACAGGCAGCGTGATTAAAGTAACTAACGGCGGTTTGACGCTGGTGGATAGCAACAGTACCGATACAGAGCATAAATTTTCTCAGACAGATGATGGGCAATGGTACCTTGATGACACAAATGGAACAAAGACCGTAACAGGTGGTGTAATAACTGGCGGTAACAGCGAAAATGGCGGTGGAGTATATGTAAAAGCCGAAGATGGAGAGAATGTATATGAAACGAAACCGCAATCTCCGCATTTCATCATGAATAGTGGTACGATATTTGGTTGCAATGCAACTAATGGTGGCGGTGCATATGTGGAAAACAGTACGTATTGGTATTATAATGATGAAGAAGAAAAAAATAGTGCATTACACGACACATATATCACAATAAATGGTGGTGCAATATTAGGCTGTGGGGCAGAAAACGGCGGTGGCGTACATATGCACGGGCTTAAATCAGTCTTCAATATGGGTGGAGGCATTATATCCAATTGCGAAGCAACAAAAGGTGGCGGTATATATATATCAAATACAGGGACTTTTAACATGCAGGAAGATTCTTTGATATCCGATTGCAAAGCAGAAAATGGTGGAGGAGTATACATTGTAGGCGATGGCTATGGAAAGAAAAGTGATAATTGGGCTACAATTTTTAATATGAAAAATGGCTCCATACGCAATTGTCATGCCAGCGATAATGCCGGCGGAGTATACATGGATACAAGCGGCAATGACTTATATGGACAGCATATAGAATCCGAATTCAATATGTCTGGCGGCTTGATTGAAGGTTGCACAGCAGCAAACACAAGTGCTGTGTATGTTGAAGACGACAGCAGCTTTACTATGTCAGGTGGGACGATAAGAAAATGCAAGAGTGTAAGTGAAGATAACAGGACAGTGTGTATTAAAGATGCAGATTTTGAGTTGAACGGGACTTCGAAAATCCTTGGCATAATTTATTGGTATGACGAAACAAGATTTTATAGCGGGGCAGAAAAATTAGATTTAGGAAGATACGCGACGGTATATTCATACTATGACAAAAGAAAATTTGTAGATTATTTAAAAGACAAATTTTTTCAAGTCAATCGTGAAGTACCTCAATTTCGTGAGTATAAAATTATAATAGACGACATTGAGGCTGAAACTCTATATGCCCATCAGGTTATGGATACAAATACAATTACAAGACCTGAGAATCCGGAAATACCGGGATATGAAGCTGTGGAGGAAGATAAGGACGAAGATGGCAATTGTATTTGGTATGAGAGTGATGACGACTTTGAATCATATAACATATGCAATTTTTCTGATAAAGGCAATTGGGATACGCTTTACACCCGAATGACCATGAAGACAAACTATACCATAAAGTTTGACACTGGTGGTGGAACAACTATTGCTGATAATACTGGCGTAAGTTGGAAAGGCGAAGTCCTTAAGAGAACATCGGCAGGCGGAGGAACAGAAGATATTGAGACTCCGACCAAAGTAGGATATACCTTTAAGGGCTGGATATACAAAAGCAGAGAACTTACTACCGATGGCTGGGTAGATAAGGATATTAATGTAACATCAGATACTACATATAAAACCCTTGTTCCAGATGATGACGCTACAGGTGACACAATCACCCTCGTGGCGCAGTGGGAGAAGAACCCAGTGAGCTACGGTGGCG
>CAZDQV010000014.1:0-30523 GCA_964507795.1 uncultured Oscillospiraceae bacterium | reverse complement strand
ATTGAAGATGGACAAATATACACTTGTATTAGTTTTTGAATGATAGTATAATACAAATATGAATACAACATATAAATCAAACAACAATGTCGTCTATTCCTGTAAATACCATGTAGTATGGTGTCCGAAGTATAGGCGAAAAGTATTAACTAACGGTGTGGATGTCAGATTAAAGGAATTACTCCTTGAGTATGCTACAAATCTTTCTGTAGACATTTTGGAAATGGAAATCATGCCAGACCATGTACACATACTAATGGAAGTAGACCCGCAATTCGGTATCCACAAAGCTGTAAAGTCCTTAAAAGGCTATACTTCCAAGATTCTAAGGGAAGAATTTCCGTATCTCAGAACAAAAATGCCGACACTATGGACAAACAGCTATTTCGTATCTACAGTGGGTGGTGCTCCACTGGAAGTAATCAAACAGTATATTGAAAATCAAAAAACATCGCAAAGACAAAAGGATAAACTTGGATAATGCAAAAAGGTATCAAATTTAGAATCTACCCGAATAAGGAACAGCAAAATTTAATCAATCAGACCCTTGGCTGTTGCAGACTCATCTACAACAAAGGACTTGCCATGCGTAATGAAGCCTATGAGAATGGTCAGAAAATCGGCTATTCCCAGACTTCCGCAATGCTGACGGAACTTAAAAGGTGTGAAGATTTTGCTTTTCTGAAAGTGGTGGATTCTATTGCGTTACAACAGTCTTTGCGTGACCTCGACAGAGGGTTTGTAAACTTTTTTCAGAAACGTGCAGCACACCCAATATTCAAAAGCAAACACAATCGCCACCAGTCATACAGGACCGTAAATCAAGGTGATAATATCCGTATTGTAGGAAAATACATCAAACTCCCTAAACTCGGACTTGTCAAAATACGTCAGTCTATGGAAGTAGGAAAAATCAACAATGTAACGATTGAACATACTCCTACAGGTAAGTATTTTGCGGTTCTCAACGTGGAATTTGAGCCACAGCCAAGACCAAATAATGGAGGTATGATTGGTATTGATGTTGGCATTAAAGAGTTTTACTCTGACAGCAACGGAAATGTTGTTTCGAATCCGAAATATCTTGAAAAATCAATGCGTAAACTCATTCGTGAACAGCGTAAGCTGTCAAGAAAACAGAAAGGCTCTAATAACCGAAACAAACAGCGTGTTAAGGTTGCCTTAGTTCATGAAAAGATTACAAATCAGAGAAATGACTTCTTACAGAAACAGTCCACCATGCTGATTCGTGAAAACCAAACAATCTGCATAGAGGAACTGAAAGTAAAGAATATGATGCGTAATCATAAACTGGCACAGCATATTGGCTCTGCATCATGGTCTAAGTTCTTTGATATGCTTGCATATAAATCTGTCTGGTATGGGAATGATGTTGTAAAAGTACCAACCATGTACCCAAGCAGTCAGACCTGTTCCTGTTGCGGGTATAAGAATCCGTTGGTGAAAAATCTGGCGGTTCGCATATGGGAATGCCCCGACTGTCATGCAGTACATAACAGGGATACCAATGCAAGCATAAATATTTTGAATAAAGGATTGCAAATGCAGTCAGCGTAAATATATATAAACTGCACCGTAGGGCATACGGGAACAGTATAATCTAGCTTGTGGACACTGTGTAAGACATTGCGATACCGTAAGGTGTTAGCCAATGCAGTAGTGGTTGAAGCAAGAATCCCCCTGCTTTAGCTGTGGGGAGTGCCAAGGCTTTTATACTACGACTAACAAGACACAGGCTATAGGGTTTGCAGGCAAGGTAACGAAACAGCGCAAAAATGGAATACCTACCGTAAGTATTTACGAAATAGATGAAGAAAAAGCTTTTTTTGAATGTTCGGTTTTGCGTTTTGAGGTGCCTGAAGAGAAGTGGTTAGACTTTGTTTCTGATAACCGAGCCGGAAATTATAAGGGAAGATTTTATGATTTTGTTTACGGTCCTGTCGCAGATGATGATGTTTATACCACATTTACCCTTTACACTGCAGGCGTATTTACAAAAGAACAGACGATTGAAGCTCTAAAAGTGAAAAAGCTGTATAATCAATTGGTGCTTACTTCTGAAAAAGCGCTTGGGTATTTGAAGTTTGCGGGGATCGTAGCGGAGGAGGAATTTTGATGGAACAAAACAAATTTGAAGCGTTGCTTATCCTGATTGTTCCTAAAGTAGTTGGCTTAATTATTGAAAATTATAAATGTGACGAGGTTGCGGCAACCAGAGAGTTTTACAGCTCAAAAGTATATTTCCTGCTGGAACAGGAAGATACCAAGCTTTGGCATTTCAGCCCGCTGACCTTGTTTAATATGTATGATGAAGAACGAAAGACAGGCACTATCACATTTCCGGAGGGATGATTATGAGCAGGCAAGGTGATTTTATGATTTTTTGTACGGAGCAATATAAATCTGCCAAAAAGCTGACCGGCAGACAGGTGGCAGAATTGTTTACGCGCTATCGGGTGTGGGAGTATATTTATTCCTGTTTTGAAGCTATGCACACCACAGGTGCCAATTACATTGTCGAGGACATTGACCTGTATATTGAAACAAGGCAGCCGTCTTTGGCATAAACAAACAGCAACGAACGAAGTGAGTAGGAGCGAAGCAGGTCATCTACGAAGCGTTGCCTTTCTGTCCCAAGCTTTGCTTGGCTAGACAGAACGGACAGCAACAGGCAAAGCCTGTAGGAGCGAAGCAGGTCATCTACGAAGCGTTGCCTTTCTGTCCCAAGCTTTGCTTGGCTAGACAGAACGGACAGCAACAGGCAAAGCCTGTAGGAGCGAAGCAGGTCATCTACGAAGCGTTTATTGCTTTGTGTGCATTTTTGTTTTATCATATTTTCGAGGTGATTGGTATGGATAATGAAAAAACCGGAAAACTTATACTCAAACTCAGAAAAGAAAAACAAATGACACAAAGCGAACTTGCAGATGTGCTTGGCGTATCTGACAAGGCCGTTTCAAAATGGGAAAGGGGGCAGGGCATTCCCGATGTTTCTCTGCTTGTTGCATTATCGAAATTCTTCAAGGTTAATGTAGATGATATACTTGCAGGCGAAGCTGCAGAGAAAATGCCCGAAACAGGAAATATGAAAAACCTTAAATTCTATGTATGTCCGTCCTGCGGCAACATTACGGTATGCACAGGCGGCGCGGAGGTTTCCTGCTGCGGCAGGAGGCTTGAGGCATTTGAAATGAAGAACCCGGATAAGGAACACAATGTGAATGTTGAAGTTGTAGAGGACGAATGGTATATTACAGCAAAGCATCCGATGCAAAAAGACCACCATCTGATGTTTGTTGCATTTATGACAGGCGACAGGCTCCAGATGATAAAGCAGTATCCCGAATGGGATATACAGGTCAGAATCAGGAAGCGCGGCCATGGCAGACTGGTGTGGTGCTGCAATCATCATGGATTGTTTTACAGGCTGATATAACTAAAAAGGGCCGCCACGCGCAGCCCCCCTTTATTACTATTTGATTGTGCCGTCTATTCCTACGGTTACAACATTGAGAGGTATATCTTTGCCTGCCTTCGCAAGAGCGTTTGTGACAGCGTATTGCAGTCCGCCGCAGCACGGCACTTCCATTCTCGTAATTGTAATGCTTCTGATATTGTTTTCACCTAATATTGCGGCAAGCTTTTCCGAATAGTCAATATCATCAAGCTTCGGACATCCTATCAGGGTTATATGATCCTTTATGAACTCGTCATGAAATGCACCGTATGCAAAAGCTGTGCAGTCTGCTGCAATCAGTAAATCCGCATTATCAAAATACGGAGCATTCAGAGGCACCAGCTTTATCTGCACAGGCCACTGCCTCAGCTGACTTTCACCGGAAACAGTCTTGTCATTATCTGCTGTATGCTTTATTTCACGCATTGCTTTGCCCGGGCAGCCTGAGCCCATTCTTGCTTTTACGGCAGCCTCATCATATGGAGCCGCTTCGCGTTCTACAAATGAAATGGCATCTGTGGGACAGACAGGCAGGCAGTCACCGAGACCGTCGCAATAATCGTCCTTTACAAGCACGGCTTTGCCGCCTATCATGGCAATGGCACCTTCATGGCACGCCTCCGCACAGGCTCCGCAGCCGTTGCATTTTTCTCTGTCAATTTCTATTATTCTTCTTTTCATCATTCCATCCTCCCGAATTTCATCTCTTCTCCTGCTTTATCGTATTTTTTTCTTTTGCCCGTAAGGCTGTCTATTGATATCCTCCATATTGCAGTGCGGTCAAGACTTCTGTTTATGGCAGCCTCAAAGCTGTCAAGATTTGCAGGCGTATATTTCTCACATATCAGTCTTAACGCTTTTGTTTTTTCGCTCCTGTCTGCAACTTCACTGGCAGTACCGTAGAATGCGGCGGATTCAAATTCAGTTGTGAACTTATCTGTGGCGGGGATAACATCTCCAACACAGCTCACATGCACCTTTGGGTTACTTCTCAGAATATCTGTTTTGGTACCCTCAGTGGCACTGTGAAAATATATGATGCGGCCATCTCTTGCAACCGAAAGAGGTATGCAATACGGATTGCCTTTCTCATCTGTCATGGCAACCTGAGCAAACGAACATTTGTCTATGATACCGAGGGCAAATTCCTCCGGCATCTGCCTGTCTTTTCTTCGCATAATGAGTCCTCCGATTTATTGCAGTAATTTAATCCTTCTCCTGTCTGAAGCTATGATGCCTTCTTCTTTGAGATGGCGCAGCTCACGCATCAGGCTTGTTCTGTCAACACAAAGATAATCCGCCAGCTTTGAAAGTGAAACATGTGTCTCAAATGTGTTGCTTCCGGTTATGTCAGCCATGTATTCAAAATATGTCATAAGTTTGGCCCTTGTGGTTTTTCTTGATATGAAGCTTATCCTGAGCGCAAGTTCCTGAGATTTCTTTGCGGTCATAAGAAAAAGATTGCGTATTACTTCTATATGACAGCTGCACAGATTACTGCAAGGTGAAGTTATGGTGGAGTAAGGGACAAAGAGAACTTTGCAGTCGTTGTCCGCTTCAACTATATATTCCATAGTGCCCACAGGCAGACAGAACAGTTCTCCAAACACGTCGTCTTTTTTGAAATATTCTATAGTCTGTTCATTGCCGTCGTAATCTATGCAATAAAGGTGCGCTTTGCCGGAGAGTACAAGACCTATTGATGACAGAGCAGAAGAAAGCACGGCTATGGTTTCACCGTTGCTGTAGGTTTTGGGCTCTGTATCAAAGCAGTTTATCATTTTTTTTGTATCCTCAATTGAAACACCGTCAAAAAATTTCATAGCTGGTCTCCTGCAAAAAAATTAATATCTGATACTAATAAATATATCTCAAAAGTGTGGCAAATGCAACAGAAAAATTATAAATCTTGTGGTAATATTGAGCCAGGTTAAAGATTAATATGATTCGAGGGAGGTAAACAATATGATGAAATTCTATAAATGTTCGCATTGCGGCAATATCATAGCTTTTGTCGAAAACAAAGGCGTGCCGGTAATGTGCTGCGGGCAGAAGATGGAAGAGATGATTCCAAATACGATGGATGCGGCAGGCGAAAAACACGTGCCTGTATATGATGTTAAAGACGGGATCGTTACTGTGAAAGTAGGGGCGGTAGAGCATCCCATGCTTGAGGAACATCACATTCAGTGGATTGCACTTGAAACAAATCAGGGAAATCAGAGGAAACCTCTTTTGCCGGGACAAAAACCTGAGGTCAGGTTTGCAATGACAGCTGATGATGAAGTGGTTGCTGTATATGGATATTGCAATCTCCATGGATTGTGGAGAGGATAAATATTTTGAACAATGCAGGCCCTTGCATAGGGCAATGATTTAAGAGAGGAGAAATATTATGGAATTAAAGGGAACAAAAACAGAAAAAAATCTGCAGACAGCATTTGCAGGAGAATCACAGGCAAGAAACAAATACACATACTTTGCAAGTGTAGCCAAAAAAGAAGGTTATGAACAGATTGCGGATTTGTTTTTAAAAACAGCCGAAAACGAAAAAGAACATGCAAAAATGTGGTTTAAAGCTCTTGGAGAACTCGGAGATACAGCAGCCAATCTCCTTGCAGCAGCAGAAGGTGAAAACTACGAATGGACTGATATGTATGACACATTCGCAAAAGAGGCAGAAGAAGAAGGCTTCAGTGAACTTGCATACAAATTCAGAGCTGTTGCCGCAATCGAAAAAGCTCACGAGGAAAGATATCGTGCACTTCTCAGTAATGTTAAAGAAGCTGCTGTGTTTGAGAAAAAAGAAGAAACTCTCTGGGAATGCAGAAACTGCGGGCATCTGGTAAGCTCAAAAGACGCACCAAAGGTATGTCCTGTATGCAATCACCCTCAAAGCTACTTTGAAGTAAGAAAAGAAAACTATTAAACTGTCAGGGGCTCTCAGATGAGAGCCCCTGGTTACTTGCGGCAGTAAAAAAGACATCTCCGTAGAAATGCCTTTAATTGAGGTTTGAAAATCAAATTCATCTGCAAATTCAGGGTAAGCTTCTTGGTTTGATATATGAGTAAGCTTCCCAAATATGAGATTGATTTATTGCTATGTACTCAACGATGAATATATTTGGTTTTTTACAATTGTTTGAATATAGCAATCGTTAAAAATTAGTCAAGCAACAGGTTCATTATATGCTACTGTCAGTAAAAAAGCAACAGAAAATGATAAAAAATTAACAAAATTTTATGTTTTTTTGAAGATACAATCCGTAACCTGTTGATGATGATTGTGCAAAAGTGGTATAATTATTGAATATGAATTGCAGAAAGGAATGAGAAAATATGTTTGATGAAAATACAAAAAAAGCTAACAGAGCCAAAGCCGAAACTATAATCAATGCTCTCGAAAAAAGAGGAATGAAAGGTTATTATTGTGATACCAAAGATGAAGCTTTGAAACTGGCATTGAGCTTCATAAACGAAGGAGACAAAGTTGCATGTGGCGGTTCCATGACTCTCGGCGAGATAGGGTTAAAAGACAGGCTTGCGGATATGGATATAGACTGGGTTGACCCGTTTAAATTCACGGATCCGGATGAGATGTTCGCCGAAAGAGTCAGAACGCTTACTACCGATGTGTATTTCATGAGCTCCAATGCTGTTACAATGGATGGAATACTTGTCAATATTGATGGTACAGGGAACAGAGTTGCAGCCCTTTGCTACGGACCCAAAAAAGTAATTCTTGTTGTTGGAGCGAACAAGATAGTCGGAAGTGAAGATGAGGCTGTTGCACGCATCAAAACTGATGCCTGTCCTTCGAACTGTGTGAGACTCGGCAAAAAAACTCCTTGTGCCGCAACAGGTAAATGCGGCAACTGTCTGTCGCAGGGCAATACTGTCTGCTGCTATACTGTTTCAACCAGGTTCTGCTCCACAGGCAGGCTCCATGTAATACTTGTAAATGAATATCTGGGCTATTGATTGGTAATTTTCAAAACCCCCTGCACACGATGTGCGGGGGTTTTTAAGGCCAAATAACAATTTGGAGTGTGAATGTATTCACAATATTTATCTCTTGAAGTGAACGGATATATCTGATATATTGTTTGAGAATGTTATATATAAAATAAATGGAGGAATTATGAAAAAAGAAGCAAATGCAGCAGGATTGCTGCCCATATTGGTTTTTCTTGTATTTTATCTTGGGAGCGGTATTTATTTTGAGTATATCAACCCTGTAGAGGGAAGTATGGGATTTTATGTGATGTCAGCGGTAGTCGCATTCATGATAGGACTTGCAGTCGCCTTTGCACAGAACAGGGAGCTTAAATTTGATGACAAAATCACTGTCTGTGCCAAAAGTATCGGTGATGACAATATAACTATAATGCTGTTTATATTTCTGATGGCGGGAGTTTTCAGCGGCGTGGCAGAAGGTGCAGGTGGTGCGTCAAGTGCGGCAAACCTGCTTCTTTCGATAATACCGCCAGGTTTTGCTGTTGCAGGTCTGTTTGTGATAGCATGTATCATATCGATGGCAATGGGTACTTCATGCGGTACGATTTCTGTAATTGTGCCTGTTGCAATGAATGTTGCCACAGGAGCTGATCTTAATATGCAGCTTTGCATCGCTTCAGTAGTAGGTGGAGCCATGTTCGGTGACAATCTTTCATTCATATCAGATACAACGATTGCGGCAACCAAGACTCAGGGCTGCAAAATGAAAGACAAATTCAGAGAAAACTTTCCGATAGCGTTGCCTGCGGCAATCTTTACCCTTGTGATTCTGATTGTAATATCTCTCGAGGGAGGAGCTGTAGATGTCGGAAGCTTTGACTACAACATCTGGCAGGCATTGCCATACTTCGGCATTCTGATAATGGCTCTTTGCGGTATTAATGTGTTCATCGTTTTGGGTACAGGTATTATAGCGTATTTTGTTGTAGGCCTTGCAACAGGGTCAGCAGGCGTTGCCGCTGCATTTTCATCAATGGGCACAGGTGTTTCAGGCATGTTCGAAACAATGATAGTTACAATTCTGGTTGCTTCAATGAGCGGACTCATCAGAGAAAACGGCGGGTTTGAGGCCATACTCAAATTCATCAGAAACAACTTCAGAGGCAGCAGGGGAGGACAGCTCGGAATTGCTCTGCTTACATCTGCAATGGATATAGCTACGGCAAACAACACGGTGGCAATAGTGGCGGCAGGTCCTATAGCCAAAAATGTAAGTGAGGAATTTGGAGTTTCACCTCAGCGTACAGCATCAATAATGGATATATTCAGCTGTGTATGGCAGGGAATTATTCCTTACGGTGCGCAGTTACTGATAGCGGCGGATCTTGCGGGAATATCCACAGTAAGCATTATTCCATATCTGTTCTATCCGTTTGCATTGCTTTTGAGTGCACTTTTGTTTATTGCATTCAAAAAATAACTCAAAAAAAGCAACAATGTATGCAATATGGAACATTAAGCAAAATAGTATTTAATTTGAGCAAAACCATAGTTGTAACAAAAGACTTATATGATAGAATAAAAGTACATAGAAGTACAAACCAGCAATAATGCTGAACATAAAATGGAGGTAAAGATATGAAACTTTTAATCATCGGAGCTGGCGGAGTTGGTACATCAGCTGCAAAGATTATAGCTAGAGCAGGAGCAGACGGAGATTGGGCAGAAAAAGTAGTAGTTGCTGACTATAACCTTGAAAGAGCAAAGAAAGTTGCCAACGAAATCTGTGGCGGCGGCAAATTCGTTCCTGAACAGATCAATGCAATGGATGCAGAGAGCATCAAATCAGTTGCAAAGAAGCATGGTTGCGATTTCGCAATGAACGCTTGTGATCCAAGAATGAACGAAACTATATTTGATACTTGCCTTGAAATCGGTATCGGATATCTGGATTGCGCTATGACATTAGGTACAGAGCATCCTGAAAAACCTTACGAACTTACAAACATCAAACTTGGTGACTATCAGTTCGCTAAACAGAAAGAATGGGAAAAATCAGGCAAGATCGCTATCTGCGGTTCAGGTGTTGAACCGGGCATGGCTGACGTATTTGCTAAATATGCAGCTAAGCACTTATTTGACAAGATTGACGAAGTTAACGTAAGAGACGGAGATAACTACGGAAATACTGATTCAGACTTTGGATTCTCAGTATGGACAACTATCGAAGAATGCTTACAGCCACCAGTAATCTGGGAAAAGAACGAAGAGCATCCTGATGGACACTGGTTCTGCACAGAGCAGTTCTCAGAACCTGAAATCTTCAACTTCCCTGGCGGAATCGGCGATGTAGAAGTAATCAACGTAGAGCACGAAGAAGTACTCCTTGTACCAAGAGAAATCGATTGCAACAGATGTACATTCAAGTATGGTGTACCTGCTGACTTCAGAAAGAAATTATTGGTACTGTTTGAATATGGTCTCTCAGACAAGAGAAACAAGATTAAGGTTGGCGACAGCGAAATCACTCCTAGAGACTTCGTATGCAAAGTTATCCCTAGCCCAGTTGATGCTACAATGACAATGACTGGTAAAGGTTGCGCAGGTACTTGGGTAACTGGTTGGAAAGATGGTAAATACAGATCAGTTTACTTATATCAGATTGCTGACAATCAGGAATGTATCGCTAAGTACACTACTAACTCAGTAGTTGCTCAGACTGCAGTAGGTCCTGTAATCATGATGGAACTTATCGCTAAAGGTATCTGGAACGATGCAGGTGCATGGGGACCAGAACACTTTGATCCAGATCCATTCGTAGAAAGACTTGCTAAGTATGAATTCCCTGCAGGAATCAAAGAAATGGATTCAGAATACGCAGACGAATTAAACGAAAAAGCTTTCTTGGCAGCAGTTTCAAAATAGTTTAATTAAACATCAAAAACGGGACGGTTAAGTCCCGTTTTTTTATGCAAACGTTCAAAAGAACTACACTTTTACCCAAAAGTATGATAAAATGTCCTGTGGATAATACTAAAGTGCGAGGCCTGATTTACCAGGCTTTAAGCATTTTTGGAGATAAATATAGGAGTTTATATGGAAAAGAATAAAACTTTACAAAAACGGTTTATGCCATGGATTGTTTTGCTGATTGCATCAATCCTCATTATCGCTGCATGCTTTTGTGTACATTGCCACAAGATAAACGAATACAATAGCACTGTACGAACTATAAGCGGGTCGTATGAATCAGACGAAAACGGCGTCAGTGTAAACATTCATCCGAGAGGAGAGTCCACAGATATCTGGAACAAACAGGATGAAGTGCTTGGAACCAAGCTCACAGGCGCAATATTTGAAATTACAGTAACCAATGATTCAGATGCCAAACTTCAGGACTGGGTATTAACCATCAACATGAAAGACAAGGGATTTGTCAACAATGCATGGTGCGGTACTGTTGAAATTCATCAGGACAGCGATGACAGTGATAAAGTGCAGACTCTTGACCTTCGCAGTTGTGACAGAGACAAAATCACTTTGGACCATCATATATCCGGAAGCGATATTATGATCGATTTCAAACCGGGCAGCTCGATTATTTATCATCCGAGCGGGACAGACAACGAGCAGCCTTTAGAGAGCCATTCGAGTGTCAGCGCAGGTATAATTTTATATAACTATAGCGACAGCGAAGATCTGGACCTGGCAGATTGTACATTTGAATATCATCTTCACAAAGGATACATTGACAAAAACGATGCTTACGGTTATCTGATAGCACTGCTTATATGGTTTGTATGCCTGCTGGCATTTATTTTTACAGCGATAACTTCGTCAAGATATGAGAAACGTTTGCAGGAAAGCGACCGCCTTATCAGAGAATCACTGGATGTATTCAGTAGCTTTGTAGATGCCAAAGACCCGTATACCAAGGGTCACTCAAGCCGCGTTGCAAAATACTCAAAGCTTATTGCCCAGAAGCTCGGATTCAGTGCAGAGCGGTGCAAACAGATATATTATGTCGCATTACTTCATGATATAGGTAAATGCTATGTTCCTGATGAGATACTCAAAAAACCTTCACGACTTACCAAAGAAGAGTTTGATATCATCAAAACTCATACAACCCATGGTGCCGAAATGGTTGAAAACTTCTCATCCATTGCCGATATACGTGACGGCGCTCTTTATCATCATGAACGTTATGACGGCAAAGGATACCCGACAGGATGTGCAGGCGAGGACATTCCTCTTATAGGGCGTATTATCTGTGTTGCTGATGCATATGATGCAATGAATAGCAACCGTGTATACAGGAACAAACTCACAAGTGATGTTATAACAAATGAGCTTAAAGAAAACAGTGGCACTCAATTTGATCCTGAGATTGTAAATGCATTTTTAAGTGTCCTGAATGAAATAGAAGAAGAGGAATAAGTATGGAAGAATGCAAACAAAGGAGTGCGGGATCTGCAACAGGCTATCTTGATATGATAAGCGCCCTTACGTTAGATTACTTGAATGTATATGTTGTGGAGCCTGCAAAAGATACGGGCTTCATTGTGAAGCTGGAAGGATATGAAGTCACCGGAATCAAAGAATCTCCGGACAATTTCTCTTATTCCAGAATGCTTCGTGCATATGCCTCTGAAAGAGTATGTGAAGAAGACAGACAGGACTTTCTGAATGAGACACTGCCTGAAGCACTTGTTAAAACATTTGAAAATGGCAGAGACAAACTGGAATTTGATTACAGGATTCGTGTTGACGGCAAGATGCAGTTTTACAACGGCCTTTATATACGTATATCAAAACCGGAAGAAACTTTGCGTATTCTTGTCGCTTTCCGAAATATAGACTCCATAGTTTCTCTCAGGAATAAAAACAGAGATGAAGGATTATACAATGCGTATACTGCCATATCGGATGTATATCTTGCTATGCATCGCATAGATATCAAAGCCAACACATATTCATCAATCAAGACAACAGATAAAATCATGAAATATACGATTCCGGGCTCTGATAACTATGACGAAAACGCCAGATGCATCATAAAAGCTCTGGCAAAAGAAGCAAGCTATGATTCTGCAATTGAATTCATGGACAGAAACACCCTTGAAGAGAGAATGCAGGGCAAAAAACATATTTCAATAGGCTTTGAAGGCAAAACTGCCGGAATGTGTAAGCTTCATTTCATCAAAGAAGATGAGGATCAGCACGGCAACTTGTGGCATGTTATTTTTGCTGTAGAAGTCACAGATGAAATTGAGTTTCAATCTGCTTTTGATGTTTTTTCAAGCGGATTTCAGAATGTATTCAGGATTGACCTTGAAGACGGTATAGCCAAAGTTCTCAAGCTGGAGGGATTTATCGCCGACGGAATTGACGAAACAGACAACAGATTCTTCCCATATGATGAAATATTGAAACGCTACATTTCATTACGCGTGCATCCGGAAGACAGACAGATGCTGCATGAGAAGCTCGGAATAGACAGCTTGCGCGAAGAATTCAAAACGAAGCATGTATATGTAGGCAATTATCGTATACTTGTTGACGGTGAGATCCATTATTTCCAGTACAACTACAGCCTGATTAATGATACGGGGAATATTATCTGTGGATTTAGGAATATTGATGCGGTCATAGAGGAACATCTGGAAAGAGACAGACAAAAAAAGATTGCAGAAGAAGCTCACCAGAGAGAACTCAAAGAGCAGCTTACAATCATCAATACTCTTTCGAGAGATTTTCTGAATATATATGTTGCCAATCTTAATAATGGCATGGCAAGAGCCATCAGAATTGATGACAGCTTTGAGGTGAAGGAAATTCAGGGACTCAAAGGCAAAGCATTTCAATTTGACATAGTCGTAAAGAACTGGGCATACAAAAATGTGCATCCTGAAGATCAGACAAGAGTGATAAACTCATTGAGTGTTGCAAATCTCCAAAAGGTATTGGCTAAACAGGATGAATATGTTGGAAATTATCGCAATATAGACACAAACGGTGATGTGCATAATTTCCAGTTTAATGTTAAAAAAGCTGATGATACAGGCAAAGTTGTCTGCGGGTTCCGTAATATCGATGCAATCATAGAAGAGCATGTGATGCAGGAAAAGAAACAAAAGGAAATAGAAGAAGCTCACCGGAAGCAACTAAGAGAGCATATCGAGGTTATTTCTTCTTTATCTACGCTATATTCAACAATATTCGCTGCAGAGATTGATACTCACAGATATGAAGTGCTTGACAGCGTTGCACTGATGGGAGATGTGGCAGGAGTAGGGGGCAATTTTGACGATGTAAAGTCAAATGTTATTGCTGCTTTTATGAAACCTGATGATCACGAAAGAATGAATGATTTTTTGGATCTTGATACTCTTGCACAGCGCATGCAGGATGTGAATACTGTTGTGACAGAATATCAGAACCCGGAAGGCAGATGGTTTGAAGCCCGTTTTATACTGAAGAGCAGAGACAATGCCGGAGCAGCAAAAGAAGTCCTTTATGTTGCCCGTGATATTACAGATGAAAAATTAAAAGACCTTGAACAGCAGGAACAGCTTTCCCATGCACTTGCTGTAGCAAGGCAGGCAAGCAAAGCCAAATCCACATTCCTAAACAGCATGAGTCATGATATCCGTACTCCTATGAATGCTATCATAGGGTTTACGGCACTTGCCCAGACTCATATTGATGATCAGGAACAGGTGCAGGATTACCTTGCAAAAATCAGTACTTCAAGCACACATCTTTTGAGTCTGATCAATGATATTCTGGATATGAGCCGTATTGAGAGTGGTACAGTGAAGCTGGAAGAAAAAACTGTTCATATTCCTGATCTTTTGCATGATCTCAGGACAATGATACAGGGACTCATCAGCTCAAAGAGTCAGAACCTGTATATTGATACGCAGGATGTGATGCACGAGGATGTTATAACTGACAAGCTTCGCCTGAACCAGGTGCTTATCAATATCGTAGGCAATGCCATTAAATTCACGCAGCCGGGAGGAGATGTCATTATCCGTCTTGCCGAGAAACCTTGCAGGGCCAAAAATTATGCAAAATATGTTTTCACAGTAAAAGATAATGGCATAGGTATGTCCAAAGAATTTATGGAGCATATATTTGATACGTTTACGAGAGAATATTCAACTACAACAAGTGGTATTCAGGGAACAGGACTTGGCATGGCAATCACCAAAAACATTGTGGATATGATGGGCGGTGAGATTACTGTCGACAGTGAAGAGGGAAAAGGCTCGCTGTTTACTGTTACACTTAATCTGCGTCTTGCAAACAGACCTGTAAAAAACGAACCTATACCGGAACTTATGGGAGCAAGAGCGTTGATTGTCGATGATGATTTTAATACCTGCAGAAGTGTAAGCAAGATGCTTCGTGATATCAAGATGCGTCCGGACTGGACAGTTTCCGGCAGAGAGGCTGTCGTTCGCGCACAGGATGCTACAGAAATAGACGACGAATACAAAGTATATATCATTGACTATCTGATGCCTGATATGAACGGAATTGAAACAGTTCGCAGGATTCGCAAAGTGATTCGTGAGGATGTTCCGATTATTGTACTGACAGCTTATGACTGGTCTGATTTTGAACTTGAAGCCCGTGAAGCAGGTGTCACTGCGTTTGTATCAAAACCGATATTCATGTCAGAGCTCAGAGAAGTACTGACAAGACCGACCGGCAGTGAAGCTGTTTCGCAAAGCGAGAAACAAAAGCATTACGATTACAGTGACAAACATATTCTTCTTGCAGAAGACAATGAACTGAATCGTGAAATTGCCACAGCCATACTTGAAGAAACAGGCATGCAAGTAGACAGTGTAAACGACGGCGATGAAGCTGTTACAGCTATTGCAAACGCACCTGATGACAAATATGACCTCGTGCTTATGGATATTCAGATGCCCAAAATGGACGGATATACAGCAACCAGAGAAATCAGGACGTTGCCTGATAACCGCAAAGCCAACATACCGATTGTCGCTATGACAGCTAATGCTTTTGAAGAAGACAGAAGGAAGGCTCTTGAGTCAGGTATGAACGGGCATATTATCAAACCTGTAAGTATTGAAGAAATAGCGAAGGTGCTCGACGAAATATTCAGCCGAATTGAAGAATGATAAACATACAAATAAAGGTCTGCATTGCGATGATGCAGACCTTTGACGTCTCCTTATTTGTTTTCAAATTCAGCTGCGGCCTTTTGCATGATATCAGAAATAGGCAGGCTCTGAGGGCAGTGTGATTCACATTTCCTGCAGGTTACGCACTCCGAAGGAAGATGAGTCATCCAGCCGTATTCTGTTTTGATTGCAGCCGAATTATCATAAATTCCAAGCTGATTGTACAAATCTATGCTTCTTGGTATATCTATCTTTTGTGGACATGGCATACAATATCTGCATTTGGTGCAGTCGTACTCGATAAGTTCGTGGAACTTGTCTGCTACAGCTGATATGGTTTGTTTTTCGTCTGATGTAAGACTTCCTGATTCAAGCTCTGAGAAAATCCTGAGATTGTCCTCGAGCTGCTCATATGAACTCATTCCGCTTAATATTGTCATGACTTCAGGGAAATTTGCAACCCATTTGAAAGCCCATTCAACAGGAGTTTTTGTTTCTTTCATCTGCGACCAGATTTGCTCTACAGCAGGAGGCATGGTGCTTGCCAGTCTGCCGCCTTTCAATGGCTCCATGACAATTACAGGCAGGCCTTTGCTTCCGGCGAGTTCCAATCCTTTTACTCCGGCCTGAAAATTCTCGTCTATATAGTTTAACTGTATCTGCACAAACTCCCATGGGTATTTGTCGAGAACTTCTTCAAAGAATTCATAATCATCGTGGAATGAAAATCCGATATGGCCGATTTTACCCTCGGCTTTTTTCTTTGTGAGGAAATCCAGCACATTGTATTTCTCTGTGAATTTCCACAGTTTATCGCCGACATTGTGAATAAGGTACATATCTATATGGTCTGTCTGCAGCCTTTCAAGCTGCCTGTTAAAAATCTTTTCGATGTCTTCTTCGCTTTTGGCAAGCCATGGAGGCATCTTGTCTGCCAGCAGTACCTTTTGCCTGTAGCCATCCTGTAGAGCTTTACCGAGGATTTTTTCACTGAGGCCGTTGTGGTACATGTATGCTGTATCGACATAAGTGATGCCGCTGTCAATCCCATGCCTTATAATCCGGATTGCCTCTGCCTCGTTGACATTGCCTTCGCTGTCAAGAGGAAGCCTCATACATCCCATACCAAGCAGAGAAACTTTGTTATTATCAAAATTTGTGTATTTCATAATATTTATCCTTTCCCTAAATTCATCAGAATATAGTATACTATAAGTAATAAAAAAAAGCAAAGGAGAGGCCATTGAAAAATCTGGACAGATGTATTGAAAATATATATTTTTATCAGGATTTGCCGGGGCTTGTTGTGTCGGCAAAAAAAGGAGATTTGATATACAGAAAAGCTTTGGGATATTCAGATTATCCCGCCGGGAAACCTATGGAGTTAAAGGATGTATTCCACTGTGCGTCAGTTGCAAAGCTGTTTACTGCAACTGCCATAATGCAGCTTGCAGAGGATGGCAGGCTGCATTTAGACGACAGGATTAAGGATGTGATTCGTGAATTCGAAATAAACGATGTGAGAGCGGATGGTATTAACATCAGAGATTTGCTGCAACACACTTCAGGCATAGGTATGGTATATGACCTGCATTGGGACAGACCCGAAACAGATGATGATGCACTCAAAAGATATGTTCTGGGCGATGAAATAAAGAAAAGAGCGTTGCTGTCAGCACCATCACAAAAGTGCTTTCATTACAGTGATGCGGGCTATGATATACTGGGTGCAGTCATAGCAGAGCTTTCGGGATGCACGTTTGAGCAGTATATAAATGAGCATATTTTTGAACCTGCGGGTATGGATAATTCATCTTTCATTACCTTTGCAAGAAGTGACAGAGATGACCTTGTAAAACCGCATACCAAAGATGAAACAAAGCATATCGTATATGAGCGATATTATCCATATAACCGTATTCATGCACCAAGTTCAACCCTTACATCGAATATATATGACCTTGAAAAGTTCGCACAGCTTCATATTGAAGGCAGCATCGGAAAAGCGACAGAGCCGCTGCTTATGAGTGAAACTTATCACAGGATGTGGTTGCCTGAGGTAAAATCACTTAATCAAGGTGAATATATGGGGACAGGCTGGTTTATTTATGAGAGAAACGGGGTTACATATTACGGGCATAATGGCGGTGATGACGGGTTTTCATCAGCTTTCTGGATATGTCCGGATAAGGATTTCTATTTTGTGGCGCTGACTAATACAAGGCAGGCGGATATGAAAAAAATATGCAGGCTGGTTTTTGACATAATGTTAAAGGCGAAGGAGTAATGTCCCTCGCCCTGACTATTTAGCAGATGCCTGCTTCTTTTCTTAATATTTCAGCCTTGTCGGTGTGTTCCCAAGGAAGATCTATATCTGTTCTTCCGAAGTGTCCGTATGCCGCAACCTGTCTGTAGATAGGTTTTCTGAGGTCTAAATCTCTGATGATTGCTGCAGGTCTCAAATCGAAATGCTTTGCGACAAGTGAGGATATCTCCGCATCAGAGATTTTGCCTGTGCCGAATGTATCTACAAGTATTGATACAGGCTTTGCAACGCCTATCGCATATGCAAGCTGTATTTCGCATTTGTCGGCAAGCCCGGCAGCCACAATGTTTTTTGCAACGTATCTTGCGGCATATGTAGCAGAACGGTCAACCTTTGTAGGGTCTTTGCCTGAGAATGCTCCGCCGCCGTGTCTTGCGTATCCGCCATAAGTATCAACAATTATTTTTCTGCCCGTAAGCCCTGAATCTCCATGAGGACCACCGATTACAAATCTGCCTGTAGGGTTTACAAAGTATTTGGTATCATCATCAAGCAGCTCGGATGGGATTACAGGCCTGATAACGTATTCAAGCATATCGGCTCTGATTTGCTCAAGTGATGCATCAGGATCATGCTGTGTTGAAACAAGTACAGTATCTATTCTTTTGACCTGATCATCGTCATATTCGACAGTTACCTGAGTTTTACCATCAGGTCTCAGATATTTCAGTGTTCCGTCTTTTCTGACTTTTGTAAGCTGCATTGCCAGCTTGTGTGCCAATGCTATAGGCATAGGCATCAGCTCCGGCGTTTCATTGCACGCAAAACCGAACATTATGCCCTGGTCTCCCGCACCTGTTGATTCTATGACAGCCTCGTCATGGAGAGAGCCTTCTTTGTATTCGAGAGCATTGTCAACACCCATTGCAATATCGCCTGACTGTTCATCTATTGATGTCATGATGGCACAGGTATGACCGTCAAATCCGTATTTACCTCTGTCATAACCGATATCAGTGATGATATCTCTTGCTATCTTTGGTATGTCGATATAGCATGACGTTGTGATTTCTCCCATTACCATTGCGTAACCTGTATTTACAGTAGTTTCGGCAGCAACTCTGCCCATCGGATCCTGCTCAAGTATGGCATCTAAGATGGCATCTGATATCTGGTCGCACATCTTGTCCGGATGGCCTTCGGTTACTGATTCTGATGTGAATAATTTTTTCATTGGTTTCCTCCTGATCTCAAATCCTTATTCAAAAAGCCTCTTTCTGAAAAGAGGCATAGCAAACGATTGATTCCTCATCTTTCAGAAATATATTCTGTAGGATTTAGCACCTTGTTGATACAGGTTGCCGGGCTTCACTGGGCCTATTCCCTCTGCCGCTCTTAATAAGGATTGTATTTATTTTTCTCAACAAAATATATTATATTACATACATTACAATTGTCAACTTGAATTTTGCTCAAAATAGGGTATAATGGTTCTACTATTGAAATTCAGCGTTGCTGTAAGGGAAGAACCGTTGAAATATGCTCGACATAGCTCGCATATTATAATGTGTTTCACAGAGAAGAAGCCCTAGCCCTGTTTGCTGTACAAACAGTGGCAGGTCTTTTGCTAGGATTTCACGAAGTGAAACGAGTTTGAAATCTACGGCTTGACAAATGGTTCTACTATTAAAAGGAAGGTAAAGCTTTTGAATAAATCAGACTTTAAACTTATAGAGGGAGGCCTTGCAGGCAGCCGGGCAGAAAAAAGCATATCATTCATATCCGCATATGTTACAGATACAAGACTTATGGGAGTGGTCTGCATGTATGCACACTGGATAATAGACGATGAGGACTTGCATCAGTTCTTTTATTTTGACTGTGAGGAAAACGGCTTTGAACGATACCAGTGTGTCAAAGGCAATGATATGGCTCAGATTGTTATAGCAGAGCAGTCGTTTATAGGAGGCCTTGGCGGCAGACAGATTGATATAACTGAAAGACAGGCAAGAGCTTTGCTGCAGCAATATATGCGATTCAATGACAGACATAATATCAAATATCCGCCAGGTTCGGATGAATACAGGTTCATGGCTGACAGAGATATCAAACTTACAGACAGCGAAGAATATGAGCTTATCAAAAAACAATGCATAGCTATAAAATCAGACTATCAGCTGATAAACTATTTTCTTATGAGATGCTTTGCGCATGATTATGAGGTGGCGGAGTTTCTTGCAAAGGCTGCAGTTGATGTGAAGGTTTATGATGATTGCAAGGCCGCATCGCTTTATCGCAATGTGACAGATGAGATTATTCCGGGCATATATATGTGTGAAAGCCTTATAGATTCAGGTAACAGGTTTTCACTTGCTGTTTCTGAGGTGCATGTTGAGAATTCAAAGATAACATACTTTGAGAAATGCTCAGGATTTCATATTAGTACTGCAGAGGCTGCAATGCTGCTTGCAAGACCAGAATTTGTGACAGTGTATGATATACTTACAAGACCGGAGATATTTGATATGGGCATGATGGAGCTTTCGCTCAATTCAATGGTTACAGCTCACGAAAACGGCAAGCTTTATATGATCTTTAACAATAACAATGAACACGTCAACAAAAGAGTGTTCAAAATGAGCGAAGATGTGTATGGTATATACTATATCACAGCTTTTGGCCAGCTGATTGCAGCAGCCTACAGTTTGGAGAATATTTGCAATCTCGAAAAAGATTTGAGCCAAAGTGACTTGGCCAAATTTCTTGTGCCTGTATCAAAATATGAGTTCAAGGAACCAATATTATATGATTTTGTACAGAGCGATTTTGAGGTTTTTGAAGAATTTCTTGACTATGTACATGATTGGTTTGGCGAAGACGATTGAAGTTCAACATAGAAAGTGACAGGCTTTGTTTTTTGTGATAAAATACATACAGGCATATCCGGCCGGGCTATACACGAGCATAAGCGTGCAGGGATGATTGCGACAAATTTCGCATTATCTTTGTGCGTTTTTTGTTGTAACAAATATTGAGGAGGTTTGAAATGAAAAAAATACCGACATTATTCAGCAGAACTTTTGAAAATCACAAAATAGTTTCCATATCAGACGAAGTCAGAGAAGACCTTAGATGGGTTTTGGATAGCGAAGGTGTTGCGACCGTGAAGTACGATGGCTCGTGCTGCGCAATCATTGATGGAGTTTTTTACAAGCGATATGATGCAAAGGGTGGGAAACCGGTACCTGATGGTGCCCTAAAATGCCAGGAAGAGCCTGATCCGGTAACAGGACATATGCCATGCTGGGTCAAGGTGGATTTCGAAAATCCTTCAGATAAATGGTTTTGCAATGCTCTCAGGGATTGTGGAGGCAATTTGCCTGACGGAACATACGAAGCGATAGGAAAACATTTTCAAGGGAACCCATACAAGCTTTCTGATGATACACTTGTAAGGCACGGAGAGGATATAGTGGAAGTGCAAAGGACTTTTGAAGGCATCAAAAAATGGCTGGAAACAAATGATGCAGAGGGGCTTGTATTTTGGAAAGACAATGCTCCGAAATGCAAAATCAAAAGGAAGGATTTCGGCTTCCCATGGCCGAATAATTATAGAGAATAACAAATAACCCAAATAAGGAATATAGTCGGGGGCTGTTTGCCAGCCCCCACTGGTTGCCGTTACAGTTTAATGTACTCGTCTCTGCCAGCTCCTACGGAGATATAGGTGATTTTGCAATCTACAGCTTTTTCGATATATGTGATGTAATCCTTTGCTGCCTGAGGGAGCTCGCTATATGTGCGACATTTTGAAACATCACCAAAGCCAGGCAGATATTCTATGACAGGTTTTGCACGAAGCAGGCGCTGACCTGTAGGGAATACTGTGGTTTTGATACCATCGATGTCATAAGCGGTGCATACAGGTATTTTATCCATATATGATAATACATCAAGCTTGGTCAGAGCAATTTCAGTTGCACCCTGTACTCTGACGCCATATTTTGATGCGGGTATATCAAAAGCACCGACTCTGCGTGGTCTGCCTGTGGCAGCGCCGTATTCACCTCCGGCCTTTCTGAGAGCTTCAGCTTCATCACCTGACATTTCAACAGTGAACGGCCCCTCACCTACACATGTTGAATAAGCTTTCATAATCCCCAGCGTCCCTGTCAGCGTAAGTCCGGGAACTCCGGCCCCGATAGGAGCAAACGATGCAAGAGTTGTTGATGATGAAGTATACGGATATATGCCGAAGTCAATATCTCTAAGAGCGCCAAGCTGTGCCTCAAACATTATATTTCTGCCATCTGCCGCAGCATGATAGAGGTAATCAGATACATCTGTGATATATGGGACGAGTTCTTTGCCATATGTTTTGAGCCAGTTCATAATCTCATCAGCATCTACAGGCTCATGACCGTAACCTTTGACTGTGATGTTTTTCCACTCTACAATATCCTTAACCTTTTCATACAAGCTGTTCATATCAAGCAGATCTTCCATTCGCAAAGCTTTTTTCATATATTTATCCGCATAAACAGGTGCTATGCCTCTGCGGGTTGAGCCGAACTTCTTGTCTGCCAGCCTGTCTTCTTCCATTACATCCATCAGTCTGTGATATGGCATACAGATGACAGCCCTGTCACTTATCTTGAGGTTGTCCGGAGTTATTTTGATGCCCTGTTCTCTCAATTTGCCGGCCTCATTTACGAGATGCTCAATATCTATTACCATACCGTTTCCCATCACATTCACAGTGGTTTCTCTGAGTATCCCTGAAGGCAGCAGATTGAGAATAAATTTGCCCTTGTCGTTTACAACAGTATGACCTGCATTGTTCCCACCCTGGTAACGGCATATTATATCATAATCTGATGAAAGCAGATCTACCATACGGCCTTTTCCTTCATCTCCCCAGTTGATACCAACGATTGCTGTAAGCATATAATCAGCTCCTTTCATTTATACAGTGATTGATATATTTATATTACATTCTGAACTATCGTGATTTTGTGCAAGTACTTTTCTGACTTCCGCAAGATAATCCTCTGTCTGTTTCTCTGCTATTCCTGTAAAGCAGCTTTCGGCAATGATTTTATCTATATCAGATCTTGTAAGATCAAACAGTGGGTCATTTGCTATTCTGTCAAGCAGATCATTTCGGAGTCCCTCCTGCTTGATGGCAAGACCTGCTGCAACTGAATGTCTTTTGATGGCTTCATGAAGAACCTGTCTGTCCCCACCATTTTTGACGCAGTGCATTAGTATGTTTTCTGTCGCCATAAACGGCAGTTCCTCATCCATATTCCTCTTTATAACTTCAGGATAAACTTTGAGGCCTGAAACCACATTTATATAGAGCCTGAGTATACCGTCTGTTGCAAGGAATGCTTCGGGTATGGATATACGCCTGTTTGCAGAATCATCAAGACTTCTTTCAAGCCACTGGGTTCCTGCTGTCATTGCGGGGTTCATACATCCTGCAATCACAAAACGTGAAAGTGAGGAAATCCTCTCACTTCTCATGGGATTTCTTTTGTATGCCATTGCAGAAGAACCAACCTGGTCTTTTTCGAAGGGTTCATCAAATTCCTTCAGATGTGAAAGGAGCCTGATATCACCTGAAAACTTCTGTGCACTCTGTGCTATTCCAGACAGAACAGAAAGCACAAAATAGTCTGCTTTGCGCGGATAAGTCTGCCCACTTACGGAATATGTTTTTTCAAAACCTATCTTGCTGCAGATGAGTTCTTCCAATTTGCATACTTTATCTGCATCCCCGTTAAACAGTTCCAGAAAGCTTGCTCCTGTACCGGTAGTGCCTCTGCATCCCAGGAGTTTCATGTTGTCTGCTGCAAAATCAAGCTGCTCCAAATCCATCATCAGATCCTGAAGCCACAGGCTTGCGCGTTTGCCTACAGTTGTAGGCTGCGCCGCCTGGAAATGCGTATATGCAAGGGTAGGCAGGCTTTTGTATTTTTCGGCGAAATCTGCAAGCTCTGATATGGCAAGAAGCAGCAGCTTCCTGATACACATTAGAGCATTTCTCTGCAAGATTATATCAGTGTTGTCACCGACATAGCAGCTGGTGGCTCCCAGGTGAATGATTGGCTTTGCTTTGGGGCAGGCAAGGCCGTATGTGTATATATGGGCCATAACATCATGTCTAACTTCTTTTTCGCGGTTCTTTGCTGTATCATAGTCTATGTCGTAGATATGCTCTTTCATTTCAGCAATCTGTTCGTCAGTGATGTTTATTCCAAGCTCCTGCTCAGCTTCAGCAAGAGCAATCCAAAGTTTGCGCCATGTTGAAAATTTGCTGTCAGGTGAAAATATGTATTTTATTTCATCACCGGCATATCTTGTTGTCAAAGGGTTTGTATATATATTGTTCATAACAGATCCTTTCGTTATCACAGCAGGTAAATACCGGCTGCCTCACATTTGCTTATCATTTCATTAGGCCAGATTGAAACCTGAACCTCCCCTATATGAGCTTTGCGCAGAAAATACATGCAGAGACGGCTCTGACCTATGCCTCCGCCTATGCTGTAGGGGAGTGTTCCGTTTAACACCGATTTGTGGAACGGAAGAGTTTTTCGTTCTTCTGCATCTGCAAGTGCAAGTTGCCTTGCCATTGCATCTTCATCCACTCTGATTCCCATAGATGAAATTTCAAAGGCCCTGTCAAGAATCTCATTCCAGAGGATAATATCTCCGTTAAGCTCCCAGTCATCGTAGTCGGGGGCTCTGCCATCGTGCTTCTCGCCTGATTTTAATGCACCACCGATTTTCATAATGAAAACTGCCCGTTTTTCTTTTGCTATGAGATCTTCTCTTTCTTTTGGAGTTTTGTCAGGCCATCTGTCTTCCAGCTCCTGAGTTGTAATGAATGTGATTTCATTAGGCAGCTCTGTCTGTATGTCTTTGTAGAGCCTGTTGACATAGTCGCCCAGATTTTTGAGAGCGCCATATATTGTTGTAACTGTTTCTTTGAGATATTCCTCCGTTCTCTGTTCTTTTGTTATAACCTTCTCCCAGTCCCACTGATCTACATATATGGAGTGAAGATTGTCAAGTTCTTCATCTCTTCTGATGGCATTCATATCTGTATATATGCCGTTTCCCGGTGATATACCGTATTTGCCAAGTGCCATGCGTTTCCACTTGGCAAGGGATTGCACTATCTCTACAGTCTGCTCATCCATATCTTTGATTGTAAACTGTACGGTTCTTTCAACTCCATTGAGATTGTCATTTAATCCGCTTTGGCATGTTACAAACAGTGGCGCCGAAACACGCCTCAGTGAAAGACCGTAAGCCAGTTCCTGCTGGAAATAGTCCTTTATTTTTTTGATTGCCCGCTGGCTTTCCATAAGGCTCAATACAGGTGTGTATTTGTCAGGTAAAATAAGTGGTAACATTATTAGTCCTCCTTTTTGTTTTCGTTGTTTTTGTGTCCGAAAGCCTTTGCAGCTTTTACAAAACCGTAAAACAGGGGATGCGCTCTGTCAGGTCTTGATTTGAATTCGGGATGATATTGAACGCCTACAAAAAACTCCCTGTCTGAAAGTTCTACGGCTTCTACAAGCCTTTTGTCAGGCGAAAGTCCTGAAATGGTAAGACCGCTGCCTGTAAGAACCTGTCTGTAGTCATTGTTGAATTCGTAGCGATGTCTGTGGCGTTCTGATATTAAAGGTTTGCCATAGCATCTGCGCATTGTTGTGTGCGGTACTGTTTCGCACGGAAACGCACCAAGCCTCAAAGTACCACCCTTATCTACATCGCCGCTTTGACCGGGCATGAAATCTATGACCTTACAGGAGGATATTTCGTTAAATTCTCCTGAATCAGCCTCCGTAAGCCCTGCGACATTTCTTGCAAACTCTATTACTGCAATTTGCATACCGAGGCATATGCCAAAGTAAGGGATGTTGTTTTCTCTCGCATATCGTGCAGCAAGTATCATGCCGCTGATACCTCTGTCTCCAAATCCTCCGGGGACAAGAATACCATCAAGATCTGCAAGGCTGGTTTTGTATGTATCAGGTGTTAATGTCTCTGAGTCTATCCAGTGTATGTCAATTTCTGTGCCAAGAGCACAACCTGCATGACGCAAAGCTTCAGCAACCGAAAGATATGCATCGTGAAGCTGTATGTATTTGCCCACAAGACCTATATGTACGCTGCCTTTTGTGTTTTTTATAGCATTGACCATGGCCTTCCAATCCGTCAGGTCCGCAGCGGGAGCTTCCAGGTCAAGTTCCCTTAAAACGACAGATGAGAAGTTTTGTGATTCGAGCATCAAAGGGGCTTCATAAAGGCACGGCAGGGTTATATTCTCTATGACACAGTCACGTCTTACATTGCAAAACATTGATATTTTATCAAAAATTGAAGCTTCGATATGCCTGTCGCACCTCAAAACAATTATATCAGGGCTGATACCCATTCCCTGCAGCTCCTTGACGGAGTGTTGTGTGGGTTTTGATTTGTGTTCTTCAGACCCACTGAGAAACGGCACAAGTGTCACATGAATAAAAAGGCTGTTTTCTTTGCCCGCTTCGAGAGCAATCTGTCTTATTGCCTCCAAAAAAGGCTGCGATTCTATATCTCCGATGGTACCGCCTATTTCTGTGATGACTATGTCTGCATCTGTCTGTCTGCCTACACGATAGACAAACTCTTTGATTTCATTCGTTATATGCGGAATAACCTGAACCGTAGAGCCAAGATATTGTCCGCGGCGCTCTTTGTTCAGGACGTTCCAGTACACCTTGCCTGTTGTAAGGTTTGAATATCTGTTAAGGTCCTCGTCTATAAATCTTTCGTAATGCCCAAGATCCAGATCTGTTTCGGCTCCGTCTTCTGTAACATATACCTCTCCATGCTGAAACGGGCTCATGGTTCCCGGATCCACATTGATGTACGGGTCAAGTTTTTGAGATGCCACCTTGAATCCCCGCTGCTTGAGCAGACGTCCAAGTGAAGCGGCTGTAATTCCCTTGCCAAGACCCGATACTACGCCTCCGGTTACGAATATATATTTTGTCATGATTTCACCTCCTCAAAAAAGTGTAAGGCATTCATTCAGGCAAGGGTGATACCCTTTGACAGAATGAACGCCTTTGCTCTGCTTTTAAAACATCTAAAAAACAATAATACCTTCAATTTTGTGTTTTGTCAATAATTTTGGATGAAAAAATTTGTTTAAAAACACATTTTGCATAGATTCATAGTGAAATCTCTTTTGAGAGGGGATATAATGGTGGGAGATGAAATATATTGTGGAGGGCGATATGAAAATAGCAGTAATAACAGGAGCATCGTCTGGAATAGGTGCTGAGTTTGCAGCCTCTCTTGACAGAGATGAGCAGTTTGATGAAATATGGGTTATAGCAAGGAGGAGACAGAGGCTTGAAAGTATAGAAGCAAGAGCGAAGGTGAGGGTGCTTCCTATGGATCTGACCATTGAGACTTCGTTTGCGGAATACGAAAAACTGCTTTCAGAGATAAAGCCGGAGGTGGCAGCGCTTGTGAACGCAGGAGGCTTCGGGTATTTCGGAGCTTTTGCAGAGGGAAGCTTTGAGGAACAGCTCAAAATGGTAGACCTGAACGATAAAGCACTTGTCGCCATGACATATATTACTCTTCCGTATATGAAGCAGGGAGGACGGATATATAATATGGGGTCGATGTCGGCGATTCAGCCTGTGCCGTATATAAATGTGTATGGAGCGAGCAAAGCTTTTGTTTTGAGTTTTTCGAGGGCGCTTAATGTAGAGCTGAAGGACAGAGGTATCCGCGTAATGGCGGTATGTCCGTATTGGGTGAAAACAGAGTTTTTCGATACTGCTGTCAAAGACGATACGGTGTCGAATTTCAATAAGTTCTATACGCCGCAGCAGGTAGTTACAACGGCGATAAAAGATATGCAAAAAAGCAGAGATGTGTCCTTTTGCGGACTGGGAACCAAAATGCAGAGATTTGCAGTCAAGATGCTACCTCACAAACTCATAATGGAGATGTGGTGCAGGCAGCAGGGCATAAAATGATAATATATAGCCGGGAGCAATTCCCAGCTCAGATTATTTGTCGGAGTCTGTTTTTGCGCTTTGGGATATGTTGTAGGCTACCAGCTGATTTACAAGGTCGTGCTTTACCTCTCTTAATTCCTGCTGTATTTTGAGGACTCTGTGGTAATACTCGTTTTGTGTCTCTATCTTAGCCTGCATAAGCTGATTTTCTTCTCTGGTCTTGAGAAATACGTTGATGAAGAATATGAGGAGTGATATTGCCATAAGTGTCAGCAGTATTCCGTAGCATACAACGAGAAAGCCTGAGAGCATCTGGGAGGCATCGGGATTGGCTATATGCCTTATTACCATAAATATAAATATAGGGACTGCTGTGCCCATAAACAGCGGAAGCTTTAATTTCATACTCATATTCAGCATCAAAGGCTTGCATTTACGGCATATGACAAGTGCAATGATAACGCTCATTACAAGAGCTATGCAGCGTATCCTGCAGTCGGCTGCCGTTGAAGTTGACTGTGCAAACCAGGTGTTCATATCGGCGCCTGTTACTGCGCCATATACAGCAACCATTACTGCAATTATTGCAGTTCCGATGATATTGTAGAGGAACTGATAGAAGCAGTCCAGTATAAGCATGTCTATGATCCTGTCAAAGCGGATAAGCATTATGGCGGTAGCTACCGCCAGCAGATACATGATAAACAGAGCAGAAGTGTTGTCGCATAAAGGTGAAAACGACAGATATGACAGTTCCTCTGCGGCGTATACCGCTGTTGCAATTATTATAGTTATATGGACATTAAACCGCAGCATATTTTTGTACAGGAGGGGAAATTTAATAACCAGTCCTGCAGTCATAAGCAGCGCATAGATGATATGGTAAGTAATCATATGTAAAACCTTTCATATTGTATGTGCAGTATTAAGTTTAAGGCATATTCGGGTAAAAGTCAATTTTTAATGAAAAGTGTAATATCGGGTCTTTCTTAGTCTGCAGTGAACAGCTATATGCAAATTTACGGATGGATTCAAACAGGATTGCCTGTGTATCTGTTGTATTGTTTTTTAGGGCAGTAAGTTGACGGCGATAAAAACTCATGCTAAAATAAAGTGTATTTTATTTTAGCATAAGTTTTATTAATGGAAGACAGATATGAAATATATAGAACGATCACTCGAAAGAAAGTTTGTGCACATGAGCAAGGCTTTTAAGGCTGTTATGGTTGTCGGTGCAAGGCAAGTTGGAAAATCAACCATGCTGAAACGTTTTGCCGAAAAAGAGAAGAGAACTATTGTCTCTATGGACGATCCACGTATGCGGGATCTTGCAAGGAAGGATCCGGTTCTTTTTTTTCAGGTATATAAGCCACCAATTTTAATAGATGAAGTCCAAAAGGCTCCTGAGCTATTTGAGCAGATTAAAATTATATGTGACAGTAGCGACAAAAAAGGACAATTTTGGCTAACAGGCTCACAAAGCAGGCGATTGATAAAGCAAGCGGGAGATTCGCTTGCAGGACGCATTTGCTTTTTGAAAATGTACTCGCTTTCGCAAAAGGAAATATTAGGCATAAATGTACCTGATCCATTGGAATTTTCTTTTAATGAACTTAGAATACGCAATGATATTTTCCCGGCAAATAATGTGGTTTCAGTGTTCTCTCATATTTGGCGTGGAGGGATGCCTGAACTTTTGCAACTTGACGCAGAGCAAACGCACGAGTACTGGAGTTCATATATAGACATGTATCTTATGCGTGATGCGGTAGATGACAACGGAATTACTGACACCGAAGGATTTCGTAAATTTCTGCGGGCATGTGCGGCTTTTAATGGGCAACTCCTGAATTACAACGATATTGCACAGGCTTCCGACATCAGTGGGCCCACAGCGAAAGAATGGATAAAGATACTTCAAACAATGGGAATAGTTTATCTGTTGGAGCCGTTCTATGCAAATGAACTCAAACGACTTGTCAAAACACCCAAACTATATTTCTGTGATACTGGTCTTTGTGCGTGGCTTTCATCTTGGACGAGCAAAGATACGCTAATGGGAGGTGCAGTTGCAGGACACTATTTTGAGAATTACGTCGTTGGAGAATTTTTGCGAGAATATGCATATGGCAATAAGACAGCAAATCTAAACTTTTATCGTGATTCAAATCAAAAAGAAATCGATCTTGTTATTGAACAAGACGGGATTCTACATCCTGTGGAGATAAAGCTTAGCAGCAATCCCGATGGCAGGGTAATCAAGACATTTTCGCTCTTAGAAAAATCAGGCAAGCAGGTAGGCCTTGGCGGTATCGTTTGCATGACAGAAGACCCATTCCCGATAAATGCGTCAAACAGCCTCATTCCGGCCAATATACTTTGAGCTAAAGAATTGTACAAATGCTTGCATATGGCAATTTAATGATGTCTTGTGGTCTTGTTTTCATGCAGGTTTTTGCCGAATGTTGTCCTTGACTTGCATAGGCAAATCCAATATAATAGATGAGTGATTAAACTCGGATTGCCTTTTGAAAGCTCCGCCTGATTGGTTTGGGTCCTGCGCAATAAGACTCTGTGAACCTTGTCAGGTCCGGAAGGAAGCAGCAATAAGCGGAAG
>CAZDQV010000013.1:0-30612 GCA_964507795.1 uncultured Oscillospiraceae bacterium | reverse complement strand
ATAATTAACATAAGAAAGGAACTGATACTATGGAATCAAGAGTAAACAAAGCAGCGGAGAACCACCAAAAAGGATATAACTGTGCACAGGCGGTTGCATGTGCATATTGTGACCTTGCAGGTATTGATGAAATTACCTTGTTCAAGGTTACTGAAGCCATGGGGCTTGGCATGGGCGGTATGAACGGTACATGCGGTGCTGTTACAGGAGCCTGTGCCATAGCCGGTATGATTAACAGCTGCGGTGATTTAGATGCACCTGTAAGCAAAGGAGCCACATACAAGGTAAGCAAAGAGATAACTGACAGGTTTTTAGCAGAGACAGGAGCTCTCACATGCCGGGAGATAAAAGGCATTGATACAGGTAAGATTTTAAAGCGTTGCCCTGACTGTGTTAAGGATGCAGCAAGGATACTTGAAGAGGTGTGCTTTGGGAAGTGATGGCTTGCTCAAACAGGTGAAATCAGCGATCTGAAGGTAATCAGACCGCTGATTTTTTAGAAGGTGAAATTTTTTATTTTTTGTTAGCACTCACTATTGACGAGTGCTAACAAAAGGTGTATAATAAAACCATAGAAAAAAGAAAACATATTTTGAGTGGGTATCCACGATGGGTAATGGAGGTAAATACAATGTTAATGACAAACTTTTTAGGAGAAAACTTATTTGACGGATTCTTTAGTGATTTTGCAAGACCTGAGAGAAGACTTGCAAGCAGCATAGGGCATGAAGCAGCAGTAATGCGTACAGATGTTAAAGAATCAAACGAAGGATTTGAGCTTGATGTGGATCTTCCCGGATACAACAAGGAAGACATCAAGGCAGAGCTCAAAGACGGCACATTGACAATCAGTGCATCAACAAACACAGAAAAAGAAGATAAGGACAAAGACGGTAAATTCATCAGGAGAGAAAGATTTTGCGGCAACTGCAGCAGAAGCTTTTATGTGGGCGAAAATCTTGAACAGGAAGATATCAAAGCAAAATTTGAAAACGGTATTCTGAAACTTTTCGTACCGAAAAAAGAAAACAAGCCGGAAATTGAAGAGGCCAAATATATTTCAATAGAAGGCTAAAAGGGGTAAATAGATATATGGAAGGCAAGGCGGGAGTGACTGTAAGGCAGGTGCTCCCGCCTTTTCCGATAGGGGGTATTAATGATGAACAAACGAGATTATTATGAAATCCTTGGTATAGACCGATCCGCTTCCGAAAGTCAAATCAAATCAGCATACAGAAAACTGGCAAAGAAATATCACCCTGATGCAAATCCCGGAGACAGGGAGGCGGAAGAAAAATTCAAGGAGCTTTCTGAAGCATATGATGTGCTCAAAGATCCCGAAAAAAGGAAGCTGTATGACCAATTCGGCCATGCGGCATTTGATGAGAATATGAATTACAGGCAGCCGCAAAATGAAAGCTACAGAGAATATCATTTTACAGGTGAAGACTTCGAAGATATTTTTAAAGATTTGTTTGGCAGGCATTCGCACAGGAGAGCTTCAAAAGGTGCGGATATAAAGGTGGAGCTTACAGTGTCATTTGATGAGGCGGCTCTCGGTGCAAACAGAAATCTGTACTTTGAGGGAAACTCCCAGAAGCCTATGGAGATAAAAATTCCGGCAGGCATAGATGAGGGGCAGAGCATCAGGCTTAAGGGCAAAGGGAAACCGGGAGATGGTGGAATGCCTGCAGGAGATATGTATATAAAGATACACGTAGCTCAAAAACCGGGATATGAGAGGAAGGGAACAGATGTATATATCACAGAGGAGATCCCTTATACAACTGCAGTACTTGGAGGCAGTGCAGTGTTTCCTACACTCTATGGCAGAGTGAAATGCGCCATCCCGCCGGGAACACAGTCGGGGAGCAAAATAAGGATAAGAAACAAAGGCATAGTCTCAATGAAAAACAAGGGTCAGTATGGCGATGAGTATGTGACGGTGCAGGTTTTAGTTCCCAAAAACCCTACACCGCGGGAAAAAGAAAAAATAAAAGAGCTGGCACAGATTGAAAAGGCTTCTTAGAAGTATTTGCAAATACCCAAGGATATATAGATGATATTAGTGGTCTAAATGTTGAATTATAATAACGATTTAGACCACTAATTGTTGACTTTGCAGAGTTTGGTGGCTATACTAAGGGTATGAGTATTTTAATTGGAAGAGAAAGAGAATGTGAACGACTTGAAAAATGTATGAAAGCAGCAACAGCACAACTGATTGTTGTTTACGGCAGAAGAAGAGTAGGAAAAACATTTCTTGTTAATCAGTTTTTTAAAGACAAGCTTGAATTTAAAGTCACTGGCGCATATAATCAGCCAAAAAAAATACAGTTACGAAATTTTGCTGATGAATTGAACAGAAGGTCCGAGAAGGAGCGGGCTAATCCAAAAGACTGGATTCAGGCATTTAATTATTTAAGAGAATATATAGAGGAATTGTCTGATGACGAAAAGCATGTGTTTTTTATAGATGAAATGCCTTGGCTGGATACGCATAAATCTGGTTTTCTGTCAGCGTTTGAGTATTTTTGGAATGATTATGGTTCGAGTAAAGATAATTTGGTATTTGTTATTTGCGGTTCGGCGACATCATGGATGATGGATAACATTGCCAACAACAAAGGAGGTTTGTTTAACAGACAGACTTGCAGGTTGTATTTGGAACCATTTACATTGGCTCAAACAAAGGAGTATCTTTTTGCCCATGGAATGTTATGGTCTGAATATGATATTACAGAATGCTATATGATTATGGGCGGCATTCCGTTTTATCTAAGCTTATTAGAGGATGATTTATCATATGTTCAAAACATAGACAATCTTTTCTTTAGAAACAAGGCAGAGCTTTGGGATGAGTTTGAGCACTTGTATAGAACGCTGTTTGTTAATAGTGATAAATACATTCAGGTTATGGAGTGCCTTTCAAAAAAAAGAAACGGGTATACAAGAAATGAAATTGCTTCTGAAATGGGAATTGCATCAAACGGCAAATTAACCAAAATACTTGAGAATCTAATCAATTCGGGTTTCGTCAGAGCATCTTCCTTCTACAGAAACAAAAAGAAAGAAACCCTTTATCAGTCGTCTGATTACTATACTAATTTTTATTTCAGATTTTTAAGAGACAATTACGGCAAAGATGAACATTACTGGAGCAAAGCTTTAGATGTTCCGTCGAGAAGGAGCTGGGCAGGACTTACTTTTGAACAAGTGTGCAAGGATCATATTTATCAAATCAAAAAAAAGCTTGGAATATCTGGCGTGTTATCTGAAGAATATACATGGTTTACAAGGGGTAATGAAGAATTAGGGACATCAGGAGCGCAAATAGATTTACTTATTGAAAGAAGGGATCGGGTTATTAACATATGTGAGATTAAATTCTGTGCCGATGAATTTGTCATTGATAAGGAATATGATCTGAAACTGCGCAATAAAATGGAAGCGTTCAAAAGGGAAACTTCAACGAAATACGGTCTTCAGCTCACAATGATTACGACCTATGGAGTCAAGAGCAATAAATACAGCAGCATTATTGGAAGTCAGGTAACATTAGAAGATTTATTCACTGATTGAAACAAATGTCTACAGTGAATCTGAGCAATATTAGTGGTCTAAATGTTGAATTTTAATGATGATTTAGACCACTAATATTAGTTTGGTCATATTACGGAGCCTTTTCTTTTGTCAGCCCATTTCTTAATATTTCTTTTGGCATTTACGATGATACGTATCAGAGAAGCCACAACAAGCAGACCCAAAGCTATTGCACCTGCAATCATCAGTGTTTGTGTGCCCCATGCTGCAGACTTGCTCATATTGCCCCGTATGAAGTGAAACATAGTATAATATATTCCCGATCCCGGTACAAGAGGCAGGATGCCGGGTATTACAAATACAGTAGCAGCTTCTTTGATGAGGCGTGAGCATATGTCAGCAAGCAGTGCGACAAGGCATGCTGCAAGGAATGCAGCGATTGTTTTCCCGAAATCAAATTCCATAAGCAACTGATACAAAAACCATCCTGCGCCTCCAACGACAGCAGCCGGAAATATGCATCTGAGAGGCACATGAAACAATATACAGAATCCAAGTGTTGCAAATAATGCAAATATGAATGAAGTAACAAGCATTACATTGCACCTCCAAACACTTTCCACAGCTCAAGCATCAGACCTGCGCCTGCCGCAAGAGACACACCGACAACGAGAGCCTCTGTAAGTCTTGCAATCCCTGAGAGCATGTCTCCGGAAAGAAAATCACGAATTGCATTGGTGATGGCAACTCCGGGTACAAATATCATCAGAGCGCCTATTATTATACTGCTGAAATCTTCAGTTATGCCCATTGATGTCGCAAGCAGCGCCAAGAATGTGGCGATGAAGCAGCAGCAAAACCCTTTGATGAAGAAATTAAGCTCTATTTTGCCAAGGAGAGCCGAAACTGTGCAGCTTATTGCGCCTATCAGAGCAGCAATGAAAAAATCAACAGTATCACCCCCGAATATCACGCAGAAAAATGCAGCTACAAGGGCTGCTCCAAGCAGTTTGGCAGGGAAAGGATAAGGCTTCCTAACCTCTATATCTGACAGAATCTTCATTCCTTCGTCTACAGACAGATCTGTTGTAGTAAATTCTCTTGAGAATCTGTTTACTTCTGAAATGGTGGAAAGATCTGTGGCAGAGCCTTTGATTCTTTTGATGTAGGTGAAAACATCGCTGTCTCTGCATCCTTCATCGAGAGTTACAAATATCCCCGTAGGAGTTGCAAAAACATCCACATATGAGATATGTCCGGCTTTGCATATCCTTGTGATGGTATCTTCTACTCTGTAGATTTCGGCGCCGCTTTTCATCATAAGCTCTCCGGCTCTTACAGCGAGAATGAGTATTCTTTTTTGGAACTGGTTTATCATCTGAAAAACCTCCTCGAAAATGATATATTCAGTATATCATTTCTGCTTGAAATTTCAAACACATTAGATATTTTGAATATATATTTTTTTTGACTTATTGCAGGCTTTTAGGTATAATAAACAGTGGTCTGCACTTTTTCGGACAGACTAATAAACAGAGCAAAGGAGAAACAGCCATGCTACTGGCATTTGATGTAGGCAACAGCAATATCGTACTCGGAGTTTTTAAAGAGGGCAAGCTCATACAAAACTGGAGACTTGAAACTGACAACAACAAGAGTGCGGATGAATATGGTATGATTATCAATCAGCTTTTTTCATATGAAGGTCTGGAGGTAAATCAGGTAAAAGACGTTATAATTTCAACGGTTGTTCCGTCAATGCTGTTTACACTGCAGCATCTTTCATCAAAATATTTCAAAAAAAGAGCAATAGTAATAGAGCCTGGCATCAGAACAGGACTTGTTATCAAATATGACAATCCCAAACAGGTGGGAGCAGACCGGATTGTAAATGCGGTTGCGGCATATTCCAAATATGGCGGTCCCCTTGTAGTTATAGATTTTGGTACGGCTACGACATTTTGTGCCGTATCCGAAAATGAAGAATATCTTGGAGGCACTATAGCTCCCGGACTCAAAATATCATCAGAGGCACTTTTTGAAAAAACATCGAAACTGCCAAAAGTAGAGCTCGAAGAACCGGGTCATACCATATGCAGGAACACAATACAGAGCATGCAGTCAGGACTCGTATACGGCCATGTGGGCATGGTGGATTTCGTAGTAAGAAAAATGAAAGAAGAGCTTCGTGAATATACTAAATCAGGCAAGGAGCCTCTTGTAATAGCTACGGGAGGACTTGCAACTCTCATAGACAAGGAAAGCAGCTGTATAGACCATGTTGACAAAATGCTGACTCTCGAAGGTCTTGAGATAATATACAAAAAAAACAAAAGAGAAAACGGGAAAAAAAGCAATGGATCTAAAAATAGGTGATATCAGGCTTGAAAGTCCTTTTTTGCTCGCACCGCTTGCAGGGATCACTGATGCGCCAATGCGCCGCATATGTGGGATGCATGGTGCCGCATTGACATATTCAGAAATGATAAGCGCCAAAGGCCTCTGGTATGGGGACAAAAATACCGAAAGGCTTTTGTATATGTATGAGGATGAAGCGCCTGTAGCTTTGCAGCTTTTTGGATGTGAACCGGAAATCATGAGTTTTGCTGCAGAGCATTTGAAAGATCGCAGCAATGTCATACTCGATGTGAATATGGGCTGTCCTGTTCCCAAAGTAGTCAAAAACGGCGAAGGTTCTGCACTTCTAAAAAATCCTGAACTTGCAGGGGAGATAATAGAGGCTATGGTCAAAGTATCAGGGAAACCTGTCACAGCCAAAATAAGAATGGGATGGGATGAGCATACAGTCAATGCTGTGGAGATTGCCAAAATCCTTGAGCAGGCGGGAGCTGCAGCAATTGCGGTTCATGGCAGGACCAGAGAGCAGTATTATACAGGCAAAGCTAACTGGGATATAATCAGGCAGGTCAAGCAGGCGGTAGATATACCTGTAATAGGAAACGGCGACGTGTTTTCAGGGCGCGAAGCAATTGATATGATGAAGCAGACGGGTTGTGATTTTGTTATGATTGCAAGAGGAGCACTGGGCAACCCCTGGATATTTGCACAGGCAAAGGCTCTCTGGAATGGACAGGAACCTCCGAAGAACCCTGATGCTGCCTCCAAAAGAGAGATAATCGAAAAGCATTTCAATGATTTGCTCGACCTCAAGGGAGAATACGCAGCAGTCAGAGAAATGCGCAAACATATGGGCTGGTATCTCAAAGGAATGCCCGGAGCGGCAGCCATGAGAAGAGAAATAAACCAGATAACAGATGCCAGTCTGCTCAAAGAAAAAATAAGGAGAATAGGATGATTTTCTGGTCAGTTTTTTTAACAGCTCTGATTGCTACGGCCATATTGACGCCGGCAGCAATATGGCTTGCTCCCAAAATCGGTGGAGTGGATATTCCAAAAGACAACAGACGAATTCATACAAGACCTGTACCAAGAGTGGGAGGCATAGCGATTTTTGCCGGTGTCACACTGTCTATAGGACTTATTCTTGCAAGAGACAACATGCAGCTTACAGGTATACTCATAGGAGGTGCGATAATTTTTGCACTCGGCCTTATAGATGATATCAAAAATCTTCCTCCGATAGTCAAATTGCTCGGACAGATAGCAGCGGCTGTAGTGGTATACGGCTTTGGAACCAAGATAGAATTCATGAGATACCTGTTTTCAATGGACAAACAGTTCATACCCGAAATAGCAGCATGTATCATAACTATAATATGGCTTGTGGGAATTACCAATGCTATCAATCTCATAGACGGAATGGATGGGCTTGCGGCAGGAGCCTGTGCCATAGCATCATGCTGCATCGCATATGTTGCATACATACATGGCACTTATCATCAGTGTCTGCCTATGCTGGCGGTTGCAGGAGGCGCTCTTGGATTTCTGCCTTTCAATTTCTATCCGGCAAAGACATTTATGGGTGACTGTGGATCTCAGTTCCTCGGGTTTATGATAGCGGCAATTTCGATAATGGGACTTGTCAAGAGCGCGACAGTTGTTGCCCTTGTAATTCCGCTTCTGGTACTGGGGCTTCCCGTATTTGATACGGCTTATGCTATTTTGAGAAGACTCATAAGACACAAGCCTATAATGGAGGCAGACAAAGAACATATACATCACAGATTTTTAAAAAGCGGCATGGGACAGAGGAGAAGCGTGCTTTGCATGTATGGAATCTGCGCAATAATGGGTACTGCAGCAGTGCTTTTGTCAAGACAGCTTTATGTTGAGACCATAGGCCTCTGCGTTATAGCGCTTGCATATATCTACATAGTTATAACCGACAGAAACCATACGATGCCCGACATTATGGAAGAAGTAAAAAAAGACGTCGAAGAGGCAGTTGCAAAACACAAAGGAGAAACAGATGAAAATACTGATATCAAATGATGACGGAATAGATGCAATAGGGATATATGAGCTTACAAAAGCTCTTTCTGAGGTTGCAGAGGTTTATGTATGTGCACCTCACAGTCAGAGAAGTGCTGCAAGCCACAGCATATCTTTCAGAGATCCCATCAGGGTTACCAGAACAGAATTCGACAATGCCGCTATGGCGCTTGTGACAACAGGTACACCTGCAGACTGTGTCAAACTGGGACTCAAAGTGCTTTCGGACATAGGCATAGAGATGGACATGGTATTCTCAGGCATCAACCTTGGAGGGAACATGGGCACAGACACGCTTTATTCAGGAACCGTGGCAGCAGCCATTGAAGGCAGTGTATGCGGCAAACCGTCTGTAGCAGTTTCTGTAGACAGCCACAATGCAACATGTTTTGAATATGCATGCATGCTTGCTGTAAAATGTGCACAAAACGCATATGGCAGACTCAAAGCAGGCACTGTACTCAACATTAATGTACCTGATATGCCTGCAGACAAAATCAAAGGCACCAGGATTACGACAATAGGCAAAAGAGATTATGAGCCGTGGTTTGTGCTTGAATCAGGAGAAGAACACAACCCTGATAATATAGATTTGTGCTACAGATATGGCGGGGAGCCGATTAAATATGACATGGAAGATGAGAATGCAGATGTAGCAGCAGTTGCAGAAGGGTATGCTTCCATAACGCCACTGATGCATGACTTCACGGCAAAAGACATGATAGAGGAAATAAAAAAATGGAGGTTAGTATAGATGTTAAACAGAGACAATACGCTTTTAGTGGTAATTGACCTGCAGGGAAAACTCATGCCTGCAATGAACAAATCAGCAGAGCTTGAAGAAACTGTTATTAAATTCTTTAACGGTATGAATGAATTTGGCATACCAAAGCTCGTTACAACCCAGTATTCCAAAGGCCTTGGCGGGACGGCACCCGCAATAGCAGAGGCACTTGGCGAGTTTGAACCTATAGACAAAAGTTCATTTTGTGTAATGGGATGTGAGGAATTTGTCAATAAATTTAACGAAGTAAAAAAAGAGAATATAGTGATATGCGGAGTTGAAGCTCATATATGTCTCCAGCAGAGTGCTCTTGCCATTAAGGCACTTGGGCATAACGTGTTCGTGCCTGTTGACTGCATAGCATCAAGGAAACCTGCTGACTATGAAACAGCATTAAGAAGAATGGAACAGGCGGGCTGTATTCTGACGACATATGAATCAATTCTTTATGAAATTTTAGACAATGCCAAAGCTCCCGAATTCAAAGCCATATCCAAAATAGTGAAATAAATTTTAAGGGGAAAGAAGGAGATTAATGTATATCTTTGATAATAAAATAACAATTGAGAACAGGGCAGTGCTGGAGGAGTATCTCAACGGATATGAATACGAAACATCGGGCTTGTCATTCTCGGCATTATATATGTGGAGAGATATCAATGAGTTTTGTTTTGAGATCATAGGCGAGTATATGTGTATCTCAGGCATCAGTCATCTTGAGCTTGATCAGAAACTTAATTTTATGTTTCCGCCACTGACCAAAACAGGCACCTACGACAAAGCTAAGATTAGAGAGACAATCCTTGAGGCAAAGAAAATTTTCGAATCCAGGGGAGCAGTATTCAATCTCAGGCTTGTCCCGGAGCATATGATACAACTCATAACTGACGCTGTGCCTGAAATAGAATTTGAAGAAGACAGACCAAACTTTGACTATATATACAGGAGAGAAAACCTTGTAGAGCTAAGAGGTAAGAAATACCACGCCAAAAAGAACTATATCAACTCGTTTCGCAAGAACTACGAATATGAATATGAGCCGATAAATTCAGGTATGACTGATGAGCTTATGGAGTTTGTGGAGTTCTTTAACAGCCGCAAAGAAATTCCGGAGCATGAAATGGAGCTTCTCAAAAACGAAGAAGCTGCAATGAGAGATGTCTTTGAGAACTTTGAAGCCTGCGGATATTACGGCGGGATCATAAGAATCGACGGCAAAGTGCAGGCACTTACTGCCGGAGGCAGACTGGGAAGCAACATGCTTACCCAGCATATTGAAAAAGCAAACACTGATTATAGAGGCCTTTATCCGATGATATGCAATGAGTTTTGCAAAGCGTTGCCAAATGATATAGAATTCATCAACAGGGAAGAGGATATGGGCATCGAAAATCTCAGAAAAGCCAAGCTTTCATATAAGCCTGTCAAGCTGCTGGAGAAGTACATAGGAACATTTGGAGCAAAATAGTCAAAACAAGACCTAATTAAAACGCAAATTAGTATAACGAAAATAAAAAATTGTGATTTTTTTAACAATATATTTATAAATATATTGCACTCGGATTTTTTTGTGTTATTATATAGCTATACCAAAGTTATTAAACATTAATTTTATAATATTTTTAGGAGGTTACATTAATGAGAGAAGTTGTTATCGCTGGTGCAGCAAGAACCCCACTTGGAAGCTTTGGAGGAAGCCTTAAAAGCGTTCCGACAAGAACATTAGGCTCAATAGTAATTAAAGAAGCATTAAACAGAGCAGGCGTTAAACCTGAAATGGTTGATGAAGTGCTTATGGGTTGCGTACTCCAGGGTGGATTAGGCCAGAACGTTGCAAGACAGATGTCTTTGGACGCAGGTCTTCCTGTTGAAGTTCCGTGCATGACTATCAACAAGGTTTGCGGATCAGGTCTCAGAGCTGTAAGTATGGCAGCACAGATGATCAAAGCAGGAGATGCTGAAATAATCGTTGCGGGCGGAGCTGAGAATATGTCAGCGACAGCATATGCTATTCCATCAGCAAGATGGGGAGCAAGAATGAACAATACCAAACTTATCGATATGATGACAAATGACGGTCTTATCGACGCATTCAATAATTATCATATGGGAATTACAGCCGAAAACGTTGCAGAGCAGTGGGGACTTACAAGAGAAGAGCTTGACCAGTTCTCATTAGAATCACAGAACAAGGCTGAGGCAGCAGTAAAATCAGGAAGATTCAAGGATGAAATAGTGCCTGTTACTATCCCTCAGAGAAAGGGAGACCCTATCGTATTTGATACAGACGAATACCCTAAGTTCGGAATGACTATAGACAAGATGGCTAAATTAAGACCTGCATTCAAACCTGACGGCGGTATGGTTACAGCAGGTAACGCATCAGGAATCAACGATTCAGGTGCAGCAGTAGTAGTTATGTCAAAAGAAAAAGCTGATGAACTTGGAATCAAGCCTCTTTGCACAATCAAATCATATGCATCAGCAGGTGTTGATCCTAAGATCATGGGTGTAGGACCTGTTCCTGCATGCAAAAAGGCTCTTGACAAAGCCGGTCTCAAAGTTGAAGACCTTGACCTTATTGAGGCTAACGAAGCATTTGCAGCTCAGTCAGTTGCAGTTAAAAAAGAACTGGGATTTGACCCTGAAAAAATCAATGTAAACGGAGGAGCTATCGCACTCGGACACCCTATCGGAGCATCCGGCTGCAGAATTCTTATCACTCTAATTTACGAAATGATGAAGAGAGATTCCAAATACGGTCTTGCCACATTGTGTATCGGTGGCGGCATGGGCACAACTATGATAGTTGAGAGATAAATCAACCCGATTAAGGAAGGCGGTCAGAAATGGCCGCCTTTTGTGTGAAGCGGATTTTCTTGACATAGTCGTACGGCTATAATATAATAGTTTTGAAAGAATATAGTCGTGCGACTAAAAAAGAGAGGTTGCAATGAAAATCACATCTTCAAATGATTTCGGAAAAGCGATTAAAGACAAACGAAAAGCGTCAGGATATACGCAGGCGTATCTTGCAGAATATACAGGATTCAGCACCAGCTTTATATCAAATCTTGAAAATGGGAAAGAAACAGCAGAGCTTGGCAAAGCAATTTTTCTTATGAATCTGCTTGGACTGGATCTTGAAGTCAAAAACAGAGGTGAATAAAATGGAAAAACTGTATGTATCGATAGAAATAAATGGCGTACAGACTCATGTTGGGACTATTTCAGGTAATACAATATATGATGCCGAATTTACATATGACGAGAAGTATATTGAAGAAAATATGCCTGCAATATCAGTAAGCCTTCCCGTTTCCGGAAAGAGTTTTAAACCTGAGGTAACAAAAATTTTTTTTGAAGGGCTTTTCCTTTGTTGTCCGGCACATTAAATGTGCAGGACAACAGCATGCCTTCAAGATAGAGAGTTTGGAAAAGCATCTGCTGTCAGCTTAGGATATTCAGAAGAGGATAAAATATAATTACAAAGAGGTGAAAAATCGCCTCTTTTTTTTACGCCAAGATGGATCAGTAAATTTACAATTACCTATTGACTTTATCGCGATGATGTGATAAAGTAATGCCGTATTAAACAAGGAGACAGAGATGAACAGAGAAGAAACCAATATATCACAGCTTTCGAGGCTTTATGAAAGCTATGGATATTCATATTACAAAGTAAGCCGATTTGAAGAATACGATCTTTATGTCAGGAACAAAAACTTTCTGTCAGGAGGGCAGATACTCACATTCAATGATGCTGATGGCAGACTGATGGCACTTAAACCTGATGTGACATTATCGATTGTAAAGAACACAAAAGATGATGCGGATATGCAAAAGATATATTACAAAGAAAACGTATACAGAGTTCTGCACAGTGGTGAAGGCTTCAGGGAAATAATGCAAAGCGGACTTGAATGTATAGGAGATATAGATCTGTATGCAACAGCTGAGGTCATAATGCTGGCAGCATCAAGCCTCAGAGCCGTAAGTGAGGAATACATACTTGATATTTCACATATCGGGATTATGGATGGCATACTGAAGGATACGGACAGAGAATTTTCGGCGGCTGTGAGAAAAGCAATGAGCGAAAAAAATCTGCCTATGGTGAGAAAAATCTGTGAGCAGGGCGATATTGAAACATCAAAGAGACAGCTCCTTGAGCAGCTTGTCATAATGTATGAACCGATAGATAAAAGTATCACTAAACTTGAAAATATGAATCTTCCAAAAGAATGTGAAGAAGCGGTAAATGAGCTTGCGGCACTGCAAGATGTGCTGAAGCTGCATGGGATAGAAAAAAATATATATCTGGATTTTTCCATAGTATGCGATACGGATTATTACAACGGAATCTTTTTCAAAGGATTTATCGCAGGAATCGCAGAAAGTGTACTTTCAGGTGGAAGATATGACAATCTCATGAGAAAAATGAACAAAAAATCCGGGGCCATAGGATTTGCATTGTATCTTGACCAGATTGAAAGTATAGAATCCAAAGAAGAGAGATATGATGCAGATGTACTCATAATATACAAAGAAGGCAGCAACATTGGAAAAATAATTGAGGCTGCGAGGAAATGCATTGCTGAGGGCAAAACGGTGAGAGTACAAAAAACCGCCGGAGTAAGGACAAAAGAGGTGATTGAAATTGGAGCAGATGATTAACGTGGCGCTACCTAAAGGCAGGCTCGGTGACAAGGTATATGGTATATTTGAAAAATCAGGATATGAATGCAGCGGTCTCAAAGAAACAAACCGAAAACTGACATTTGAAAACAGGCAGGCAGGAGTCAGATACTTCTGGGTCAAGCCGTCAGATGTTGCCATTTATGTTGAAAGAGGCGCGGCAGATATAGGTATTGCAGGCAAGGACATATTAAATGAGTATGAGCCTGACGTGTATGAGCTTATGGATCTTGGCGTAGGTAAATGTCGCATGTGCGTTGCAGGACCTGCTGATTTCAAGGATGACTGTTCGAGGACGCTCAAAGTTGCAACCAAATTTCCGCATATTGCAGGCAAATATTACGGAAACAAGAGCAGATGCATAGACATTATCAGGCTTAACGGCTCGATAGAGCTGGCGCCCATACTGGGACTCTCCGATGTGATTGTGGATATTGTTGAAACAGGCACTACCCTCAAAGAAAACGGACTTGCGCCCCTTGAGGTGATATCGCCGATAAGCGCCCGCCTTATAGCCAACAAGGTTTCATACAAGTTCAAAAATTTTCAGATAAACAAAATGTGCGCGAATCTTTTAGAAAACGTGTAACAGGAAAGAAGGAAAACAATGATAAAGACAGTTGATTACAAAGATATTGACAAAAAAGAACTCTTCATGAGAAAAGAAGAAGAACTCAATACAGCCGATGTTGTAAAAGATATAATCTACAGTGTTAGAATGGGTGGAGACAAAACCCTCAAAAAATACTGTGAAATGTTTGACGGCAAAGCGCCTGAAAATTTAGAGGTCACAGCCTCTGAGATAACAGCCGCATATAACAGGGTTGACAAAACCCTTATAGCCACCATGGAAAAGTCAGCGGCAAACATCAGAGAATTTCACTCAAAGCAGCTTAGAGAAGGATTCAAAATACAAAAGCAAAATGGCGCTGTCATGGGTCAGAAGATAACACCGATTGAAAAGGTCGGAATATATATCCCTGGCGGCACTGCAAGTTATCCCTCAACTGTGCTGATGAACTGTATACCGGCCAAGATTGCAGGATGCAGGGAAATCATAATGGTATCTCCTCCGACATGTGATGGTGATATAAATCCTGTAATACTTGCAGCAGCTAAAATTGCAGGTGTGGACAGAGTGTTCAGAGCGGGAGGAGCGCAGGGCATAGCGGCTCTTGCATATGGTACTGAAACAATTCCCAAGGTTTACAAAATCACAGGTCCCGGAAATGCATATGTTGCAGAAGCCAAAAGACAGGTATTTGGAGCAGTTGATATAGATACTATTGCAGGACCGAGTGAAGTCCTTGTAATTGCAGACAAAAACACAAACCCTGCATATGCTGCGGCGGATATGCTCAGCCAGGCAGAACATGACAGGCTTGCATCTGCAGTTATGATTACAGACAGCAGAGAGCTTGCCAAGAAAGTAAGTGAGGAAATAGAGAAACAGCTTGAGACTCTGCCAAGAAAAGAAATCGCAGCAGTTTCAATCCAAAACAACGGGAAAATAATAATTGCAAAAGATATAGATATGGCAATAGACATTGCAAATGAGCTTGCACCTGAACACCTTGAGCTTGATGTGGATAATCCATTTGATTATCTTGACAGAATAGAAAACGCAGGCTCGGTATTCCTTGGCAGGAACTGCCCTGAGGCTCTCGGAGATTATGTTGCGGGACCGAACCACACATTGCCTACAGGCGGCAGAGCCAAATTCCAGAGCCCTCTTTCAGTTGATGACTTCATCAAAAAAATACAGTTTTCATATTTTGAAAAAAAAGCCCTCGAGGAGCTCAAAGATGACATATGTACATTCGCACAGGCAGAGGGACTTGAAGGTCACGGCAGAAGTATAAAAATCAGGTTTGAATAAAATGAGCAGATTTCTAAAGAAACAATTCAAAAATCTTGCGGCATACACTCCCGGAGAGCAGCCGCAGGACATGAAATACATTAAACTTAATACAAACGAGAGCCCTTTTCCTCCTGATGAATATGTGATATTAAAGGCGACAGAAGCGGCAGCGCGATTCAATGTATATAACGATCCTGAATGTACCGCTCTCAGAACAAAGGCGGCAGAACTATATAACGTGGACAGAGAAAACATACTGTGCGGCAACGGATCAGATGAAATTCTTTTCTTTGCATTTAAAGCCTTCATAGACAAGGCAGCGTTTCCTGATGTAACATATGGATTTTACAAGGTGTTTGCAGGCCTCACAGGAGCAGATATGGATATATTGCCGCTCAAAAGCGATTTCACAATCGATATGTCAGACTATATTGATAAAAAAGCCACAATTGTAATTGCAAACCCCAATGCGCAGACAGGAAGATATGTGCCTGTCTGCGAGATAGAAAATATTCTTGCTGCGGACAGAAACAGGCTTGTGATTGTTGATGAGGCATACATAGACTTTGGAGGCGAAAGCTGTGTGCCTCTTATCAAAACATATGATAATCTGCTGGTGACACAGACTTTCTCAAAGTCGAGATCCATGGCGGGAGCGAGGCTTGGGCTTGCCATCGCATGCCCCGAAATCATAGCAGATATTAACAAAATCAAATACTCTGTAAATCCATACAATGTGGGGACAGCAACGCAGGCGGCAGGCATTGCAGCAATAGAGCATAATGACATATATATGCGAAACTGCAAAGAGATTGTCCGAAACAGAGAGTATGCAGAGGCAAGCTTAAGAAGACTTGGTTTTGAAACAGTCCCTTCAAAGGCTAATTTTATATTGACAAGGCACAATCTCATTTCAGGGAAGCAGCTGTATATGAAACTCAAAAAACAGGGAATACTTGTACGTCATTTTGGTGACAGCAGAATCACTGATTATGTGCGTATCACCATAGGAACAAAAAAGCAGATGGAAGCGCTTGTTTCCGCTGCAGAAAGGATAATAAATGCGTAGCGCAACAGCAGAAAGAAAAACATCGGAAACACAAATCCGGATTTCCATTGATATCGACGGTAACGGCAGATCAAATATATCTACAGGTATAGGATTCCTGGATCATATGCTGGAATTGTTTGCAAAACACTCAAGATTTGACCTTGAGGTATCATGCATGGGAGATACATATGTGGATGATCATCACAGCTGCGAAGATGTAGGCATAGTTCTCGGAAGCGCCCTGAAAGAAGCACTCGGTGACAAAAAAGGCATCACAAGATATGGAAATATAATTTTGCCTATGGATGAGGCACTGGTGCTTTGTGCGTGTGATATTTCAGGCAGAAGTTTCCTCGCATTTGATGCGGACTTTCCAACAGAAAAAATCGGAAGCTTTGATACACAGCTTGTAGCAGAATTCTTTGAAGCACTGACAAGAAGCAGCGGCATTACACTTCATATCAAAAAACTGGCAGGGATTAATTCACACCATATAGCGGAGGCGATATTCAAAGCCTTTGCAAGGTGCATGGGAGCAGCCTGTCACATAGATGAAGCACGAAAAGAGGAAATACCGTCAACGAAGGGAGTCATATAAATGATAGGTATAGTGGATTATGGAGCAGGCAATCTGTTTTCTCTCAAAAGCTCTATTGCGATGATAGGTGAGGAGGCAGTTGTTACATCTGACAAAACCATGCTGGAAAAAGCAGACAGGATAATATTGCCCGGAGTCGGTGCCTTTGGAGATGCGGCAGCAAAACTTGCGGCAACCGGTCTTGACAGGGAAGTAATCAGGCATGCCAAATCAGGCAAATATATAATGGGTATATGCCTTGGTATGCAGCTTTTGTTTGAAAAAAGCTATGAATACGGAGAGCACCGGGGCCTGTCGCTTCTGAAAGGATGTGTCAAAGACATGCGCCCTGATATACCAAATGGACTTAAAATACCTCATATAGGGTGGAACAAACTGGAATTCAAAAAACCAAGCCCTTTGTTCAAATATATAAATGAGGGTGACTTTGTGTATTTTGTTCACAGCTTTTATGCAACAGACTGTGAAGAGGCGGTATGCGCGGTAACTGAATACGGCACGGAAATCACAGCGGCAGTCGCAAATGAAAACGTTATGGGATGTCAGTTCCATCCCGAAAAAAGCGGCAAAACAGGCCTTGCGATACTAAAAGCATTTTGTGAACTGTAGGAGGAATCATGTATATATTACCGGCAATCGACATATATGAAAAAAAGGCAGTAAGGCTTTACAAAGGTGATTACAGCAAAGCAACCGTTTACAGTGAAAACCCTGCTCTTGTTGCAATGAAATTCAAAGAAGCGGGAGCGGAATTTATACATCTTGTTGACCTCGAAGGAGCCAGAGACGGCGGCACCCCCAATTTTGAAACAATAAAAGAGATTATTGACAGGAGCGGACTTAAAGCCGAAGTTGGAGGCGGCATCAGAGATGAGGCGGCAGTAAAAAAATATATAGAGGCAGGAGCAGCAAGAGTGATACTGGGAACAGCTGCTGTTACAGACCCTGAGTTCCTTACAGACATGACAGCCGCATACGGAGACAAAATAGCGGCGGGCATTGATATCAGAGACGGATATGCAGCCATCAAAGGCTGGAGAGAAACAAGTGATATTACAGCAGATGAGATGTTTCGCAAAATGTATCTGGCAGGAGTGAAAACTGTCATATGCACAGATATTTCAAAAGATGGTGCAATGGCAGGCACCAATGTATCCCTTTACAGAGAGCTTACAGACAAATACAGCATGAACATAATCGCATCAGGCGGAATTTCAGATATTGAAAGCGTCAAAGCAGTCAAATCACTTGGAATGTACGGAGCGATAATAGGCAAAGCATATTATACGGGAGCAGTAGATCTTAGAGAAGCAATAGAGGTGGCCGGATGATAACAAAGAGAATTATACCATGCCTTGATGTAAAAAACGGAAGAGTAGTAAAAGGCGTCAATTTTGAAGGATTAAACGATGTGTCAGACCCGGTCGGGCTGGCACAGTACTACAGTGAAAACGGAGCGGATGAACTGGTGTTTTATGATATTACAGCATCGGCAGAAGACAGAAACATATTTACGGATATACTGAAAAAAACAGCCTCACAGATATTCATACCGCTTACGGTAGGCGGGGGTATCAATACAATAGAGGATTTTGACAGAGTGTTAAAATGCGGAGCAGACAAAGTAAGCGTGAATTCAGGGGCATTAAAAACCCCATCGCTCATAGCATCCGCAGCCGAAAAATACGGTAACCAGTGCGTAGTCATATCCATAGATGCCAAAAGAGAAAACGGAACATATATGGTATATGCAAAAGGCGGCAGAGAAAACACCGGCAGGGAGCTTCTTGCGTGGGCAGCAGAATGTGAAAATCTCGGAGCGGGAGAACTGGTACTTAATTCGATAGATACAGACGGCGTCAAAAAAGGTTTTGACCTTGAAATGCTCGAAGCTGTATCAGAGGTTGTCAATATACCTGTAATCGCATCAGGCGGTGCGGGAAACATGGAAGACTTTGCAGAGCTTTTTGCAAAACTTCCCCAAATTGATGCAGGACTTGCAGCCTCGATATTCCATTTCGGAGAAGTGAAAATCGATGAGCTCAAAAACTATCTTGCAGATAAAGGGATTAACGTAAGGAGGCAGACAACAAATGATTGATATATCAGAACTTAAATTTGACAAAAACGGACTTATACCCGCCATTGTGACAGATGTGAATACAAAAGAAGTACTGACGCTTGCATATATGAACAGGGAGAGCCTTGAAATTTCAATGAAAAAAAAGCTCACATGCTTTTACAGCAGATCAAGACAGGAACTCTGGCTAAAAGGAGAAACCTCAGGCAATTATCAGCATATAGTGTCTGTTACAGCAGACTGCGACAGGGACGCACTGGTAATCGAAGTCCAAAAAGACGGCCCGGCCTGTCATCTCGGAACAGATTCCTGCTTTGAATACCCGGTCTTCAGGGATGAAGAGAAAACCCCGTTCACATATGATGGACTTATGGAAATGATAAAAGGCAGGAAGGAAAATCCAAAAGAAGGCTCATACACATCGTATCTGTTTGAAAAAGGATTAGACAAAATCCTGAAAAAGGTGGGAGAAGAGTCGACAGAAGTCATTATAGCCGCCAAAGACAATGACAAAGCCAATACAATATATGAGATAGGCGATCTGATGTATCATGTAATGGTGCTGATGTGCCAGATGGGAATCACAACAGAAGATATACGAAATGAAATGGCATCAAGGCATGTCATAGACAGCAAGGTCAAACAGGAGAAAATGATAAAATGATGAAACAGAGTCTGCATATTCATACTGTGTTTGATGACGGCAGCAATACTGTAGAAGAAATGGTTCACGCAGGGATAGATGCCGGGCTTTTATCCATGGGATTTTCGGGGCACAGCTATCTTCCGTTTGGAGAGGACTGGACGATGTCGCCTGAAGATACGGATAAATATCACAAGGAGATAAAAAAAGTCAGGGAGAAATATCCGGGAATAAGGATATATGAAGGTTTGGAGCTTGATTTGTACTCTGAACTTCCAGATTACAATTATGACTATATCATAGGTTCTGTCCACAATCTTTACAAAGACGGAGAGTATATGAGTCTTGATGAAAGCAGAAATATACTTGAGAATGGAATTGACAGACTGTTTGATGGGAACGCTAAAGCAGTGGCAGAGGCATATTTTGAAGAAGTTGGCAGGATAAAAAATGCTGATATAGCAGGGCATTTTGACCTTATCTCAAAATTCAATGAAAAAGGAGATATCTTTAGAGAAACAGACTATATGGATGCAGCTCTTGTTGCCATGCGAAAGATTGTATCAGATAATATCATATTTGAAATCAATACAGGGGCAATAAGCAGAGGGTACAGAAGCTGCCCGTACCCGTCAGAAAGGCTGCTTTTTGAGCTTGCAAAGCTTGATGGAAAAATCACAATAACATGCGATGCGCATGATGTTTCAGGCATAGTTTATGGATATGATGAGGCAGTATACCTTGCGAAGCAGTGCGGCTTTGATAGAATATGGCTGCTTGAGGATGATAGCTTTGTGCCGCAGGATATATGAAACTCTAAAAATCCGGGTTGTGAAACGGGGAACATTAAAAATTGTGAAAAAGGTATAAAATGATTATGCACTAATTGTTGATTTGCAACAAAAAGCGCTTGAAACTATGGGATATATCGTGTATAATGAATACAAGGAACAAAAGAATACATATAAAAGCAAATGAGGACCACTAAGGCCTTCATTTCTTTTATAGTCATTAAAAGGAGACATTTATGGAAATAAGGAAATTCAAGAGAGTTCTTGTAGCCAACAGAGGAGAAATAGCGATAAGAATACTCAGAGCATGCAAAGAACTTGGCATCAGAGGTGTTGCAATATATTCAGAAGAAGACAAGAACTCACTGTTTCGTACAAAAGCAGATGAGGCATATCAGATAGGTAGAGGCAAGTCGCCGGTTGATGCATATCTTTCGATAGACGGGATTATAGAACTTGCAAAGGCAAAAGGCGTTGATGCGATACATCCGGGTTATGGATTTTTGTCGGAGAATTCAGAGTTTGCGAAGGCATGTGAAGATGCGGGTATTGTATTTATAGGGCCGGACTATGTTATGATGGACAGCCTTGGAGATAAGGTCAAATCCAAAATCGTTGCAACGAAGGCTGGAGTACCTACGATTCCGGGAATTGCAGAGACTATCCCGAATGTGGAAGTTGCCCTGGAATTTGCAAAAAAATGCGGCTATCCTGTAATGCTCAAAGCAGCTGCAGGCGGTGGCGGCAGAGGAATGCGAATCGTAAGAAACCCGCAGGAACTTCCCGGGCAGTTTGAAAGTGCCAGAAGCGAAGCCGTGAAAGCTTTTGGAAGTGACAATATATTCATAGAAAAATACATAGAAAGGCCAAAGCACATAGAGGTACAGGTGCTTGGAGACAACTATGGCAATATAGTGCATCTGTATGAAAGAGACTGCTCAATTCAGAGAAGGCATCAGAAGGTAGTTGAATTTACTCCGGCGCTTTCCATAACACAGGAACAGAGAGAAAGAATATGCGCTGATGCGATAAAAATAGCCTCGGCTGTAAATTACAGAAGCGCAGGAACAGTTGAATTCCTTGTGGATGGCGACGGTAATCACTATTTCATCGAAATGAATCCGAGGGTGCAGGTAGAGCATACTGTGACTGAAATGACAACAGGCATTGATATTGTCCAGTCGCAGATTCTTATCGCAGAGGGCTACAGCCTTGATTCGGATGAAATAAATATAAGAAATCAGGCGGATATAAATCAAAACGGATATGCAGTGCAGTGCAGACTTACTACAGAAGACCCGGTAAACGGATTTGCCCCTGACACAGGAATCATTACCAAATATATAAGTGCGGGAGGATTCGGCATCAGGCTTGATGCGGGAAATGCTGCTGTCAACGCCGAAATTTCACCGTATTACGACAGCCTGCTTGTTAAAGTTACAGCATGGGCAAGAACATTTAAGGATGCTGTAAACAAGGCCAAGAGAGCATTGAACGAGATGAATGTCAAGGGCGTCAAAACCAACAGAGCATTTCTGCTTAATGTTCTCAATCATCCAACCTTCAGAGCAGGGCTGTGTGATACAGGGTTTATTGCAGATAACCCCAACCTGCTCAATATAGCTGTCAAAGAGGACAAGGAACTCAAAGTCTTAAACTTCCTCGGCGAAAAATATGTAAACGGCAACAGAGGTATCAAGCCGGAGTTTAACATACCGGTATTTCCAAGGATAAACCCAAGAGAAATCAAATCCTTGCAGGGAACCAGGCAGCTTCTGCAAACTGAAGGATCTGAAGGTGTTGTGAAATGGATAAACTCACAGCAAAAGCTCCTTATAACAGACACGACAATGAGAGATGCCCAGCAGTCACTTATGGCAACCAGAGTCAGAACTGTTGACATGGAAAAAATAGCTCCTGCTGTTGCACTTTACGGCAAGGATCTGTTTTCACTCGAAATGTGGGGAGGCGCGACATTTGATACAGCCTACAGATTCCTGAAGGAATCGCCGTGGGAAAGACTTGAAACCCTCAGAATGTGTATACCAAACATAATGTTTCAAATGCTCATAAGAGGCGCAAACGGAGTCGGTTACAAAAATTATCCTGACAATGTCATAAGAAGATTCATCAGAGAATCCGCCAAATCAGGCATAGATGTGTTCAGGATATTTGATTCCCTCAACTGGATAGAGGGCATAGAAGTTTCTCTTGACGAGGTGCTCAATCAGGGCAAGGTGGCGGAAGCGTGTATGTGCTATACAGGTGACATACTTGACGAAACCAGAGATAAATACAGCCTGAACTACTATGTGAATATGGCCAAAGAGCTCGAAAAAAGAGGCACGCATATACTGGGAATCAAGGATATGTCAGGACTTCTCAAACCTATGGCAGCCAAAAAACTTATTGAGGCACTCAAAAACGAGATATCAATACCTGTGCATCTGCATACCCACGATACCAGCGGCAACGGAGTTGCAACACTGATGATGGCTGCAAATGCGGGTGTTGACATTATAGATGCGGCATTTAACAGTATGTCAGGGCTTACAAGCCAGCCTGCCCTTAACTCCATAGTGGCGGCACTTGAGGATACAGACAGAGATACAGGCATTGATAATGAGAACATACAGAAGATTTCAGAGTACTGGGAAGCCGTAAGACCTGTATACAAAGAATTTGAATCTGATATGGTTACCGGCTCTGCAGAGATATACAAATACGAAATGCCTGGAGGTCAGTATTCAAATCTCAAATCGCAGGTGGACAGCTTTGGTCTCGGTCATAAATTCAGAGAAGTAAAAGAAATGTACAGAACTGTAAACCAGATGTTTGGAGATATTGTCAAAGTTACTCCATCATCCAAGGTGGTTGGTGATATGGCAATATTTATGGTTCAGAACGGACTTACACCAGAAAACATTTATGACAGAGCATCAGATATGGATTTTCCTGACTCAGTCGTATCATTCTTTGAAGGTATGATGGGACAGCCTGAAGGCGGTTTCCCAGAGGAACTGCAAAAGCTTGTGCTGCATGGCAAAGCACCGATAACTGTAAGACCGGGGTCACTTCTTCCTGATGAGGATTTTGATGCAATCAGAGACAAACTGCAGAGAGAATATGGCCTTGAAGGTAATGAACAGGAGCTTCTCAGCTATGCCATTTATCCGAAAGTATTTGAAGACTATATTACAAGCCTTCAAAAGGACGGCAACTTTAGACTTATGGGAAGCGATATATTCTTCCATGGCCTTGCAGAAGGCGAAACCTGTGAAATCAAGCTGGCGGAGGGCAAGCAGATTATAGTCAAGCTCACATCAAGCAGCAGAGATACGGATGAAGAGGGCTTCAAAACCGTCATATTCGAGGTTAACGGCAACAGAACAGCCGTAAAAATAAAGGACAAAAGTGCGGCAATAAGTGCAAACTCATCGCATATATTGTATGCAGATGAAGAGGACCCTGCAGAAATAGGAGCAAGTATTCCGGGAAATATAGTGAAAGTGCTTGTAAAAGAGGGCGATGAGGTAGATGAAAAACAACCTGTAGCCGTAGTTGAAGCGATGAAAATGGAAACAAATATCCTTGCACCGATGAAAGGCGTTATTGACAAAATATATGTCAAAGAGGGCCAGCAGGTCAAAGCAGGAGAACTTGTTGCAAGACTCAGCTGATATTTTTACAGATTGCATCTCAGGAGATGGCTTAAGGTGTATAATATATATAACTACAGTCTGAAAGGAAAATCATATGAGAAAACAGCTTGAGAAACTTCGTGCGCAGATGCAAAATCACGGAATAGATGTATATATAGTGCCGACTACGGATTGTCACGGTTCAGAATATGTAAACGACTATTTCAAATGCAGAGAATATATATCCGGATTTACAGGCTCTGCAGGGACACTTGCGGTAACTTCAGATACTGCTGCATTGTGGACAGACGGCAGATATTTTCTGCAGGCAGAGGCAGAGCTTTCGGGAAGCGGCATAGACCTTATGAAAGAAGGCATGCCCGGAGTACCGACTTTAGAGGAATATATTGAAACCTTAGCCCAGGAGAAAACCCTGGGGAAACTCAAAACAGGTTTTGACGGCAGAGTGGTAAGTGCCGCGCAGGGCAGACGCTTGGAGAATTTTGCGGATATTGTATGGGACACAGATCTTGCAGGAGAGATATGGCAGACACGGCCAAAGATAAAACCGTCACACATATATGAACTTGATATTTCAGTTACAGGGGAGACATCGGAGTCCAAACTTGCACGAGTGAGAGCTCAGATGACAGAATGTGACTTTCTGCTTGTCACAAACCTTGAGCAGATTGCATGGTTATATAACCTGCGGGGAGATGATATTGAGAATACGCCCGTATTCTTTGCATTTGCTCTGATTGGCAGAGATACAGATACTCTGTATGTTATGGATAAGAGCTTTGAGAGAGAAAATCTGCGACCGTATATGCAGATTTTTGAAGACCTTAAAGCGCTCAAAAACTGCAATATCTGTCTTGATGACAAAAGCGCCTCATATGCACTTTTGTCATGTCTTGACGGTTCGGTTCATGTGATTGAAAGCGAAAATCCCATAGAGCTTATGAAAGCTGTCAAAAATGACACAGAGATTGCCTGTACACGTAACGCGCATATCAGAGACGGCGTTGCAATGGTGAAATTTCTTTACTGGCTCAAAACCAATGTCGGCAGCATGCATATAACTGAAATCTCCGCCGCTGATTATCTTGAAAGCTGCCGCAGACAGCAGGGAGCGTATGGCCTCAGCTTTGATACCATAGCAGGATATGAGGAGCATGGCGCTATAATACACTATCAGGCAACAGACCGGAGCAATGTAAAGATCAGACCGGAAGGATTTCTGCTGCTTGATTCAGGTGGACAGTACAGAGACGGTACTACAGACATTACAAGAACTGTTGCACTTGGCTCTGTTCCTCCGGACAGAAAGCATGCATATACTGCAGTACTCAAATCAAACATCACACTTGCGATGGCAAGATTCGGATATGAAACCACAGGAGCGGAGCTTGACAGCCTTGCAAGGAAGCCACTGGCAGACAGAGGCTTTGATTTTAACCATGGCACGGGGCATGGCGTAGGTCATATGCTCAGCGTCCATGAGGGACCCAATACCATCAGCAGAAGAGGCGACAAATGCCATATTGTGCCCGGAATGATTACAAGTGATGAGCCGGGAGTATATTTTGAAGGAGAATACGGCATCAGGCTTGAAAACGAAATTCTGTGCACAAAAGATGCAAACGGGCTTTATTTTGAAACGATAACTTTATGCCCGTTTGAAAGAGACGCGATAAAGGTAGAGATGCTCAGAGAAGATGAGCTGGAATATCTTAACAATTATCACAGAGAAGTGTATGATGCTCTCAAAGAGTATCTTGACGAGGATGAAGCCGCATGGCTTTTGGAGCAGACAAAGCCAATGGAAATAAATTTGTAAAATAAAAGGTGCACAACTGATTTTTACAACACATGATGCAACGCTGCTCGATTTGAATTTATTCCGCAGAGATCAGATCTGGTTCGCTGAAAAGAATAATGAGACTTGTGCAACAGAGCTTTACTCGCTGGCATATTTCTCCCCAAGAAAAGGGGAAAATGTGCGTAAGGGTTATCTTCAGGGACGGTTTGGTGCAATTCCGTTTATCGGAGGTGATGCCTGATGAGCAAGATGCGAAAAGAGTATGATCCGAACAAAGTTAAGCGGCGTAAGCGTAAACCGATCATTTGTATCATATGCGAAGGAAAGGAAACAGAGACAATTTATTTTAGACATTTTCGTTCACGAAACTGCCTTGTGGACATTATTCCAATTACATCGAAACATAAGGCAGCGGAACACCTGGTGAAACACGCAAAATCCTTGATTTCTCAAGCAGATTATTACCCGAAAGACGGAGATCAGCTTTGGTGTGTATTCGACTGTGATGACAATAAAGACTCTGAACTTCAAGCGGCAATTTTGTATGCAAAGAAACATGATTACAAAATAGCATATTCCAATCCGGCATTTGAATATTGGTATTTGCTTCACTTTGAAAAATAGAGTGGTTATTTGAAGGATTCTGCTATGGTAATTGATATTTTGAAAAACAAAGGGCATCTGGAGAATTACAGAAAAAATGCAGATGTTTTTGAAGAATTGAAGAAACATCAGCCAGAGGCTATTCGGCGTGCAAAAGAACGAGTGAATGAATTAACCAGAAATCATGTGAATATACTCTACCGGGATAGTAATCCGGTAACGACAGTTTATGAATTGGTTGAGCTCTTAAACAGCAAAAGAATATAAAAGCATTGTTGATATAGCAGGTAAGAAAGATATCTTCCACAACTGCGAAATGCAGATTCGTGTATCGTGCCGGTGAGCAAAGCATCTATATCATCTTCTGTAGATATCATTCCAGTAAATCTAAAGCGAAGAATAGAAGAGGATTTTTTCAATATGTTTTTGTGTGAAATTCCACAAGAAGAATCAGTCATCTTCGTCATGCGGGTCTAGGCCAAGCATATCTTCATTGGATTTGCCGAATGTAATAGAGGATTTGCCGTATTTTGACCGTATGGAATCCATGGCACGTTCAAGCTTTTCAGTCTTTTCTCTTGAGGCTGTATCTGTATCAAACAGGGAAATCTGCTCTTCTGTATCCTCATCACATAAATTTATCCCTGTTATTGTCAGCATTCTGACAGGGTTTTTGATATCCCATGATGATACTATTATTTCAAATGCCGCATTTGAAATTTCGTAAGCAAGGTTTGTGGGAGATATGAGTTGCTTCTGTCTTGAGATCGTCTTTAGCTCCGTATCCTTTATATCGACTTTGATGCCAGAGGCTTTCATCTCATAATGACGCAGCCTTGCTGCAACAGTATCTGCAAGATGCATCACCGCCCCTTTTATATCCTCAGTACCTGTCAGATCTCTTTTGAATGTGATTCCATTTCCTACAGATTTAATCTTTTGCTTTTCCCATTGATGAGAAACCGGAGAATCGTCAAGGCCGTTGGCATAATCATAAAGCTGGCCGCCATGCCTGCCAAGCATGTTTTCGAGTAGAATTCTGTCTGTCTGTGCAAGCTGTCCTATTGTCATGATTCCTGATCTATTAAGCTTACCTGCAGTTGCAGCTCCCACAAAAAACATCTCCGAAACAGGCAAAGGCCATAATATGTCTTTGTAATTGCTACGGGAGATGACTGTGGTTGCATCAGGTTTTTTGTAATCACTGCCCATTTTGGCAAATATCTTGTTAAAGGAAACTCCTGCAGATAATGTGAGACCGAGCTCCTCTCTGACTGTGTTTCGTATATTGTCTGCAATCTGTCTGCCATCACCAAAAAGCTTCCTGCTTGCGGTAACATCAAGCCATGATTCATCAATACTGAAAGGTTCTATCATGTCAGTAAACCTGCCATAGATTTCATTGATAAGCCTGCTGTAGTGCTTGTATTTATCGTGATGAGGAGGTACCACCTGCAGATCAGGGCATTTTTTTCTTGCTTGCCAAAGCGTCTGTGCAGTGACAACGCCTGCTTTTTTGGCGAGCTCGTTTTTGGCAAGGATTATCCCGTGACGATTTTCGGGATTACCGCAAACGGCCATGGGAACATTTGCAAGCTCCGGGTGCGAAAGCAGCTCGACTGATGCAAAAAAAGCATTCATATCACAATGTAAAATAACTCTATCCATAATACACACCTGCTAAAAACCCCTGCCCGTACGTGGAAACGGGTGGGGCATATGTAATAGCTTTTTCCCTATTTTTCGAGTTCTGCCAAATATGCGGCAGCTTCATCTATATCTTCTTCTGCAAATATTTTAAAGCCTGCATTTCTGAGATATTCAACTGCAAGACCCTGCCCGGGTATTTTAGTATCAGTAAAAGTCCCGTCAAAAATAAATTTGCTTCCGCATGAAGGGCTGTCCTGCTTCATAACGCAGAATGCAACATCATGTTCTTTGGCAAGTCTCAAAGCCTCTTCTGCTCCTTTTGTGTATTCGGCAGTAACATCAGGACCTGTGCATGCCATAACCTTATTGCCGACTCTTTGAGAATCAGGTCTTGGTGTAGGTAATCCTCCAAACACTTCAGGACAGATTGCAATGAGACGGCCTTCCTCTTTCCATTTGAGATAGATAGGGTTTGTTTCCGTGCAGTCGCCGGCATCATATCTTACTGTTCTGCCGCCGTAAAGACATTCGCTTGTAAGTATTTTTTTCATTTGAGCACCTCCGTCAAATTTTTCTTTAAATATATCATATGACGGTGCAATTGACAAGTGTGGCAAAATTGTGGTATGATTGTGGAACAAATAAGGGAGATGATGTTTATGATTAAGAAACTTGCATGTATTTCAGTTATGGTGATGGTCATTGCCCTGTGCTGCAGCGGAGCAGCTTTTGCTGAGGAAACTATCCAGGCAGCAGAGACGGATACTGCTGTAGATGCTGATATTACGGTAAATACAGACGAAGAAAAAGCGGATGAAGTGATTGAAGAGCTGCCTGCACCGACAGGTCTCAGAGCACAGGTCAAAACGATTTCAAACAATATTAAACTCAGCTGGAACAAGGTAAAGGACTGTGACGGTTACAGAGTATACAGATACAGCAAAGACTCCGGTAAATATGTGCTCAAAAAAACAATAAAAGGTAGCAGGACATACTATATAGACAAAAACCTCAAAGCATCCAAAACATACAGGTACAAGGTATGTGCATACAGAGTGCAGGATGATAAAAAAATCGAAGGAGAGTTTTCAAAAACAGTAAAAAAGAAAACACACAAGACATACAAAGGAGTGGCTCTTGACAAACCTCTTGCAAAGCTTTCGACTGTTTCAGCATATGGCTGGAGATGGGGCAGGATGCATCATGGCAATGACTACAGGGCATCACACGGAACATGGATATATGCCGCAGCGGACGGCACGGTAATAGAGTCTCATGGTTCCATCAACAGCATGGGAACCATGGTAAAAATCAGTCATGGTAAAGGCGTTACCACCACATATGGTCATATGAGCAGCCTCAGCGTCAAAAAAAGCCAAAAAGTTAAAGCCGGAGACAAAATAGGCAGAGTGGGAGCTACAGGAAATGCTCTGTGTGCACATCTTCACTTTGAAGTAAGAATAAACGGAAAAGCATACGATTCGAGGAAGTTTTACTGATAATATAGCGGGAAGAAAGGCTTGATGGAAATGATAAAAAAGTTTGTAAGTGTTCTTTTGATAGCAATGTTGTGTTTTGCACCGGCTGCTGTATATTCGGCTGAAGCTGAAGAAACAGGGAACAATGTAGCAGATTCTGCTGTTTCTGAGGATACTGAAGCAGTGCAGCAGGAGTCAGTTGAAGCCTCAGAAGCGGAGTTGGTGTTGCAGGCTCCGGCAGGCGTGAAAGCTGCAGGCAGGGATTACAACAAGATTAAAATAAGCTGGAACAAGGTAGGAAATGCTGACGGATACAAGGTGTATCGCTGGAGCAAAAAACAGAAAAAATATTTGTGCATTGAAACAGTCAAAGGCGGCAAAAAAACCTCATATACAGATTCGGGACTGAGCATCAAAAGCAGATACTGCTACAAGGTGGCTGCATATGCCAAGACAGATGACAAAACAATCAAAAGCAAAAAATCAAAAAAAGCAGTCGGATGGACTCTCAAATCATACAGAGGAATTTCACTTGTAAAGCCTCTAAAAAAATCAACCCATGTTTCAGGATATGGCATGAGAGGCGGGGCATTTCATATAGGGGCGGATTATGCCGCACCAAAGGGTACTCCAGTATATGCCGCAGCCTCAGGTACGGTTATAAAGTCAAAGAGCAATTACGGAGGCCTTGGTGAGGGCATAGTGATAAAACACGCAAAAGGACTTGTAACCTGGTACGGCCACCTTAACTCCCGAAGTGTCAGAGCTGGCCAGAAGGTTAAAGCCGGGGACAAAATCGGAACTGTGGGAAGCACAGGCAATGCGACGTCGAATCATCTGCACTTTGAGGTATGGATAAACGGCAAGACATATAACCCTCAGAAGTTTTTCTGACATGAAGAGAGTGTAAAATAAAGTGTGTAAGTTACCGGTAACAAAAAAACTTACGCACTTTA
>CAZDQV010000012.1:0-32142 GCA_964507795.1 uncultured Oscillospiraceae bacterium | reverse complement strand
AAGTATTAAGACTTGACACTCGTCTATTATATCACACAAAAACAGGGTGTCAAGCTTTTTTGCTTAACACCCGAAAAATATTCTGCAGCTGTGAATGAAAAAACAATAAACCCCGCCAATAGCTTTATCATGTTATTTCGTATTTTTCTTTCAGATTATTCATCATACTGTATTTAATCATCCCCTCCAGTTGCATTCTTCCGACTACTATTCCCGGAGCAATTCCCTGTACTTTTGCAAATTGGAGTACACTTCTCTCCGAATAGTCTTTGTTCTTTCTGAATGCTTCAAAATCTTCAAATGAAATCAGAATATTACCCGCCCATTTATCAGCTGCCTTCTCATCATCCTCAGATGTGCCGTCAAGCTGTCCTATATGACCAAGGGCAATATGCGCCAGTTCATGGAACAAGCTAAACCAAAACCTATCTGCATCCTTTCCTCTTGCAGTAAGTCCAACAACAATCTTATTTCCATCCATAAAGGAAGCTCCCTGAAGAAAAGATCCTTTGAGATGTGGCAGAAATACCAAAGCTATTCCGCAATCTGCAAGATACTTCTTTATCTGCGGGCAGAATTCCTCAGGTCTAAGCACCGTCATTTTTCTTATCTTTGGCATGGCAGAAATCAAACCCTTGATATTGATTGGAGCAGTCTGAATATCACGAGCCTTAATCTTTGCTTCCTGAACCCATGCCATCAAAGCCAGATCGCTTTTTTCTGTAATCGCTAAGCGTCTGCACGCAATTCTCGTAATCTGATCGCACCCCAAAAGCGAAAGCTCAACCACCCCAAAGTATTTCCTGAGATTTGCAACTTTTTCTTTTGCTTCTCCGGCCTCAGGAACCCATCCGAATTTTGCCATCTCGCTGTAAGGAAATTGTTTTGCAATTTCAGCATCGGCATCCATTGCATTCTCTACTTCTGCTTTAATAATCTTCTCTCTGTAAATTGCCTCAAGATTATTCCAAAACTTGGCCGGCACACCTAAAACCATCTCTAACCTGACTGCAGTCTCCGGTGTAAGCTGTACATCACCATTTATGAGTTTGCTGATATGCTTCTCAGACATATCCATCCTGGCTGCAAACTCTTTCTGGCTCATACCTCTGTCGTTTAACTGCTCTTTAATTGTCGCCCCAGGTGGCGTTGCAATATAACTGCGACTTCTCACCATAGTGCTACCTCCTTAACTTGTCATCTTGACTATTAATGATAATCAACTATCTCCAAAATATTTGCTATTTGGATTTCGTCGCCATTCTTCTCAAATACCAATCTGTACGGATGAACCAAATCCACTGCGTATTGCCCTTTTCTGTTCTGTGTAAGAGGATGACATCGTCCGATATGGAACTGTATCATCATCTCTACAGTATCCGCAGCATTAAGTTCATCTATGCGCTGATGTATTTTATCGGCCATTTCTCGACCGTAAGTTCTCTCTGCAGTTTTGGCATCCGTACAAACCTTTTTGATTTTGTTGTTTCTGTACGTGATATTCAACCAATTGTCTCTCTTTCAAATTTACCTCTGAGGTAAATCAATAATAGCACAAACAATCTGTTTTTGTCAAGATGCAAATTAACCTCCAAGGTAAATTTTATGAATATGTTGAGCATGCAAAAAACTACGACACACCGTTATGGTGTGCCGTTATTTGCGATGTTTACACAATTTGTTATCTGTCTGTTATCTGACCCTGTTTGAGTCTTGAAAAATAGCTCTTGGTTTCTGCTGCTACAACACCGCTTAATGCTACCAGTGCTATAAGGTTAGGTATAGCCATGAATCCATTGAAGATATCAGCTATAGTCCATACTGCTTCCACTGTCAGGAACGGTCCTACAAAAACAGCTATTATATAGAGCCATTTGTAAGTCAAAAGCACGCCCATCTTCTTGCCGCCTATAAGGTATTCAAGACACCTTTCGGAATAATAGTCCCAGCCGAGAATTGTTGTAAATGCGAAGAATGCAAGGCATACCATCAGGAAGAATGCTCCTGTCTGCATGCTCCATGGAAGCCCATTTCCAAAAGCTGTCGCTGTTACTGCAGCTCCTTCAAGGCCTTCAACTGCATGTGAATTTGTAACAAGAATCGAAAGCGCTGTCATCATGCATATGATTATTGTGTCAAGGAAAGTACCTGTCATTGTAACAAGTCCCTGTCTTACAGGTTCTTTGGTCTGTGCTGCAGCTGCCGCGATAGGGGCTGATCCGAGGCCTGCCTCATTTGAAAATACTCCTCTTGCAACGCCCTTTTGCATTGCTATAAACATGGCACCGAGTGCTCCTCCGGCCGCTGCTCTTGCACCAAACGCTCCTGCAACGATCTCTTTAACTGCGCCCGGGATTTCCTGTATGTTGGCAATAAGAATTGCAACACATATTACTACGTAAAGCACCATCATAAAAGGTACTATTACAGAAGATACATTGGCAATTCTCTTGATTCCGCCGATTACCACAAGTGCAGTTGCCAAAGCTACAACTACTGCGGTTATTGCCGTTGCCCATGTGTAGCTGTTTCCTCCTATTGAAAATGCTATGCATGAGCTGTCAGGGTCTGCGAAATTGTTTACAGCTGTTGCAATACCGTTTACCTGCGTAATAGTCCCTATTCCCAGAAGTCCGGCTCCCACACCAAAGATTGCAAACAGTTTGGCGAGCCATTTCCAGTTCCTGCCCATACCTCTTTCGATATAGTAAAAAGGTCCTCCGAGCGCATGGCCGTCTTTGTCAATAACTCTGTACTTGACTGCAAGAAGTCCCTCTGAATATTTGGTGGCCATACCTATGCATGCCGCAATAAACATCCAGAATACTGCTCCCGGTCCTCCTGCAAGAATCGCACCTGCAACACCTACGATGTTACCTGTACCTACTGTTGCAGACAGCGCTGTACATAACGCTCCAAAGCTTGAAACCTCACCTACACCGTCTTTTTCGTTTTTGACCATGTAGCGCAGTGCAAGTCCCAGTTTGCGAAACTGCAGGACTCCAAGCCTTACAGAAAGCAAAAGCCCCGTACCCATAATGAGTATCAGCATAGGCACTCCCCATGCTAGATTGTCGAGTTTTGTTAAAAAGTCCATAAATGTCATTTGATTTCTCCCTCTCAAATAAAAATAAAGTAATAAAAAAAGCCGATTTGCTCGACTTCCAGAGAGATGCATAAGCTTATCCTATGCTCTGTCCTTTGTGCCTGAGATATCACCTGCAGGCTGCTTAAACCTGCATGCTTAAACCTTCGGCGCCCCTAAAAGGGTCTCTCCAGAGAATCATAGTTTTTATGTGCCATATAAAAAACTGTAATATATGGCCACTTAAACTAACAAAGCAATGTTACCATATATTACAGCAGTTTTCAATATAAAATTTAATTCTGGCAGAATTTGTACCAAATATATTAATCTTCTTCAGTTGAGAGTTCATCTACACCTTTTGCATTCTCAACTACCATATCCATAACTTTTTCGTACAGCATATAGAATTTGATATAATCCTCACCACCTACGTATTCCTCATATGACATACCTGTGTAATCTTCAAATTCACTGGCTGTATATCCTATTGACTCAAGCTGAGCATCAACAAAATCATTGTATTCAGACTTGGTAACCTCAAGGCCTTCCTGTCTTGCGATATAGTAAATTATCATCTGCTCTTTGGCATTTGATTCTGCTGCACTGTCAAGCTCTTCATTGAACTCGTCTTCAGTCATTCCATATGTGCTCTCTATAACATCCTCGTATTCCATGCTGTTGTCTTCAGCATAGTCCTCTACGTATTCTTTCTGTTTTTCGATGTACTCTTCGAGTTCTTTTTCGGGATATTCAATCACTTCTGAGCCGTCTGAAATAAGGCCCCACAGATATGATTTGATTTCGGAATCCTGTTCATCTTCTTTGGTTTGGTAAAGCTCTTCCTCGACAGCTTTTTCGTAATCTGAAACACTGTCATAATCAGAACTCTGCTTTACATATTCCTCTTCTGTAGGAGTTACATATTCCTGTGCGGAATTGATCTTCACCTTAAATACAACATCTTTGCCGGAAAGGTCCTCGTTACTTTCGTAAGGGTCCGGGAATGTCAAATCAAGCGTCACTGTTTCTCCAACCTTAGCACCTACAAGACCGTCTTCAAATCCGTCAATCATAGTGCCGCTGCCGATTTCAAGAGAGCTTCCCTCTGCTGAACCGCCGTCAAACTCCTCACCGTCAATTGTACCTGTATAATCGATGTTTACTGTATCGCCGTCATGCACCTTGCCGTCCTCGACGTCTTCAAGGGCTTTGGCTTCTTCTAAATCCTCTTCTATCGCTTCTTTGATTTCCTTGTCTGAAACTGTTATCTCGTCAGGGTTCTCGTATTCAAGACCTTTGTATTCTCCGACTTTAACATATTTGGTAAGATCATAGTCATAAGGTTCGTTACCGCAACCTGTCAATATCATCGATGATCCTAATGCAAGGACAAGAAATAACGCTATTGCTTTTTTCATATCACACCTCGTAAAACAAATTTTTTAGCCTTGCCTATTTTAACACAAAACCTGTGGCTGTAATAGGCATATCTCTAAAATTCACGAGAAGTTCACAAACAAAGCACAAAAATCCGATAAATAAATACAAACCTGCTATTTTTGCTGCTCAAGTATGCCTGCATTCTTAAGGCCGCCTATTATCCTCATATATGCATCTTTGTCAGGGACTTTTATCATATGAATATGGAGTCCGCCCGTAAGATCACACAGCTGCGATGCATTGGCTTCCTTTGCCATACGTACAAATTCCTCTGCATCATATCTTGATCTGATGTTGAGGTCAGCACTTATCTGTCCGTATATAGGATGCTCAACTATCACATTATCGACACTGCCTCCATTATCTGTGATTATATAAAATTCCTGCAGTGTCTCTTCTGCACTGTGACGGCATACTATGCTTTCGACAATCGAGTCATCTTCAGTTTTCTCAATGACATATCCTCTTCTTGTTGCAATTATCTTATGACCGTTTGCACGAAGTATGGCAATATCAGAAACAATTATCTGTCTTGTCACTCCGAATTCGGCTGCAAGTTTAGATGCAGATATACTCGTGTTTGAATTATTCAGAGCATCAAGTATTTTGGCACGTCGTTCAGTCTGATTCATGGCGGGTCTCCTTTGTATGTTTTCATTTCTGTATCTTTAGTAGATTTTACTCTATCCGGCTTAAAATCACAACAACAAAAAAACAAGCCCTGAATGTCAGAGCTCATTTTTCACTCTATTTTTTTGAAGGAGGTGTTTCATATCTATCTATATGAAACTGTGAAAAAACTATTTCTTACAATAACTATTATACATATGCATATGTCATAATACGGTCAGTTTGATGTTGCTTGTGAAAAGGTTTTATTCACATTTCCTTCACAGTCCTATCCCCAGAGTTCCTCATCAGAGGGCACATAATTGTCCGGCATATATCTTGCAATTCTTGAAACATTCATAAGATGTTTGTAATCAAGATTTTCGGATATTGAGTTGTGTCCCCAGCTGCCGCACCCAAGTGTGTTTGTCGGTGCAAGCCCGTTGTAGAAGCTGCCTCCGGCACTGCTTGCGCAAACCTGGTTTATGACAAATCTCGATACGCAAAGTTCCTTTCCCACATGCATGATATGTTCCTCTGAGTCAGAATGAAATGATACACTGTGCCCCTTGCCTTCTTTTTCGAGGTTTTCTCTTGCTATGTTTATTCCCTCATCCAGATTGGAATATTTGTATGCCGCAATTACAGGAGCCATTTTTTCTCCGCCCAGAGGGTCTCTCTGGGCTGACGCCTCTGCCAGTGCCACTATAATCTTGGTATCCTTTGGAATATCAAATCCCGCCAGCTGTGCTATTTTGGCAGGAGACTGCCCTACGGAATGCCTGTTGGCTTTGCCATCTTCAAACAGAGCCGCTCTTAGTCCGTCAAGTTCCTTCGGTGTTCTTGCTATATATGCGCCGTTTGCCTCAAACTCAGCCATAATATTTTCAAAATCATTCTCAGGGCATATTACCGATTGCTCACCTGAGCATATGATGCCATAGTCAAATGTCCTGCCCTGTATTATCTTGGGCACCGCTGTCTTGAAATCATATCCCTCGTCTATAATGCACTGTACATTGCCTGCGCCTACGCCAAGAGCCGGTCTTCCCGAACTGTATGCCGCATTGACCATCCCAGCGCCGCCTGTGGCAACCACTACATCCGCGGAGGATATAAGGGTTCTGGTGTTTTCTCTTGACTGCCTGTCCAAAATCTGTATCAGGTTTGCCGGATATCCGAGCCTGTCAAGCTCTGCATTCATCATATTGACAGTTTCAGTGCTGCATCTGATTGATTTATGATGAGGCGTAATAATTATGGCATTACCACACTTGAGTGCAAACATGGCATTGCTCATAGGTGTAACTATCGGGTTGGTGCATGGTGTTATGGCTGCAACGACTCCTACAGGCTTTGCTATTCTTGTAATTCCTGTATCTTCGTCTGTATCAAGTATACCTCTTGATTTTTTGCCTTTGAGATTGTTCCATATTATTTTTGATTTCTGTTTGTTTTTGGCTATTTTGTCAGGAACGTTTCCCATGCCTGTCTCTTCTACTGCTATTTCAGCCAGATACTGTGCATTGTCATACACAACCTTTGCTATGGTTTTTACGGCCAGATCAACCTCTTCCTGGCTCATTTTTTCAAATTCAGCCTGAGCTTTTCTTGCCCTTTCAATATACTCACCTATATATGCTTTGCTGTCAAAGTCCATTACAATCCCTCCAAATTCAATAATAACTTTTGATATAATTCTACCGGTACACTGGAATAGTTCTATTGTACCATCTCAAATCTATTGCTTTGTACATTGCTTTCAGTTCGCTTTTGCAAAAGCTCACAGTGCACAGAACATCACTGTTATCTCCTGCGACAATCTGCATACATATACATGCATCAGATCTGTATATATATGTCTTGCAATCATCTGATGAAAAAATCAATGTCCTGCCCTGCAAGGTGCTCTCCTCATCTTGTATATACGGTTTCAGAGTGTTTCTGAAAAGCAAAACATCACCTCTGCTCAATATATATTCTGAATCTCCTGTTTTCAGTACCAGCATGCATGGCGTATGGTAATCCAGACATTTGATATCTGCTGCAAGATATATAACGCAACCGCCCTTCGCAAACACTTTTCTTGCATATGTCATTGGTTTATCCTCTATATATCAGTAGAGGCCGGCTGCATAGACAGCCGCCCCCTGCATGGTTTATTCGTCAAATGTGACAGGCTCACAATCATCAAGGTCGACAGGGACTATGATGTTTTTTGCATCCTCCAGTCTGTCTGCCGGCACATATATGTCTATAGGAAAAGATGTGTTGGAGCCCATGGCTATCTCTATGAAATTGCTTGCGCCCTGATATTTTTTGACGCAGGGAATACCTTCACTTCTCAGTTTTGACTCCAGAAGATCGGCATCGAAGCTGCTTTTGGTATGGCACAAAAACACGCCGTCTCTCCAGACTTCTTTTTCTTTTACAAACATTGCTTCTCTCCTGTTATATGGCCTTTGTTCTGATTTCACAGACAAGCTTTTCGATAAATTCGTCTGCATTCATTTCACCGAGATCTCCCGCCTTTGATGATCTTACCGACAATGTGCCTGCTTCTGCTTCTCTTTCACCTATAGTGCAAAGATATGAGTCTCTTCTGTTTCTGGCCTCTCTTATCTTGTATCCGATTTTTTCGTTTCTTGCATCAAGCTCTACTCTGAGTCCTGCTTCTTCACATTTTGCCTTGATTTCCTGTGCATAAGGCACGAATTTTTCGGTTACTGTAAGCAGTTTGACCTGTACGGGTGCAAGCCACAGTGGGAACTTGCCTGCGAAATGCTCTGTAAGTATACCTATGAATCTTTCGATTGAGCCGAATATTACTCTATGAATCATTACAGGTCTGTGTTTTTCACCGTCAGAGCCCACATAGGAAATATCAAATCTCTGAGGCATCTGCATATCAAGCTGTATTGTACCGCACTGCCATGTTCTGCCTATGGAATCCTCAAGATGGAAATCAAGCTTAGGGCCATAAAATGCTCCGTCGCCTTCGTTTATGACATATGGGACTCCTATCGATTCCATAGCTTCTCTGAGTGCTGTTTCGGCAGCTTCCCATTCTTCATCTGAACCCATCGAATCATCAGGCCTTGTAGACAGCTCTATATGATAAGTGAATCCGAACATATTGTATACGTCATCTATGAATTTAACAACGCCGATTACCTCGTCCTTGATCTGTTCAGGAAGCATGAATATATGCGCATCGTCCTGTGTGAATGTTCTTACTCTCATAAGACCGTGAAGAGCTCCCGAAAGCTCGTGTCTGTGAACCTGACCGAGTTCTCCCATTCTGATAGGAAAATCTCTGTATGACCACATTTTTCTCTTGTATGCAAGAAGAGAGCCCGGACAATTCATAGGCTTGATTGCATAATCCTCACCGTCGATTTTGGTAAAATACATATTGTCCTTGTAATGATCCCAGTGGCCTGAAGTTCTCCAGAGCTGTTCATTCATAATGAGTGGGGTCTTAATCTCTTCATATCCTCTTTTTCTGTGCTCTGTTTTCCAGAAGTTTTCAAGCTCGTTTCTGATTACCATACCGTTAGGCATGAAAAACGGGAATCCCGGCCCTTCTTCAAAGATGGCAAACAGATCCATTTCCTTGCCTATTTTGCGGTGGTCTCTTTTTTTGGCTTCTTCAAGTCTTTTGACATATTCGTCAAGCTCTGCTTGAGTAGGAAAAGCTGTCGCATATATTCTCTGAAGCATCTGCCTGTCTGAATCACCTCTCCAGTATGCTCCCGCAACGCTCATCAGTTTGAAGGCTTTGATTTTGCCTGTGGATTCCATATGAGGTCCCGCACACAAATCTACAAAGTCTCCCTGTTTATAAAATGATATGACAGCGTCTTCAGGCAGGTCTTTGATAAGCTCCACCTTGTAAGGCTCGTTTTTTTCTTCCATAAAAGCTATGGCTTCTGCTCTTGGCAGTTCAAATCTTTCAAGCGGATAGTTTGCCTGTACTATTTTTTTCATTTCCTTTTGGATTTTGAGAAAATCCTCTTCAGTGAATTTGTGCTCCGATTCAAAATCATAGTAAAATCCGTTGTCAATAGCAGGTCCTATCGCAAGCTTTGTATCCGGCCACAGATGCTTTACAGCCTGTGCCATGATATGTGATGCTGTATGTCTGTAGGTGTTTCTTACCTGTTCATCTTCAAAATTAAGTTTTTCCTTTGCCATAATATCTCTCCTTAAAAATATTTTCTTAATGTTTATGTACCTATTCGTATTCGCGGGTCCATTCGCCGTCCGCCTGTTCAACGCCGTTCATGACGTTGTTTATCTTTGTGGTTGCTTTGGTGATACTGTTTGTATAAGGCATTACTACTGATGCTGCAGCGCCCCCTGCCGTATAGCATGGCTGACTGCCCGTATTGCCTGTTATCGAATAATTAACTATATTCCAACCTGACATATCATTTATCTGCATTTTTACAAGTGACTGCATTTCAGATGTGGTCATATTGGTCTGCATCTCATCCTTGACCGCATCAAGAAGCTGTGTGTATTTTGTAAGCAATGTTTCACTTGAGAGTATTTTTTTGAGCATTGCCTTTAATACTTTTTGCTGGTTTTTGTTTCGCTGGAAATCGCCATCTGTAAACGAATATCTTTCTCTCGAAAATGCCAGAGCCTCTTCACCGCTTAAATGATTCTCGCCCTCAACGAAGCTGTATCCTTCATTCTGTCTGCCATGGGTTATGAATGCCATGTCTGAATCAACATCAATCCCGCCTATGGCGTCAACAATCTCAATTACTGTTGAAAAATTAACCCTGAGGTAATAGTTTATCTCAATGCCCAGCATATCTTCTATGGTAGTTACAGTTTCATCCACTCCATATACACCCGAATGAGTCAGTTTGTCACAAGCTGCTCTGCTGTGAAGCATTACATATGAATCTCTCGGTATTGACGTCAGCAATATGGTTCTGGTCTCTGGGTTTACTGTCATAACCATGTTGACGTCGCTCTTTGCAACCTGCTCTATTGTTCCGAAATTGTCATTGCCGCTGATACATACGTTAAACGGTGTGGTCGTTATCTTTTCAACACTCTTTGCTACATCATCAACCTCAGATGCTATGGTAATTGTATATATGATTTCTGCTTCTTCTTCAAAACCTTTGATTTCTTCACAAGACATATCATAATATGTCTTGCTCATAAATATCGCATCACAATCTCCATCCATAAGCATTTCGGATATTTCAGCTGAATTGCTGCCTTCTTCAAAGTTAATCTGCACATGGTCAGCAAGCCTTTCTCTGGCTTCAAGATAAGGGGTTTCTGATGATTTGAAAACATAAACATCATCACCCATAATAAAATCAAGACCTGGTGCCTTGGCTGACACATTCTCTGTATCCTCTACAGGCACTATTACATAATAATCTTCTGTTGACTGCCCGATAGTGCTTATCTTGGAAAAAAGATCCTGAGTGCTGTATATGTAATACGAACCTATTCCATATACTATAATCGCTATAATCGCTATCACGGTGCCGGCAACACGCCGCTTGGAGTGTTTTTTTCTGATGTTCAGAAACATCACTACAAAAAATGATCCTACAAGTATGACTGCAAGAGCAATTGCCAAGTATTTCACCGGTAATATGTTGAGCCATATGAGCATTGCCGAAAAGCATATCATCAAAAGCAGATATATTATGATGAGTATAATATGAAAAGGTTTTCTGCCGCCTTTTCGCGCTTCAGAATTGTTTTTTCTGGCTTTCTTTCGTTTTTTTCTGTTTATTTCGCGCACTGCAAGTTCTCCTTGTATTGTAATACGTTTGAAAATACAATCAATATCCGTAATATCCTGTTGTATATGAAATATTGTTGCTTATCTCTCTAATCTGATCGCCTGGTATATACCCGCTCTGCCCAAAAGCATCCTCATGAAGTTTTGAGACGTTGCTTTCGAGAGTGACAGGTGCCGCATACCATATCTGCGATGGGCTTGTATATCCTTCTTTGTCATAAGGCCACCCTATGCTGTCCTTGATATTCATCCTGTACATTTTGAGCATCAGAGGTATCATGTCCATAGAATCAATATTGCTGCTTATCTCCGGCAGCACATCATCCATCATCTGGTCAAGCTCTCCAAGGCTCATTTTTTTGACTTCCCCAAATACAGCAGTAAGTACTGTTCTCATCCGTTCTGTCCGCCTGTAGTCACCGCCTTCTGTATGTCTGATACGTGAATATGTTACAGCCTGCACACCGTCAAGGTGCTGTTTGCCTGCCGTATTTATATATTCAAAATCACATTTGAGGTATTTGGCTGTTTCAGGCAGATAAATATTCATCTGGTCTATCTCATCATCTTTGATATCTATATCGATGCCGCCGACGCTGTCTACAATTTTTGCAACTGTTTTGAAATTGAGAGCTGCAAATTCTGTGATATTAAGGTCAAGATTCCTGTTAAGAGTATTAATGGTTCTCTCAGGGCCTCCATATGCAAAAGCATGAGTCACCTTGTCAAGCCCCACGCCTTCAATATCAAGGAACGAGTCTCTGTATACCGATATCAGCCTGATATCTCCGGATTCCCTGTTAATGCTCACGATTATTATTGAGTCTGTCCTTGATCCGGAATAATCACTCATATCCCTTGTATCAACTCCAAGTATGACAATATTCCTGTATTCTGACAAATCGTTTGTTGCTGCAAGTGCGGAAGTGTCAAGCTCCACATGCGATATGTTGTCAAGCTTACTCTTGGCGTAAAAAACACCTGCTGCTCCTGCTATGGCACATATTATGACAACCGTCATAACAAATGATATGAATCTCCTGAAAAACGATTTTCTTTTTTTGTGTATTCTGGCCATCTCTAAAGTTCCCCTTCAGTCATACACTTAATTGTATCCTATATCAGTAGCGTTTTCAACGAAAAGTTTAGTCTGCATATTCACGCCGTACTATTTATATCTGTTTTATTTATAACTTTGCTTATTTTGATGCCCACATTTTTGAAAAATTTAGACTTCTTTGTCGACCTTAAATAATTCATTGACGGCACTCATTCAAAGTGATATATTGAGATTGGTTATATAGTTCTTAGTTTTAACAAATAAAATAAAAGGAGAAAACAAAATGTCAAACTATGTAGAAAGATGTATTGAGCTTTGCAAGCAGAAGAACCCTGGCGAAGTTGAATTTCACCAGACTGTAGAAGAAGTACTTTCTTCACTTACTCCGGTTATCGAACAGCATCCGGAATATGAAGAAGCAGCTCTTCTCGAAAGACTTACTGAACCTGAAAGAGGAGTTACTTTCAGAGTTGTATGGGTTGACGATGCAGGTAAAGTACAGGTTAACAAGGGTTACAGATACCAGTTTAACAGTGCAATCGGACCTTACAAAGGCGGCCTCAGATTTGCACCTAACGTATACCCTGGAATCATCAAGTTCTTAGGATTTGAACAGATCTTCAAAAACAGTCTTACAGGACTTCCTATCGGCGGCGGCAAAGGCGGTTCAGACTTTGATCCTAATGGCAAGTCAGATGCAGAAGTAATGAGATTCTGCCAGGCGTTCATGACTGAATTATACAGACATATCGGACCTAACACTGACGTTCCTGCAGGTGACCTTGGTGTTGGCGGCAGAGAAATCGGATACCTCTTCGGACAGTACAAGAGAATCGTTGACAGATACGAAGGCGTTCTTACAGGTAAAGGCATCCCTTACGGCGGACTTCTTGGAAGAAGCGAAGCTACAGGTTTTGGTATCGTATGGTATGCAGAAGAAATGCTCAAAGCCAACGGCGAAGACATGAAGGGCAAAGTTGTTGCTATTTCAGGTTTTGGTAACGTAGCATGGGGTTCAGCTTGGAAGCTGCAGCAGTTAGGTGCCAAGTGCGTAACTATTTCAGGTCCTGACGGATACATTTATGACCCGGACGGAATCAGCACTGACGAAAAAGTTGCTTTCCTTCTTGACCTCAGAAGCTCAGGCAAAAACATCTGCGCTCCTTATGCTGAGAAATTCCCTAACGCCAAGTTCGTTGCAGGCAAGAAGCCTTGGGGCGTATGCCAGGATTTCGATGTTAAGGTTGACCTGTTCATCCCTTGCGCTATGCAAAATGACGTACACATGGAAGACGCTAAAAACATCGTAGCATCAGGCTGCAAGTTCTACTGCGAAGGTGCTAACATGCCTACAACTAATGATGCTCTTGTTTATCTGATGGACAACCTGACAGCTGTTGGCCCTGCAAAGGCTGCAAACGCAGGCGGAGTTGCTTGCTCATGCATCGAAATGGGACAGAACGCTGGTCATACTGTATATCAGCATGAAGACGTTTACACTCAGCTTCACCAGATCATGAGAAACATTTACAGTGCTTGTGCAGGTGCTGGTGAGAAATACTATGGCAACAAGAATGCTCTGGTACAGGGTGCTAACATTGCCGGTTTCGAAAAAGTTGCTGAAGCTATGATGGCTCAGGGCTTGGTATAAATCAGCGATTCTACATAATTCAAGCTGTATATTAATTAATGCCTCGCATTTGCGAGGCATTTTTAAATTCACTTTGCCACCTTTCAGATATCTGTACACTTTACATTTCAATGCACTTTTTCTCTTCAAGCAGGAACAGATAACGTTCCTTTACCGGTTTTTGCATTGTTTTTTCAAGAGCTTCAGCATATATATCAAGCTGACCTTTGTATCTTTTTATCAGCATGTCTTCGTTTTTTAATGAAGTATTTTTGTAATCAACCAGCACAAGCTCTCCGCCCTCTTCAAAGAAACAGTCAATAACTCCCTGCACCATTACCTCAGTGCCGTCTTTTTCTTTGAGGATTGTAAATGGCTGTTCCCGTTTCAGATCTTTGGCTTTCGCGGCACGCCTGCCTATATCACTTCGTATAAACGATATTATTCCCTCACGGTTTACTGCCTGCTTCTCCTGCTCTGTAATGATGTTCTTTTGGGCAAGTTCTTCGATAATATTCTCCAGATTCTCTTCTCTGAAATCAATAAACTCCATAACCTTATGGGTTGCACTACCCCTTGCAGCTGACGACAGCTCCCCGTCATCTGCTGCAAATGCCGGCGTTTTGAGTGTGATTTTGTCGTAGAAATCTCCTCCGAACGCCTCCCTGTTAAGCTCTGTGACTGAATATTTATATTTTGTTTTTACTTCATTCATGTTGCTGTATTCAAACAAAAGCTTGTTTCGTATTCCATCGCTGCATACGGTTTTGTCTTTTTCTATTAATGCTTTAACCGTTTCCCTGGTATTTCTTGAAGCTTCACTGTTTGCAGCCAAATCTGATATATTCACCGTTTTGATATCTATACCGCTTTCCTCTCCATATGCTGCAGGTGCTACAAGTTCAAGAGGGCATCCTGCCGCTTCAGGGTTCTCTGTCATATATCTGTATTCATTTCCTTCGAATTTTCTGACGCTGCCTATCATTATCAGCTGATCCATGGCACGGGTAAGTTCGACATAAAGAATTCTTTTTTCTTCTTCAAAGCTTTCATTTCTGGTGCATTTTTCAATTATATTCTGTATCAAAGTTTTTCTTTTCCAATGCTCATCTGCATTTATATATGTAAGTCCAATCCCCATCTGCTTGTGAAGAGCAATATCTGCCTCTCTTGATCTCAAATTGAATCTCGTGCCCATGCCTGCTGCTATCACAACAGGAAATTCCAGTCCCTTGCTTTTGTGTACAGTCATTATGCGTATTACATCATCTGATTCACCAACTGTTTTTATCTGACCTATTTCAACCTTTTTGTCTTTTACAGCCTCTATATATTTCAGGAATCCGTAAACATCATATATACCTCCCTCTGCAGCTTCCATGGCTTTGTCTGCAAGGGCTCTCAGGTTTGCCTGCCTCTGAGCACCTCCGGGAAGAGCACCGGCATATGTGTAATATCCTGTGTCCCATATGATTTTCCATATGAGCTCACTTAATTGAATATCTCTTGCAAGCTGTTTCCACTCTGCTATGGTTTTATCTGCATTGTTGCATTTTTCCCTCAGCAGAGCATCGCTGCCCTCAGAAATATACTTCCTGAAGGCTTCGTAATATGATGTGTCTTTACATGCTATGCGTATGTCTGCAAGTTCATCTATTGTAAATCCGAATACAGGCGAATGCAAAACCCCTATAAGGGGGACATCCTGTCTGCTGTTGTCTATAAGGGAGAGGATATCTTCTACAAGTGAAATTTCTATCGTGTCAAAATATCCGTCTGAATCATCTATATACACCGGAATGTTCTCATTTTCAAGTACTCTGGCAAACGCCGGCGCGTTGAATTTGGTGCTTCTCATAAGAACTACGATATCTTTTTTGGTTATATTACGTATGCAGTCTCTCTTGCTGTCGTAAATTTCATTTCCCAGTGTTCTTTTGATGATTTCGGCAACAAGCAATGCTTCCTGCTCGGCTGCTTTCATTCCTGCTATTTCTTCATCAGGTTCAGAATCAGAGCCCGTGTTTTTGTCTAAAATCACAAGCTTTGGATTGATATCAAGCTCACCTTCATATTGTACTCCCTTGTGCAATGCCGCTTCTGGTCCATAGTCCTCCATTATGCTTTCGAACACTGCATTTACAGCACCGATTACTCTGCCCTTGCTTCTGAAATTCTGGTTGAGATCTATTTTTATGCTGTTTTTGCTTTGTGAATATTCAGCGTATTTTTTCATAAACAGCTCAGGCTCTGCCAGTCTGAACTTGTATATGCTCTGCTTAACGTCACCTACCATAAACAGATTGTTTTCTCTTTTGATGCTGCTTATGAGTGTATCCTGCACATCGTTACTGTCCTGGTATTCATCTATAAATATGTATTTGAATTTATCTCTGTATTCAGCTGCAGCCTCTTCATGGCTTAATATCTCCAATGCGTAATGCTCTATATCGTTAAAATCTATCAGAGATTTTTCTGCTTTGAGAGCCTTGAACCTGTTGCTGAATTCTGTTACAAGCTGTTTTAATATACATGCATACCTGTAAGTCTCGTTTATATCCTCCACATATTCTGTCAGGGTTTGCACAAAGTATCTGTTTTTAATATCGTCAAGCTTTTTTTGGGCACCATCCTTAAGATACGCAATCTGCTCCTTTAAAGGTTCATATGCTTCCTTTTCGGCTTTAAGCACAACCATTCTCGGAAATTTAATACCCGAAACGGCTGCAGACATCTGCTCGTAACTCATATCAGATATATCAGTCGCTTTAATTGTTGCAAGTTCTGCTTCAAATTTATCTGCAAGAGAAGAAACCCCTGCGCTGCTCAAAAGCTCTGCAATCTGTTCAAACGTGTTTCCGGCAAAATTAATTGCCCTTGCAGTATCCTCCTTTACAAAACTGCAGAGCCTGCTGTTTTGAAATTCATCAGCATTCATGGACAGGCTGTCTGTCATCTCCTCGAGCCATTCAAAAGGTTTTGCAATGCTCTGTATCATTCTGTATGTTTCAAGAATTAAATTCTTTGCTTTTTTTTCGTTTCTGTCACTGGCATAACATGTTATGAAATCGAGAAAATCCCGGTTTTTTTCTTCGAATTTATCAGCAAACATCTCATCGACAGCCTGTGATTTGAGGAGTCCTGCCTGCACTTCATCACATATCCTGAAATCAGGTTCCACATCAGTCAGATAAAAATATCTTCTGATTACATCAAGCGCAAAGCTGTGAAATGTGGATATGCTGGCACGGCCCACAAGATCAAGCTGTCTCTTGAGGTATACTATATCTTCTCTGTCTTTTGCCGTGTCTATGGCACCTGTCAGAGCAGTCACTATTTTTTCTTTCATTTCAGAAGCTGCAGCTTTTGTAAATGTAACTATGAGAAATCTGTCCACAGGTATTCTGTCTTCAAGTATAAGGCGTTTGATTCGTTCAATTAAAACTGTGGTCTTGCCTGAGCCTGCGGCTGCTGCCACCAGCAGATTGTTGCCTCTGTTTTCTATTGCTTTCTTTTGTGCGTCATTCCACTTCATCGTATACCTGCCTTTCTTATTCTTAATTATACTCAAAAGCAAGTTTCAAAACAATCTCATCTTTTATTACTTCTATTTTTTTGTTATACTATAGCTGCTACATAATGTGTAAACTTTATTGACGGGAGATTATTTATGAAACCTACAATGTTAATGATCCTTGACGGATATGGAATAAACAAAAAAACAGAAGGCAATGCCATTGCACAGGCCTCAAAACCTGAGCTTGATGAGATATTTACTGATTATCCAAATACAACACTTAAGGCATGTGGCCTTGATGTGGGGCTTCCTGAAGGTCAGATGGGTAACTCTGAGGTCGGTCATCTCAATATAGGGGCGGGGCGCATCGTTTATCAGGAGCTTACCAGAATAACCAAAGCTATAGAAGACGGCACCTTCTTTACAAATTCAAAGCTCACCAAAGCAATGAATCACTGTATCACCAACGGCTCTGCTCTTCATCTTTTCGGTCTTTTATCAGACGGCGGAGTTCACAGTCATATAACGCATCTTGAGGCTCTTATCCATATGGCAAAATCCAAAGGAGTTTCAAAAGTATTTGTGCACTGCTTCCTTGACGGGAGAGACGTGCCTCCAAGATGTGCGGACAAATATATCTCAGAGCTTGAAGAGTACATGCGCGAGACAGGCATTGGTAAGATTGCAACCATTTCAGGCAGATATTATGCAATGGACAGAGACAAGCGCTGGGACAGAGTCAAAGCGGCTTATGATGCCATGACTATATCTGAAGGATTTCATTATGCTGCAGCTCGAGATATCCTTGAAGCAGCTTATGCTCGTGATGAAAACGATGAGTTTGTAAAACCGTCTGTAATTGATGGTATGACCCCTGTAAGCGATAACGATGCCGTTATTATGTTTAATTTCAGACCTGACAGAGCAAGAGAATTAACAAGAGCATTTGTCGATGATGATTTTGACGGCTTCAAAAGGACAGCAAGACCGACAAATCTCTGCTATATATGCATGACTCAGTATGATGCTAAGATGCCTGGCGTGGAAATAGCATTTCCACCGCAAAGACTTGCAAATACTCTCGGTGAATATGTTGCGGATAAAGGACTCAAGCAGCTTAGAATTGCAGAGACAGAAAAATATGCACATGTGACATTTTTCTTTAATGGAGGAGCTGAAGCTCCAAATAAGAACGAAGACAGAATACTGATTCCGTCTCCAAAGGTTGCAACATATGATCTGCAGCCCGAGATGAGTGCTTATGAAGTCACAGACAAAGTTGTAGAGCAGATTGAAAATGATACATATGACCTTATCATACTGAATTTCGCAAACTGCGACATGGTCGGTCATACAGGCGTTATGAACGCTGCTGTCAAAGCGGTTTGTGCAGTTGACAAATGCGTAGGCAAAATCAAAGATGCCATCCTCAAAAAAGGTGGGCAGATACTGCTTACAGCTGATCATGGTAATGCGGATCAGATGACAGATGATGATGGCAACATTGTTACAGCGCATTCCCTTAATGATGTGCCTCTTGTACATATAGCAAAGAATCCATGCAAGCTCAAAGACGGTGGCAGGCTTTCGGATATTGCACCCACACTCCTTGAGCTGATGAATATGGATATACCTGACGAAATGACAGGCCAAAGCCTGGTTATACGGGAGAAATAGCACATGAACTTTATACCTGAATACAAAAGCAAATTACGGACACCTGAGGAAGCTGTCATGACAGTAAAAAGCGGTGACTGGATTGAATATACTACAGGCAATGGCTTCCCTGCACTGCTTGATGCGGCTCTTGCCAAGAGAAAAGATGAGCTTAAAGATGTTAAGATACGCGGGAATCTCTTGTTTGGTCCCATACAGGTGGTTGAATGCGATCCTTACAGAGAGCATTTCATATATAACAGCTGGCACTGCTCAGCATATGAGAGGAAGCTCTGTGACAGAGGTCTTTGCAATTTCATTCCTATGATATTCCGTAATGTTGTTGAATATTACAGACATTTTCTTGACATAAATGTGGCTATGGTTTCTGTTACACCTATGGACAATCACGGATATTTCAATCTGTCAACTTCAATAGGTATTGCAAAGGGCATCCTCGAAAAAGCCGATTTAGTTATCGTTGAAATCAATGAAAATCTCCCCAAGATATATGGCGGTCACGATGACAGCATACATATATCTGAGGTTGATATGATAGTTGAGGGTGAACACGGCCCACTGATACAGGTACCGCTGCATCAGCCAAAAGAAACCGACTTAAAAATTGCGCAGTATATACTTCCACATATCACAGACGGTGCTATGCTGCAGCTTGGCATTGGCGGAATGCCGGGAATAATCGGTGAAATGATAGCAGAATCCGACCTCAAAGACCTTGGGATGCATACAGAGCTCTGTTCTGATGCTTACTACAAAATATATGAAGCTGGCAAGCTGACAAACAAATATTCCACTCTGAACAAAGGCAAAGGGATTTCAGGGATATTTTTTGGAACTGAGAAGCTGTATGAATGGGTGAATGAAAATCCGGGAATAATGGCTTTCCCTCTTGAATATGTAAATGCTCCTGAGGTAATGGGCAAACTCAACAAGCTCATCTCTATCAACAGCTGCCTTTCTGCTGACCTGTACGGACAGGTATGTGCCGAAAGTTCCGGCACAAGACAGATTTCAGGAACCGGCGGTCAGCTTGATTTCCTCACAGGTGCAGCCATGTCAAACGGTGGCAAGGCGTTTCTTTGCATGGCATCTACCCACAGGGACAGGGACGGCAATATCAAATCGAGTATAATGCCTACCTTTAACGGTGATATTGTCACCTCTCCAAGAAGTCAGTCCTACTATATGGTTACAGAATATGGGGCTGTAAACTTAGCAGGCAGAACCACTTGGGAAAGAGCTGAAATGCTGATTTCTCTGGCTCACCCTGATTTCAGAGACGATCTGATTAAAGCTGCAGAGAAGCAAAAAATATGGATACGTTCTAACAAAAGATAGCAATGGGCAGCCATATGGCTGCCTCGCTAATTTATATGACCAATAAAACAACCTCTGCCAGAATTTCTGCTTTATTTGTTTTTATATGCTTCAAGTCCGCTTGCTATAAGTTGAGCTCCTCTTACCATATCTTCACGCTTAAGTACATAAGCAATTCTGAGTTCATCTCTGCCAAGCTCCGGTGTCGCATAAAACCCTTGTGCAGGTGCAAACATAACAGTTTCATTGTTATCTCTGAAATCTTTGAGAAGAAACATCAGAAAATCCTCAACGTCATCTACAGGCAATTTAACTGTCATATAAAAGGCTCCGCCCGGTTTCCTGCATACAGCTCCCGGAATATTCATTACTTCATCATATACAGCATCTCTCCTGTTTTCGTATTCTGCTCTTACTCTGTCATAATATGAACCATCAAGTCTGTATAATGCAGCAGCACCAATCTGGTCTATTGTTGATGTGCAGAGTCTACCCTGTGCAAGCTTCATAAGGCCGGCTCTAAGTTCTTTGTTTTTGGTTACTGCGCAGCCTATTCTCGCTCCGCAAGCTGAAAACCTCTTGGATACAGAATCAACTATAACAACTCTGTCTGCATATTCTTCAAACATTCCAAATGATGTTATCACCCTGCCGTCATATGCAAATTCTCTGTATACTTCATCAGCAATAACCCACAAATCATGTTCCTTTGCTATGTCAAGAATCAGCTTTATTTCATCTCTTGTGAGTATTGTACCTGTAGGATTTCCCGGGTTTATACATACAATAGCTTTTGTTTTGTCTGTGATTTTCTTTTCAATTCTGTTTCTGTCTGCATAATGATAACCTTCTTCAGCTACTGTGGTTATCGGTACAACTCTGCCTCCTGCAGATGTTATGAATGTATGATAATTTGTATAAAAAGGTTCAGCTATCAACACTTCATCATCCTGGTTTAATATGCTTGTAAAAATCATGTTGAGTGCTTCAGAGCCACCTGTTGTTATAATCATATCATCTCTGCAATATTCCATATCATATGATTTGAAATATTCAATTATTGCATCCTGAAGTTCTGTTATTCCTCCTGATTCAGCATATGCTATGACTTTTTTGTCATAGTCTTTGATTGCATCCATAAAGCATGAAGGTGTTTCTACATCGGGCTGTCCTATATTAAGCTTATATACCTTCACTCCCTGCTGTATCGCTTCGTTGGCATATACATTGAACCGCCTTATTGGTGAAAACTGCATTGCCTGTACACGTTTTGATAATTCCATAAAAGTCTCCTCTTTTCCAATATCAAACCCCCATGATTATGGGGGTTCGAATTCTACAACCTTATTTTAGAAGATTAACTCAACAAGCTATTCTTTTGATTTGATTTCTGTCTCCTCTTTATCCTTAGGTATTTCAACTTTCACATCAACATTTTCTGTTACACCTTCAAACACAGCATCATCAATCTTTATATTTTTCTTCAAGCATACGTCTGGTTCTGAAGGAATACGGAATTTCGGTATAAATCTATCCCATCCTGTAAGGGTTAGTATAAGCAGCGAAGCTACTGAAATCCATGCGAAGAAATTAAACTTGATAAGATCCCCTGCCGTAAATACCATAGCCAAGGTGTCAGGATTACCTGCAAAAGAGATTGAAAATTTCTAAAAATTTTTAGCGGCCAATTTGGGGCCGCTAATTTAGTTGAATTTCTATGCCGAATTTATGCCGCGAGGCTCCTGCATGAGCATTCTAATCTTCAGGTTTTTTATCTCTGCGCATAAGATTTGCAACCGCTTCCCTGCCTGTAATCTGCCCTTTGATGAGCTTGTAGATTTCATTAGTGATAGGCATTTCAACATCGTGCCTCTTTGCAAGTTCGTAGGCTGCTTCAGCAGTAAACATACCTTCTACAACCATTCCCACTTTTTTGACTGCTTCATCCGGATTCATTCCTTCACCTATCATGATGCCGCAGCGTCTGTTTCTTGAATGCATACTGGTACATGTTACAATTAAATCTCCTATGCCTGTCAGCCCTGCAAAAGTGTTGACATCAGCACCCATTCTGACACCAAGGCGCTTCATTTCGGCTATGCCTCTTGTCATCATCGCAGCTTTGGCATTATCTCCGAATCCAAGTCCGTCTGATATGCCTGCACCAAGTGCAATGATATTTTTGAGAGCTCCGCCAAGCTCAACCCCTATGACATCTGTACCTGTATATATTCTGAGAAAATCTGTTGAAAACATCTCCTGCACTGCAACTGCAATATCGTGATTTTCTGATGCTGCAACTACTGTTGTAGGCATCGCTCTTCCAACCTCTTCGGCATGTGAAGGACCTGAAAGCACCGCATAATTTGCATACTGTCCAAGCTCCTTTGCAATTTCAGACATTCTCATGAGTGTTTTCTGTTCAATGCCTTTTGCAACATTTACAATTATCATGTCCTTGCTGATATATGGAATCGCCGATTCGAGTGCGCTTCTGAAATGCTGTGCAGGTGCTGAAAACAGTACTGTATCTGCATCTTCAAGAGCCTCTTTTACAGTATCAACCGGAACGAGTCTGTCACAAAATTTAACTCCGGGCAAATATCTGGTGTTTTCTCTGTTTGCTCTGAGTTCCTGCAGGTGGGTTTTGTCAATATCCCATATTCTAACTCTATGACCTTTGTTGCTGAGGCTCACGGCAAGTGCTGTTCCCCAGCTGCCAGCTCCTATTACTCCTATTTTGTTCATATCCATTGTCTCCTATTTGCCGAAATTAAGCTTTGATTCCTCGCCTTTTACTATTCTTGTCAGATTTGCTCTGTGTTTGATGATTATTATCAGCGCGATTATGAGTGCAAACCAGAAAAAATCAGGCATAAGCACAAGGCACATTGCAGGCATTATGAAAGCTGCCATACATGAGCCCAGTGAAACATATCTGGTTATTGCAACAACAATTGCAAATACGATAAGAAGCATAAGTCCAAGAAGAGGATTTACAGCAAGTATGACTCCGACACCTGTTGCAACTCCTTTGCCTCCTTTGAATCTGAACTGAAACGGCCATACGTGACCTATCAGAGCCATGGTGCCGCATCCGAATGCAAACACAGGGCCTGCAAAGGTTCCGATGAGAACAGGAACTGCCCCCTTGAGCATATCAATAATCAAAGTCAGTGCTGCAGCTTTTTTGCCCAGTGTCCTGAGGACATTTGTGGTGCCCGGGTTACCACTGCCTTCTCTACGAATATCTACGCCATGAGCTTTTGCAAGTATTGTCGCAGGTGATATGCAACCTATAAAGTATGATACAACCATCAATATTATTCCAAGTATGCTGTCTGTCATTATTCTTCTTTTTCTCCTTTTTCTCTGAATACAAATTTGATAGAGGTTCCTTCAAATCCAAACCCTTCCCTTATTTTGTTTTCAAGATATCTTGCATATGAGAAATGCATCAGAGGTCTTGAATTTATCTTGAATGAAAACAGTGGCGGTTTGATACCAACCTGTGTCACATAATAGATTCTCAGTCTTTTGCCTTTGTCTGACGGAGGCTGCTTCATCATCATTGCATCCTGAAGAAGTGCATTAAGCTGACCTGTAGGTACTCTCATAGCTCTTGTTTCTGCAACATATTTGGCCATGTCTATCACGTTTTTTATTCTCTGATGATCTTTTACTGATATAAATATGCTCGGTGCATATGTCATAAACGGAAACTCTGTTTCAATCTTACGCCTGAAATCTCTCATTGTATTGGTCTTCTTTGCAACAAGATCCCATTTGTTTACAACGACCACTATTCCCTTGCCTGCCTCATGAGCAACGCCTGCTATTTTTTTGTCCTGCTCTGTGATTCCCTCAGACGCATCTATCATCAAAAGAGCAACGTCACTTCTCTCAATTGCCGCAACCGCTCTGATTACAGAATATCTTTCGATATCTTCTGTAACCTTGCTTTTTCTTCTGATGCCTGCAGTGTCTATGAGCATGTATCTGTCTCCGTCTTTTTCAAACGGCGTATCTATGGAATCTCTGGTAGTGCCTGCTATGGGCGACACTATGACTCTGTTTTCACCTACAAGCTCATTTATCAGGGAAGACTTACCCACATTGGGCTTGCCTATTACGGCTATTTTTATGACGTCTTCTTCCTCTTCATATCGCTCCTTTGGGAAAGCATCCACTATCTCATCAAGCAGATCTCCGAAATTAAGCATATTCGCCGCTGAAATTGGTATCGGATCGCCAAGCCCCAGCTCATAAAAATCATAAAAATCATCAGGTAGCTTGTGAGTGTCAATTTTGTTTACGACAAGTATTACTTCTCTGCCTCGTCTCCTCAGCATATTTGCAACTTCTCTGTCTGCTGATGTAAGGCCGTCTCTGCCGTCAACAAGGAACAGAATTACATCGGCAGTGTCCATTGCAATTTCTGCCTGTTGCCTCATCTGAGAAAGAATAATGTCTTCACTGTCAGGCTCTATGCCGCCTGTATCTATAATGGCAAACTCTATGCCATTCCATTCTGTTTCAGCATAAATTCTGTCTCTTGTAACACCTGGTGTGTCCTCTACGATGGCAATTCTTTTGCCGATTACTTTATTGAAAAATGTTGATTTTCCCACATTGGGTCTGCCTACTACGGCAACAACCGGTTTACTCATCAAAAATTCCTCCTGCAAATTCTTCCGGGTCAAACTCTTTCAAATCATCCATGCCTTCCCCTACACCTATAAATTTAATAGGCATATCAAATTCATCTGCAATTGTAATAGCTATGCCGCCCTTTGCAGTGCCATCAAGTTTGGTTATAACTATGCCTGTGATGTCTGTAACTTCTCCAAACTCCTTTGCCTGTGAAATCGCATTTTTGCCTGTAGTGGCATCAAGGACAAGCAGGGTTTCTCTTGCAGCCTCAGGGAACTCTCTTGAAATGACTTTATTCATTTTTTCAAGCTCATTCATGAGATTTTTTTTGCTTTGAAGTCTCCCTGCAGTATCACAGATAAGCACGTCTGTATTTCTCGCTTTTGCTGATGCTACAGCATCGAATATGACAGCTGACGGGTCTGCACCCTCGCCATGCTTTACTACAGGAACGCCTGCACGCTCTCCCCATATCGAAAGCTGCTCCGCCGCTGCCGCTCTGAATGTGTCTGCTGCTGCAAGCATGACAGTTTTGCCTTCGTTTTTGAGTTTGGTGGCAATTTTACCTATTGTGGTTGTCTTACCGCCGCCGTTTACCCCTATCACAAGAATTACAAGCGGTGTTTCATTGCAAAGCTTTTGCCTGTCTTCTTTGTCTATAAAGCGTACAATGATTTTTTTGAGCATCGTCTTTACGACTTCAGGCTTTGTGATATGAGCATCTTTGACACGGTCTCTGAGCTCCTCGATTATCCTCATGGTAGTATCCATACCTATGTCTGAGGTTATGAGGATTTCCTCAAGCTCATCAAAAAACTCCTCATCCACTGCAGCTCTTGCATTTATTACATCTGACAGTCTCTCCGAAAGTTTACCGAAGAAAGATTTTTTTTCACGCAGTGACATATATGTTTCTCCTAATCTAAATCAAATTTATCTCCAAGTTTGAGTGACAGAATTTTTGAAATTCCCTGTTCAGGCATTGTAACACCATAAAGCACATCGGCATATTCCATTGTAACCTTTTGATGTGTCACCAGTGCGAACTGAATCTCACTGAAATTCTGCAGGTATTTTGCAAACCTCTCAATATTATTGTCATCAAGTGCCGCCTCTACCTCATCAAGTATGCAAAACGGTGTCGGCTTTGTCTTGAGGACTGCAAACATCAATGCAATAGCTGTCATTGTTTTTTCGCCACCGGAAAGCAGATTGATATTCTGCAGTTTTTTGCCGGGTGGCTGCGCTATGATATCTATGTTTGACTCAAGAGGGTTGTCTTCATTGTCAAGACGAAGCTGTGCATGACCTCCTCCGAACAGTTCTCTGAAAATCTGCTCGAAATGAACTACAACCTGATCGAAATTCTCTTTGAATCTGGCTCGTATGGTTTTGTCCATGTCCTCTATGATATTGCGAAGCGATTCCATTGCTTCAAGTATATCAGCTCTCTGCGATGTGAGGAATTCATATCTTTCGCTTACGGATTTGTATTCTTCTATGGCTCCTATGTTTACATCGCCCAGTTCATTCATTCTGGCCTTTATTTCTTTGTTTTCTTTTATGGCACGGGACATGACAAAATCTTCTGTACGAAATTCCATAGCCTGCAGATAAGAAATCTCGAAGTTTTCCCAAAGCTTATCCTTGAGGCTTTCAAGCTGTGTCTCATATTTGACTTTTTTGATGTCTGCATTTACCTTCTGATTTTGCATATTTGCAAGCTGCTCATCAATCAGTGTCTTCTCACGGGAAGCACCGTCAGTCTGTTCTGTCAGCGAAGCTTTCTCTGCAGTAGCCTGTGCTATAATTTCTTCCACATCACGCCTCTGCTTTTTTTTGAGTTCAAGATCTGCACCGTTTTCAGATGAAGCCGTAAGATTTGCATATTCTGTTTCAAGCTCTTCAAGCTGCAGTTTTTTGGCATCAATACTGCCTTCAATCTCATCTATACCATTTGCAACTCGCTGATATATGGCATCTGACGCCTGAAGTTCTTTTTCACATGCGGTTACTGCAATCCTTGCATCTGTTATATCTTCACTTGCATTCTGTGCATCCTGTTTCTGCTGCTCATAAAGTGCTGTCAGACTGCCAACATTATTTTCTGCTGTCTTTGCATTCTTTTCTGCTTCTGATGCTTCATCCAAAAGCGTTCTTGCCATATCTTCCGATGAGAATCTTTGCTCTTCGATTGACCTCAGTTCTCTGTCCCACCGCTCCTGTCTGCTGCCAAAATCCATTATGGCATCTTCTACTGCTTTCTTTTCATTTTGAGCAGTTATGAGGTCGAATTCTGTCTGTCTTGCTCTATCACTTAACTCTTGCAGCTGCTTTGAAGCTTTGTCTGCCGCATCTGATGCTTCTTTCACAACCTGGAGCATAGATTCTTTTTCTTTGTTCAAAGCTTCTATTTCTTCCTGCAGATTTGTTATTTCTGATTTTCTTTCCAGCAGATTGGCTGTTTTGTTTTTGTATTTACCACCGGTTATTGCTCCTGCATTGCTTATTATTTCACCTTCAAGCGTTACAAATCTCAGTCCTGCACCTGCTTTTTTGGACATTGCAACCGCATTATCCATACTGTCTGCTATAACTACTCTGCCAAGCAGATACTCAAATGCCGCTTTGTATTTGCTGTCAAATGAAACGCATTCATCAGCATATCCCAAAAACCCGGGAAGTCCGCTTACATCTGCATTCGGTTTGTAATGCCTGATAGATTTGAGCGGTATAAACGTCAAACGTCCCGCTTTTGCCTGCTTGAGTGATATAATGGCTTTTTTGGCGCATGCATCATCGTCACAGATAATATTTTGCATGGCAGCACCCATGGCTGTTTCAATTGCTGTTTCGTAACCTGCAGGTACACTCATAAGCTCCGCTGCCGTACCATATATTCCGGGCATCCCGGATTTCATGATATATTTTACTGCAAAGTTATACCCTTCATAATTGGACTCCATTTCTTCAATGGTTTTTTTTCTGGTTTCTTTGCGACTTATATCTATTTTGAGTGCTTCTATGTCTTTTGCAAGCTGCTTTGCTTTTTCTGACTGGATGTTGCCTGCTTTTTTGATTTTGTCTGATTCCGATCTGATACTTTCTAAGAATGACTCAAGTTCAGAAGCTTTGTCTGTTGCTTTTTGCAAATCAGCTTCTGATTTACCCTGTAAGCTTTCTGAATTTCTCTCATCTGCTATCTGAAGTTTTCTTCTTTCAAGGCTTTCTCTGAGGCTGTCAAGACCTGCCGCTTCTGTCCTTTTTGACGCCGCCTTCGAGTTGTGCTCAAATATGCTGTTTCTTTCACTGTTCAAGGCAAGGAGAGTACTGTTAGCTTCTTCGGCTTTAACAGTATATCTGTCAATAGCAACCTGCAAATCACCATTAAGCCCCGCAAGCTTTGCTTCTCCTGCCAACCTGCTTTGCAGCAGACTGTCCGCATTCTGTTTTTCTGATTGAAGCTTCACATCAAGCTCTACTATTTCCATATCAAGTCTCTGCCTGTCTTTACTGATTGCAGAGAGTCTTTCGGTGTTGAGCTCCTGTGTTTTTTCAAGCCTGTTGATATCGCTGACAATATCCATGAGATTGGTTCTTGCTTCTTCTGCAATTTTATCGAGTGCTCTTGTCCTGATATTTGCATCTTCAAGATTTCTGTCAAGCTCTTCTTTTTTGTTTTTAATCTCACCTATGGATTTGTCTGTTTCTTTTAATTCATTTAACAGTTCGTTTATCTTTTCTTCGATATTTTCAACATTTTTGAGCGTAATATTGATTTCAAGCTCTTTGAATTTCTCTCTGAGTTTGATATATTCGGAGGCTTTCTCACTGTCTTCCTTCAGTCCGTCTATACGGCCTTCAATCTCATTTACTATATCATTTACTCTGTCCAGGTTCCCTAATGTGGCAGTCAATTTACGTTCAGCCTCCGCCTTGCGGGTTCTGTACATGACAATACCTGCAGCCTCTTCAAATATCTCACGTCTGCTTTCTGTTTTGTTGCTTACTATATCCGCTATTTTGCCCTGTCCTATCAGAGAATATCCGTCTACACCTATACCTGTATCCATTATCAATTCTCTGATGTCACGAAGCCTGCATTGGTTGTTGTTTATGTAATATTCGCTCTCACCTGAACGATACATTCTCCTTGTAATTGCAACTTCATTGTACTCAATGGGAAGTATGCCTGTGGAATTATCTATTGTCAGTATTACTTCTGCCATGCCTCTTGATTTGCGGCTTGCTGTTCCGGAAAATATGACTTCCTCCATTTTGCCTCCGCGCAGCATCTTGGGGCTCTGTTCTCCAAGCACCCATCTGATGGCATCAGAAATATTACTTTTGCCGCTTCCGTTTGGGCCTACAATACAGGTGATTCCTTTGTGAAACTCTATAGTCACCGGATCTGCAAAAGATTTGAATCCGTGCATATATATCTTTTTAAAGTACATTGTGTAATCCTCTTTCTATTGCTTCTTTTGCAGCCTGCTGTTCTGCCTGTTTTTTGTTTTTGCCACTGCCTGTACCTATCCGATTGTCTTCAAGAAAAAGATCAATATAGAAGGTCTTGTTGTGATCAGGTCCTTCTTCTCTGTTTACTTTGTATATGAGCTTGCCTCCTCCTACAGCCTGCACCTGCTCCTGTATGGCTGACTTGTAATCTTTCATAAGTCTGCCTTTAATTGCATCATCAATCATGTCTTTGCTGAGCATAAGGAAGGCATCTCTTGCAGCGTCATATCCACCGTCAAGATATATGGCACCTATCAAAGCTTCAACAGCATCAGCCATTATTGACTCCCTATGGCGTCCCCCCTGTTTTTCTTCGCCATGCCCCATCAGCAGATATTTGCCTATTTCAATCTTTTGAGCCTGTTTTGCAAGCGCTCTTTCACATACTACTGCGGCTCTGAGTTTGGTAAGCCTGCCCTCTTCTGAATGCGGGCATCTGTGATACAGTTCTTCCCCGCAAATTGCATCTATAAAGGCATCTCCAAGAAACTCCAGGCGTTCATTGCTTTCGGTTTTGCAATGCATGTGCTCTTTGACATAAGAGCTGTGTGCAAGAGCCTGTTTGAGAAGTTCTTTGTCTTTAAACCAATAGTTTATTCTGTTTTCAAGCTCAGATAAGTTATTCTCCAATGTCTATGCCCTCCATTGCAGAAGAAATCCTGCCCACAACATTCTCCTGTGCATAAGGAATACCTTTAATTATAGCGTTTTTGACTGCAGTCGCTCCTGATGAGCCGTGGATTTTGAGTATATGTCCGTTTACTCCCAATATCGGAGCGCCACCATATTCGGAGTAATCAAATTCATCTTTGATTTCTTTGACTTTACCTGCAAGAAGCACTGCTCCCATTTTAGCTGAAATTCCTGATGTAAATTTCTTTTTCATTGTCTTGAGGAGATTCCATGCAAATCCCTCTGTGAGCTTCAGAATTATATTCCCTGTAAACCCATCGCACACTATGACATCGCATGCTCCCTTGGGAACATCTCTTGCCTCAACATTGCCTATAAAATTAATATTTGCTTCTTTGAGCAGCTTGTGTGCTGCTTTTGTTACTGTAGTTCCTTTGTTCTCTTCGATTCCCAAATTAACAAGGCCCACGCTTGCGTTTTTTCTATCCAATACTTTTTCCATGTACAGGCTGCCCATTATTGCAAATTCAAGCAGGTTTGACGGTCTGCATTCAGAATTCGCCCCTGCATCAACTATAATTGAGGGGAGGCTGCCACCTGCTATCGGATATATGCTTGCGATTGCAGGTCTGTCTATCCCCGGAATTCTGCCGAGTATGAAGAGGCTTCCTGCCATATAGGCACCCGTATTGCCTCCGGAAATAAAGAGATCTCCTTCTCCTTCTTTGAGCATTGTAAGTCCCTTTACCATAGATGAGTCTGTTTTTCTTCTGATGGCCTTGACAGGCGAGTCTTCGTTTTCTATCACTTCAGAGGCATGCACTACTTGTATTTTGGTATCATCATAACTGTATTTTGCAAGCTCTGCATTGATTTCATCTTCTCTGCCTACAATTATTATCTGATGATTAATCTGTGAAGAGGCTTCTACAGCTCCTTTAACTATTTCCTGAGGAGCATTATCTCCGCCCATTCCATCCAGTATAATTCTCATAATACATTTACCTCACTCTCTTAAAATTACATCTGACTGTGCAACCTACATAATATCATAAGTGCGGTCAAATTGCAATTTTCAAAGGTAAAGTGCACAAAAAAACAGAGCAGAAAGAAATCTGCTCAAAATGCACTCGTATTATCTTTAAAAATGCTGTATATCTAAATCTCGGTGTTTCGTCTTATTCTTCTCTCCGCTTCCCTGTATACCGCTTCCTCAGCTCTAACCGATATTACTATGACCTTCATAACTCCTGCGTCTTTTTTAAGCTTATATACAACCCTGTATCCCATACCCTTGAGCTTGATTTTATAATATCCACTCAAGTCTGCTACCGCATGGTTCCCTAAAGGTTTACCCATCCCTTCGGGCGGAGGCAACGGTCTTTCTGCCGTTTTATCAATTGCTTTGAGAACAAGTTTCCTGCTATACGGGTCAAGTTTTTTAAGGTCTTTTTCTGCTTCTCTAAGATATTCTACAATCCACTTCACAAAATCCACCTACTCTATCTCAACTTCGATATCATCAAGTTCTTCCGAAGAAATCCCTAAATTATGCATAACTTCTTCTCTTGATAAAACCTCATCACTATTTTGAGAAATACGATTTTCTGCTTCAAGGTAAAGCATATAATCTGATACCATTTCAATCAGAAAATCATACTGTTCAGGCGACAGCAGCACACAGGCCGGCACATTGTTTTTCACAACGATTTTAGCACCGGTATTTTCGACTTCATCAAAAATTTTTGCCGCCTCTCCCTTATTAAACCTTGTAATAGGAATTATTCTTTTCATCATTCCTGCCACAGACATATCACTCATAATTAGCCCTCCTAATATATAGATAAATTTATATATTAATTTATCTATATTATACTTCTTCAATAATATATATTCAAGCCTGCTTTTTATTTTTCTCTCCGTTTCTCCCGCCCATGGAAAAGTGCGCAAAAAAAGCTTTTCTCAAAAATCAGAAAACCCACCAACAGCGAATTGCCATTGATGAGTCTTCCTTTATAAACTTAACACTTCCTTAAAAAAGGGGGTGGTCAAGAAGGGGCTTTGTTAAAATCCACCTTGTTAAGGTAAATTTATTTACTCCAGGTCCTCACTCCATATTTGCACTGAGCAAGTTTAGTCTTAGCTACAAGGTTCTCTCCGTCATATACATAAACCTTGGCTCTATAATAGTATTTAACACCCTTTATACCTTTAG
>CAZDQV010000011.1:17677-33144 GCA_964507795.1 uncultured Oscillospiraceae bacterium | reverse complement strand
CTGTTTTAAAATCTCCAATGCTTTGTTCAGTTGATAATCTGTGTCATCGTTTTTTTTGAGTTTGACTGTATAATCAGGCTTGATGCCTTTTTTGTGAATTTCATTGCCATCAGGTGACAGATATTGCATGACTGTCAGTTTGATTGCAGAACCGTCTTTGAATCTGGATGTGGTTTGAATTATTCCTTTGCCAAATGTTTTGGTTCCTACTATTTTGCCACCGTTATTATCTTTAACTGCTGCTGTAAGTATTTCCGAAGTGCTTGCGGTTGCTCCGTCTACAAGCAGCACGTACGGTATATCTGTTTTGTTTTTGTCAGAATAGCTGCAGGTTTTGTTGCCTTTGTTGTCTACATAGTATACCAGAGTGCATTTGCCAAGAAGTTCATCAGCAATTGCAAGGCCTTCATCGACAAGGCCTCCCCCATTGTTTCTGATATCTATAACCATGCCTGTGACATCGGCATCCTCCATTCTGTCCAAGGCATCTTTGAAGTCATCTGATGTTGTTTCTATAAATGATGATATCCTGATATATCCTACATTGTCTTTGCGTATTTTGCTTTTCACGCTCTCAATCTGTATTGTGTCTCTTGTTATTGTGACTGTTTTTTCGATATCTTCTCTTTTGTACTTCAATTTGAGCCTGGTGCCTTCTTCACCTCTTATTACAGACACAATATCATTCATATCATCATAAGTTTTGCCATCTACTGATTCTATGATATCGCCAGCACGAAGCCCGGCCTTGTATGCGGGAGTATCATCAATCACGCTAACAATTTCAAATTCCCCGTCATCATTTTCTGTAAATGTAACTCCTATGCCTCCAAATTCACCGCTTACATCTGAATTCCATTCTTCATATTTGTCGCTGGACATATATGAGGAATATGGATCATCAAGGGCTTTGACAAGTCCTGCATATGCGCCTTCTATGAGCTTGTCATCATCTACATCCGTATAGTAATTGTCCTCTATATAGCTGTACAGCTGTTCAAGCTTGCTGTATTTCTTGTATGTTTTCAGCATATCATCATACTCAGATGCATTAACTTTAATAAATCCGCCTGCACAACTTGTAATTATCCACATAGCAGTCATGCCGATTATTATTCCTGCCATAAGAATTATTGCAGTATACTGTCTTTTTTTCAAAACCAATCCCTCTACTTCACACTGTTTATGATTATTTGAACATCATGGGTGTTTCTCCATTTTTGTTCATCCAGACAACCTGTAATTGTAACTGTATTGTTTTCTATGAGTATATCTTTGTTTTCATGTGCCTTGTTAAACAATACACATCTGACGTAGTTGCCATATATATCATAGATATTGAATTTCACATGTTTGTTGTCTGCGCCCATATAATACACATCTCTTACAGCAACATTTTTTACTTCAAATACCGGTTTTCTGTTTTTGTGTCCAAACGGCGCTATAAGCTGTATATCATTAAAAAGCTTCAGATTTATCTGATCCACAGTAAGTTCCATATCAATATCCACATCTTCATCAAATATAGAGCTGTCTGCTTCGAGCATATGAGTGACTGTATTATCAAGGCTGTATGAGAGCTCTCTGAAATTGTCATCTGACATGGTAAATCCGCAAGCTGCCGCATGCCCTCCAAATTTGTCCAGATATTCCTCGTGTTCCTTCATTATATCATAAAGATTAAGTCTGCTTACACTTCTGCCAGTGCCTTTGAGTCCGTCTGCAGCTGGAGTTACAATCGCTACAGGGCGCTTGTATTTGTCTTTTAATTTACCTGCAACAATTCCCGTAATTCCTTCATGGGCATCAAGACACTTTATCATTATGAAGTTTCTGTCTTTGAGATGCTTTTCAACTATATCAACACATTTGTCATAAGCCTCGTCCTGTACACGTCGCCTTTCTTTGTTGCATCTGATAAGCTCCTCTGCTCCGTTATGTATAAGCCTGTCGTCATCAGAAAGTAATATTTCAACACATAAGGACGCATCTCTCATTCTGCCTGCCGCATTGAGATGAGGCACCAATACATATGCAATGTTGTCTGCATTGATTGTTGCAGGGCTTAATGCCATCATTTCCAGAAGCTTCAAAAGGCCTTTACGCTTGGTGGTTTTAATCGCTTTGAGTCCATATTTGACAAGAGTTCTGTTTTCATCAGTAAGTGGTACAATATCGCCTATAGTGCCTATTGCAACAAGATCGAGCACATCTTTGAGAAATCCCTTGCCCTGACCTGTTTTTCGCTGCAATGCGCATATAAGTTTAAAGGCCACTCCGCATCCTGCAAGTTCTTTAAAAGGATAATTGCAATTTCCCTGTTTTGGGTTCACTATAAGGCAATCAGCAGCTCTTTCGTCTATATTGTGGTGATCTGTAACAATAACTTCAATGCCAAGCTCTTTGGCATACAAAACCTCACTGCAGGAAACACTGCCACAGTCTACAGTTACAATCAAATCAGCGCCTTTTTCTTTGATATTATGTATAGCTTCAACGTTAAGACCATACCCTTCCACAAATCTTGACGGTATGTAATAAAAGACATTGTCTGTCAGCTTGCGAAGGGACTGCATCATAATAGCAACGGATGTTATTCCATCAGCATCATAATCCCCGTATATACAGATTTTTTTGCCATCTCTGATATATTTCAAAATCACATCTGATGCTTCATCCATGTTAAGCATCAAAAAAGGGTCATAAGTCCTTCTTGGGGAAGGACTTATAAATTCCATTATATCTTGTTTTTCTTGTATTCCTCTTTTGCTGAGTAATTCAATTACAATAGGGTTTAACTTGTTCATCTTATAAATAGTTCCTTGGATTTACATATTGGCCATTTACTCTTACTTCAAAATGGACGTGAGGGCCTGTAGAGTTACCTGTATTTCCTGACTTGGCAATAACCTGTCCCTGTGATACACTCTGACCTGCACTCACAAGCAGGCTGCTATTGTGAGCATAGAGTGTATATATACCTCCACCGTTATCTATAAGAACCATGTTGCCATAGCTGCTGTTATAATAGGCCTGTCTTACAACGCCTGAAGCTGCCGCTCTAACGCTTGTACCCGTACCTACTGCTATATCTATCCCAGTATGAAGCTCATATCCGTGAAATGGACAATATCTATATCCGTATTCGCATGATATGCTGCCTGATGCCGGCCATATCATGGAGCCGGAATAAGTGCTGCTGCTTTGTCCATAGCTTTTAATCTGTGACGTGAGGGCATCTGCTGCTGCCTGCAGATCCGCAATTTCTTCTGAAAGCTCAGCATTTTCAGAAGCTACCGCCTGTCGCTTTTTGTTCAGGGCGGACTTGTCAGCATTAAGAGAATCCTGCTTTGATTCTATCTCGCCTTGCTGTGACTTGAGAGAAGCATTGAGCTCATCCAGCTCTTTCTTTTGTTTCTCAACTTGTGCATGCTGCGTTTTGAGCTCCTCTAAAACCTCTTTGTCGCTTTTGTGTATACGCTTGATAAGATCAAGGTTAACAAGAAGTTCAGACAGGCTTTCGGAATTCAAAAGCACTTCAACAAAACTGGTATTGTCATTCATATACATATTTCGGAGGCGTTCGTTTAAATCTTTATTTTGTTTCTCTATTCTGTTTTGCAATTTGGTCAGCTTGCTTTGGGCTGCAGTTATTTTGAATTCAGTATTGTTTATTTCACTTTGAAGAATATCAATCTCATTCTGCATGCTGTCTATCTTCTCTGTAAGCTGACTTATTTCGGATTTGAGCTCTTTTTCTTCCTGCTTGCCCTGAGAAAGCTCTGATTTTTTGTCATTTATCTGTGAATTTATATTGCTCAGATTATCTGCATATGCAAATGAGCTTCCTGCAATTGCCATTACCATTGTTAATATTAAAATCCATATAAGAAAAAGTTTTTTCATTTGAATACCCCTATACATCAAGAAATCTTCTCATTGAGATAATACTGCCGCAGGCTCCAATGCTAACGCCAAGTGCAACAAATATGACGATTATGTTTTTAATAAGGAACCCTTCTGGAACCATAGGTGTTGACAGCATAAGCATCATATTATCTCCTATACCTGCAACAATTCTAGCGTAAACAAGTGCAATTATCAGCACTGATATTATTGCTGAGAAAAGGCCTATAATAATACCTTCAACAAGAAACGGCCCTCTTACAAACCAGTTGGTTGCTCCTATATATTTCATAATGCTTATCTCATCACCTCTTGCAAATACAGTAAGCTTGACGGTATTTGCAACAACCACTACTGATACTATAACCAGAAATGCCATGATTATCAGAGCAGCAAGCTGTATGAAATCTGTAACCTTCATGATTTTATCTACAGTCTGTTTGTAATAGTTGACCTTTTCGATACCATTAAATGATTTGACTCTGTCAGCTATTGCCTGTGCCTTTTCGAGGCTTGATATCTTGATTACAACCGAATCCGGCAATGGGTTCTCGGCAAGATTGTCAAGCAAATACCCCTGTTCTCCCCATCTTTCTTTTAAGATTGACAATGCTTCTTCTTTGGTACGGTAAGTTGCACTCTCCACACCGTCAAAGCCTGTCATACCTGTTATTATCGCCTGTACGTCTTCTTCACCTGAATCCTCGAGCATAAAAACCTCGATGGTGTCGTAATCAGCCTTGACTGACTCTGTAACCATATTGATATTTATCACCAGTATGAAAAAAATCCCCAGTATAAGAAGCATTGCTGTAATCGAAAACACAGAGGCTATGCTCATCGTCTTGTTTCTGAGAACCTGACCAAAAGCCTGTTTTATTGTATATCTCAAAGAATTAAACATCAGTCAAGCAGCCCTCCTGTAAATGTTTCATTTGTATCGACAGCATCATCATCTATACTGTATGCTCCCACATCATCTCTGACAATATGACCGTTTTCGATAGCTATTACTCTTTTGCCCATCTTGTCAACAATATCCTTTGAATGTGTAACCATAACGATAGTAGTTCCTTTTTTGTTTATCTGGTTTAACAGCATCATTATCTCCCATGCTGTCTCAGGGTCGAGATTGCCCGTGGGCTCGTCTGCTATAAGCATGCGGGGATTATTGATAATCGCCCGTGCAATTGCAACTCTCTGCTGTTCTCCTGCCGAAAGTTCATCCGGATATCTGTCAGCTTTGTCACTGATTCCTACAAGACTCAGCGCCTGTGGCACATGTCTTTTGATTGACCTTGGAGTCCTATGAATTACTTCCATTGCAAATGCGACATTTTCGTATACGGTTTTTTTGGGAAGAAGTCTGAAATCCTGAAATACCATACCGATGTTTCTTCGAAGTTCCGGGATGTCTTTGTTTGCCATGGTTGTAATCTCGCGGTCTTTGATTTTGATACTGCCTGAATCCGGATTTATCTCCTTTAATATGAGTTTGACAAATGTTGATTTGCCTGCACCGCTCGGGCCTACAAGAAATACAAAGTCTCCCTGATTTATTTTAACACTTACATTTTCAATCCCAATATTGGAATTGTATGTCTTAGTGACATTTGAAAATTCAATCATTAAATTTGTCCTTTCAAAAAGCTTCAATTATACCTCAATTATACTACAGATTAGCACCAAATACAAACCATATACGCAATTCAACATTATATTGTTTGAATTAATGCGCCGCATTTTTTATTCCACTTATTGCCATGTATATCTTAGCACTGAATCTATCTTTTGTCAACCATATTATGTAATTATTTCTTTTTTCCACAAAATAATATCCCTTTCTGTGATTTCGAAAGGGAGATTATCGTCTCGTATCAATTATATCAGTTCTTTAACTGCATTAACTATGTCATCTGCTGTCATACCATATTTTTTCCTGAGCTCATCAGGCTTGCCTGATTCTCCAAACACATCATGCTGCCCGACAAATTTCATCTTTACAGGGGTCTCTGTCGCTACAACCTCTGCAACGGCACTGCCAAGGCCTCCTATTACTGAATGTTCCTCTGCTGTGACAATTGCTCCTGTTTCTTCTGCCGCCTTTATAATTATGTCCTTGTCTATCGGCTTGATAGTATGCAAATCTATAACCCTGATATCTATACCCTGCTTCTTTAGTTCATCTGCAGCCATCATAGCTTCATTTACCATTATGCCCGTTGCTATTACAGTTGCATCTTTGCCTTCTTTTAGAGTTTTACCTTTACCTATTTCAAATTCTGCTGATTCATCATAAAATACAGGAACTGCACTTCTGCCAAGTCTTACATAGCACGGTCCTTCCATTGCCACGGCTTTTTCGAGGAGCTTTGCCGCCGATACTCCATCGCTTGGATTTAAAACTGTCATCCCCGGTATCGTACGCATCAGAGCAATATCCTCAAAAGTCTGATGTGTTGCTCCATCCTCGCCTACAGTGATGCCTGCATGGGTTGCACAGATTTTGACATTTGCGTGTGTATATCCTATGGAGTTACGTATAATTTCAAAAGCCCTGCCTGCCGCAAACATTGCAAAAGTGCTCGCACATACGATTTTGCCTGACGTTGCAAGTCCTGCTGCAGCCGCATACATGTTCTGTTCTGCAATACCCATATTGAAAAATCTCTCCGGATATTCTTTTGCAAAAAGAGCTGTTTTGGTTGAACCTGAAAGATCCGCATCCATAACCACCAGATTGTCATATTTTTTACCAAGCTCTACAAGTGCTTTGCCATAAGCCTCTCTTGTTGCCATTTTGTCTGCCATTACCATTCACCTCCAAGTTCTGATACTGCCTGTCTGGCCTGCTGTTCGTCCGGAGCTTTGCCATGCCAGCCTGCCTGATCCTCCATGAATGAAACTCCTTTGCCTTTCACTGTTTTAGCTATTATTGCTGTTGGTTTATCTTTGCAGGTTTTTGCTGCTTCAAAAGCCTCATGAAGCTGTTTCATGTCGTGTCCGTTAACAATCATTACATTCCAACCAAAAGCTTTGAATTTTTCTTCTATCGGTGCAACTGTCATTACATCTTCATTCCTGCCATCAATCTGCAATCCGTTCCAGTCAACAACAGCTGTAAGATTGTCAAGGCCGTAATGTGCTGCTGACATTGCAGCTTCCCATACCAGACCTTCCTGCAGTTCACCATCACCAAGTATTGTATATATTCTTCCGGGATTTTGGTCAAGCTTGTTGGCAAGAGCCATACCTACTGATGCTGATATGCCCTGTCCCAGCGAACCTGTGGACATCTCTATGCCTTTAACTTTACCTCTGCATGGGTGTCCTTGAAAAGCCGAGCCCAGTTTTCGAAGTGACATAATATCATCTGCAGGGAAGTATCCTCGCTCTGCAAGAGCCGCATACTGTACAGGTCCCGCATGTCCTTTGGAAAGAATCAGTTTGTCTCTGTCCCATTTGTCCGGATTATCAGGGTCAATATTCATTTCCCCAAAATAAAGGCATGCAACTATATCTGCTGCAGACAGTGATCCGCCCGGATGCCCTGAGCCCGCATTATATATAGCTTTAATGACGTCTACTCTTATTTTTGATGCAATTGTTTCAAGTTCTTTGTAATTCATTTTGTTCACCTTTCAGAAATACTGTTATAAGAAAAAGTTTAATATCTCACTAAGTTCCGATTGTTTTTTTGATGGCTCCCGGTGTGAATTCTGCAATGTCTGATGCCATGATGCCCCATTGTCCCATCTCAGATGCGGCCATATCTCCGGCAAGTCCATGTATATATACGCCGCATGATGCCGCTTCAAATCCACTGTATCCCTGTGCTGCCAGAGAAGCTATTATTCCTGTCAATGTATCGCCCGAACCTGCTGTTGCCATTCCGGGATTTCCTGTAGTATTAGTATACAATATTTCGCCATCGGATGTCACTATAGTGTCTGCACCTTTGAGAACCGTTGTTGCGCCTGTCAGAGATGACAGGTTGCATGCAATTTCCTCGCGCTCGCAAGACTTGTTTCCAAGAAGCCTTGCCGCTTCTCCCATATGTGGAGTTATAACTATATCTGCATCACTTGCCTTCATCTCTTCAAAGAGATTTGCTGATGCTATAATATTTAATCCATCTGCATCTATCACCAGAGTTTTTGTATATTCTGCAAGTAATCTCTTAATTATATCCGCGTTTGCTTTGTCATTGCCAATCCCGGGACCTATCGCAATTGCATCATAAAGGCTTAAATCTGTTTCACGGCTTCGCATAATGCATATCGCTTCAGGAACAGATACCTGCATAATTAAGAATATCTCTACCGGAAGGCTGGCATAAACAAGGCCTGCGCCTGACCTGAATGCACCTTTTGCACACAATACTGCAGCACCTGTCATGGTTTTGCTTCCGGCAATAATCAAGACTCTGCCGCACTGACCTTTGTGCATATCCTGTGGCCTTTCCCTCAGTATATTTTTTACATATTCTTTTGTTATCAAATGTCTGTTTTTCATTTCTATATGTTTGAAAGCATTGCCGTTGCTATTGCAAAATAAGTTATAACTGAAATCATATCAGATAAAGATGTAAGCAAAGGGTTTGCAACCAGCGCCGGGTCAATGCCAAGTTTTTTGGCTGCCATCGGAATCAGTCCACCAAGCATTTTGGCAATCACAACGATTATAACAAGCGACAGATTTATAATTATCGCTGTTGTAATATCGACTCTATCTATCACAAGCACTTTAATGAAATTGATACTTCCAAGCACCAGACACACCCCAATGCTTATCCGGAATTCTTTCCATAAAACCTTGAGAACATCATCCGTGTCAAGATCTCCTACTGCAATACCTCTTGTTACAAGTGTAGCTGCCTGATTGCCGGCATTGCCTGACGTACCCATCAGAAGCGGTATATAGCATACCAGTGTAGGCGTGAGCATATCTTCAAATGCTCCCAGAATTCCTCCGGTTATCATAGCTGTAAACATCATAAGTGTAAGCCACATAATCCTGCTTCTGATATGACCCCATACGCTTATATCAAGATAAGCTCTGTCATCATCATCGCTTAATACTCCGGCCATTCTCTCGATGTCTTCTGTTGTCTCTTCTTCTATGACATCCATGATATCATCTATCGTAACGATACCTACAAGTCTTCCTTCATTGTCTACAACAGGAATCGCAAGAAAACCATATTTCATAAATGCATCAGAAACTTCTTCCTGGTCATCATATACGTTCACATCTACAAAATCAGTATGCATCAGATCAGATATCAGCACATCATCATCTGAAATAACAAGAGTTCTGAGAGATACAATCCCCTCCAGTTTTCGACCTCCTGATTTGACATAACAGGTATATACAGTTTCGGAGTCCATGCCTTCATCCTTGATATGTTTGAGAGCCTCTCTGACTGTCATACTGCCCTCGAGGCTGATATATTCAGGCGTCATAAGAGAACCTGCGCAATCATCAGGATAATTCAAAAAAGTATTTATGAGTTTGCGCTCCGCTTTTGTGGATTTTTCCAGGATTTTATCAACTATATTGGCAGGAAGCTCTTCGAGTACGTCTATCTTATCGTCAAAGTCAAGTTCATCAATTATATATGACAATTCCACGTCTGTAATGCCGTTTATGATGTCCTTCTGATCATCAGTTGTAAGGTATGAAAATACCTCTACAGACATATCCTTTGGCAGCATACGGAATACAACTATGGCGATATTGATTCCCAGTTCTTCTATTATCTCTTCAAGTATTTCAGCCGCATCAACACCGTTGAATTTGAGAATTTCCTCTCTGGCGCTTCTGTACTGCCTGTTTTCAAGCAGCCCTATTATCTCCTCTACAGCGTCGTCAAAATTCTTCTCTTCCATGTCCATTGAGCCTCCTCCTTTCACCTTGCATTTACCGTAATATTATACATCAGTTTGTCTTGCTTTGGCAACATATATTCGGCCGTAAAAAAACCTTCTGCCTCATCCGCAATGTGTGACAGAAGGTGTTTTTTGTTTTAGGAATCCGCTATAGTCTCATATCGTCTTTGCTGATTTCTTCAATGAATTTGTCATTTAATATTCTGATGAATGTTCCTTTCATTCCAAGAGATCTTGACTCGATAACACCGGCACTTTCAAGTTTACGCAAAGCATTGACAATAACAGATCTTGTAATGCCTGATCTGTCAGCTATTTTGCTTGCAACAAGCAGTCCTTCATTGCCGTCAAGCTCCGAGAAAATCTGTTCCACAGCTTCAATCTCTGAATATGACAGAGTGCCGATTGCCATCTGTACAACACTTCTTTTTCTTTCTTCTTCTTCTTCTTCGATGGATTTTTGTCTCTGGATTTCAAGTCCTACTACTGTAGCTCCATATTCACCTAACACAAGATCCTCATCTGTAAATATATTATCATATCTTGTAAGAATAAGAGTTCCCCATCTCTGTCCTCCTCCAAGGATAGGGATTATTGTATGAAGCTTGTCTGATGTATCGTAATCATGTTTGAATATCTCAAGAGCCTCATCACCAGTGAGATTTGCCTTGGTATCAACAACTTTGAGTAATGCTTCATTGTATTCCATAGGGAATCTTTCAACCCCTGTTTCAGGATCGTCTACTGTAGGGCTGTCCTCTTCGATTTTGTAATGTACAGCTATAACCTTGCCTCTCTTGTTTGCAATGTATACATTAGCATCCATAAGATCACTCAGAATCTCGCAAAGTTCATTAAAAGAAAAAGCTCCTGTGGTGCTTTCCTGAAGCAACCAGTTCAGCTTTCTTACTTTAGTTAAAATCTGTTCCATCTGTTAATCCTCCAATTTTAATATGTAGCTTTTTTATAATACACCTAATTATATAATATTTTTTTGTTTGTATCAACAATAATTTTGATTTTTCTAAAAAGTTTTTATAAGCGATACAATTGAAACAAACTTGTTCATTTTTTTTGCCTCATCAACTTTTTTTGCTATGCGAAGCAAATTAAAAAAAATACAGGGCAAATCTATACACCCTGTACCTTTTTCACATATTTACATCCCAAGTTTTGCTATATTACTGTCTCCCGCAAAATTTGAGAGCTCATATAAAACCAATATTTCATCCGCATCGCCTGCCAGCATATCTATGCTACCGGAAAAATATCTCATATCAATCATGATGATTTCACCGTAATCATCTGTCAAAAGCGGCACAAAACAGTTTGCAAAGGAATCCTTAATCACAACAAGTTTTCTATCATTACTGCCACTCTTTATATCTACCATCCCATAATTGCCTCCAAAAAACACCTTGTACCTGTCTTTTTCCCTCAAGGCACTCATATCAAACATATCTATATCCTGTCCGTCCGCCATAACCTGCACCTCTTTTTCAATTGCAGGGATTTTAACCGTATCAAGAGATCCTCCTTCAGATACTTTTTTCTCAGCACTTTTATCAAGTACTTTAGAATACAGTGTGCCTAAAAAATCATCGCATATTTTTTCAGTTTCATAAGAGCACTTCTTCCCTGCAAAGGCTTCATACCCTATATATGCACCATCAAGAGTCCAGTGATGATCTGTCCTATAATACAGGATCTTTGAACTTTCCTCTCTAAACCGGCTTCTCAAATCTATCAGCCGACATTTTGTCAAAATCCCTCTTGCTTTATCATACATTGCATCGTCATTATAGATTTCTGCATTTACAGGAAGTTTGCTACAGTAAATACTTCCGCTTTCCGGAACAAGCATTGCTGTAACTTTTACATCCTTATATTCAGCTGCAACTCTTTCTATCTTTTTCAGATTTCTTTCATACCTTTTGAAATTAATATCTTTATCAAGCTTTTTGTTGAAGTAAAACCCTTCTCTGCCAAGATATACTCCACCTATATCCTTCCTTCCGGAAGCTTTTTTTATTGCTGTGGCAAAAGCCACAAGATTATCTCTTTCCGGCATCTGATCACTGGTGTAACTCATAAACTGCTGTTGAAACTCTCCGGATAATATATCTGCTGATATTACATCTGAAAGCTTTGTAAGATATCTGTTTTCGTTTTCTGAAAAAGCCTTGTCTGTTCCTGCAAATATTGATATCCCCCCTGCAATAAGGAAGGCGGTAAATATATATATGAATATTTTTTTCAAAGCTTGCACCCTCCCTTCTAAAATCTGAAATATAGAAATGGGTTATAGCTGTCACCAATTATAAATGCAGTGGCTGATGCTATCATAACAAATGCAAATATAAATCTGGCAATAGTTAAAACTGCTTCATTTTTAAGAACTTTTACCGGCAGTTCCTTAATCACATGTAAAGATCCTATTGCTGCAATGATAAGCAGCAACCCGTATGTCTGCAAATAATAAAGGCTCATCTGAGAGCTCCACCCTGCTCCAATTCCAGCCATTGATTTAAGATAATTACCCAAAACAGATATGTCATCGCAGGCAAACAAAATCCAACCTATAACTATAAATAGCAATGCATATATATGTGACAACCATTGCGGAAATTTTTTAAGTATACTTCCTAGAAGCAGTTTTTCTGTAGCAATAAGTACAAAATAGTAAAATCCCCAAATTATAAAGTTCCATCCGGCGCCATGCCATAATCCTGTTAGAGTCCACACTATTGCAAGGTTGACAATCTGACGGTAAATACCTTTGCGATTGCCTCCAAGGGGAATATAAAGATATTCTCTAAACCATACTCCAAGGGTAATATGCCATCTTCTCCAGAACTCTGTAATGCTTTTTGATTCATATGGATACCTGAAGTTTTCGGGAAATGTAAATCCAAATATTTTACCAAGTCCTATTGCCATATCAGAATATCCGGAAAAATCATAATAAATCTGAAAAGTAAAAGCTATAGCACCCGTCCATGCCATGAGAGCTGGTATATTGCCTCCATAAGAATATATTTCATTCCATAAAAGACCGCACTGATTTGCTATGAGAACCTTTTTTCCAAGTCCGGCAGCAAATCTTACAATTCCCTCTGACACCATATCATAATCTATTCTCCTGCCCCTAAGCTGGTTTTCTATATCCTTGTATCTTACTATCGGTCCTGCTATGAGCTGTGGAAAAAACGTTATGTACATGCCAAAGTCAATTATGTTCCTCTGTACTTTTACTGTTCCTCTATAGACATCAATTATATATGACAGCACCTGAAATGTATAAAACGATATACCTATAGGAAGAGCAAGTTCTAGAGTATCTATATTGATTCCGTCTATTCTATTAAGGTTATCTATAGCAAAATCGGTATATTTAAAAAAGCACAGCATGCCGATATTAATTGTAACGCATATTGCAAGCATCAGATTTTTCCTGTCTTCGCATTCAAGTTTCCTGCCCATAAAGTAATTGAAAATTATTGAAAACATCATAAGCAAAACATATACAGGCTCTCCCCATGCATAAAATATAAGGCTTGCCACAAGAAGCAAGCCGTTACGCAGCTTTTCCGGAAGAGTCCGATAAAGCACCATCACAGCAGGAAGAAACATGAATATGAACACTATACTGCTGAATACCATAATTCCTCCTGTTATTTGCCGACAAAATCTACAAATGCTTTTTTTACTTTATCCTGATTGTCGCAGATTATAAGGACTGCATATTTACTGTCTGTGAACGTAATTGCGTTTTCTGCTTTTTTTACCTGCTCAGGAGCATATTGCGAAAACACATTTATCCTGTCCTTGACATGCTCTTTGAGCGAATTTTCAGCCTCCTGAGCATCCGAAGCATTTTTAAGTGCTATTACTGCAATTTCATCTGCATTGCCTTCATTTGAATAAGATACAAAGAATTTATCAACTTTGCTGTAATCCATATCTGAAATATACGCAAAGAGATCTTCCGCATCTTCGCTGTTACTATCTGCCGAAAGCATTTCACCAAGTGTATCATCTGCAGCTTCCATGGCAGTTCTCAATTCATACATGCTGACAGTGTCGCTGCTGCCGCAGCCTGCAGCAAATATTACCGCAAACATAAATGCAAGTAACATCAAAGCCTTAATCCTATTTTTCATATCAAGCCACCCCCTATTCAGCATTAATTATTTTATTCTTGATAGCTTCTTCTCCATCTGTTCCTGGATCCGAAGAATTATATGTCACGGGCCAATCTTCACTGTCACCAAATGCTTTTGCAATTTTTCTCCCGATTTTCTCTGCTACTTCCTGTGATACATCAGTATCTGTATCTGCAGAAGTATTTATAACAACAAGCATAACATATTTACCGTCCTCGTCCATAAGCCAGTTCCAGTCAATATATGCATCTATATAATCCACACTTATTCTTTCTGTCAAAGAATTCATCATTGTGTTTACTGTAACTGCATCATCATTTGCAGGTTGCTTCTCAAAACCGACCGCAAATACGAATTTCTGAGCATCAAGCTGATCCTTAACTGCCTTAGGAATATCAAAAATATCCCTAATTTCTTCCTTGTTCATGAATGCATAACAATATTTCGTACCGTCTGCTGCCGGGAAGAAATCCATATTCCAGTCATGCCCTATCGACGCAATATCATCATTCATGTTAAAGTTAGCATAATTGCCTGTTTCGGCATCAGTATATACATCTGTGTGATACCATTTACCGTCAATCTTTACAAGATCCCACGTATGATACATTTCGGTATTGTGCACTACCATGCAATCTATATTCATCATCTGCATCAGCATTCTGAAAGTGGTTGCATAACCGACACATACAGCATCATGATATTTCAAAACACCATAAGGATTGTCACTGTCCTTGCCTGAGCTTGGTATTACTGTAAGCAGTCCCTTGTCCTGCCCTATATTCTTGACAAGCCAGTCATATACAGCTTTTTCTTTGTCGTAATCCGACATATCATCAGTTATAATTTCATCGAGAATACCTGATGCCAGTTCGAGGGTCTCTTTTTCTCTGTCATTAAGACCTGCATCACTTCCTTTTTTGTATGCATCTGAAATCTTTTCGGTTGATTCAACAGTATATTCCCCCATTATAGTGATATCATTTTCGCGGTTTACATCTTCTGTGCTGCCATTTATTGATGCAACATCTTTTTTGACTTTCCCTATTGATGCAAGTGAGCATACACTCATCACTGTGCTTGCTACTATGCATATGGCAAGAAAAATTGCCAATACAATAAACAGCTTGTTTTTTGAAATCTCCTTCATTTTATCTCCTCCCTATTGATAAATTTCGTGTCCCATTGTACTATTTGTAATAGTACACGTCAACCACAAGCCATACATTGCACCATCTTTGCACCAGTTTTACTGCAATACGCACAGAAACAGACAACCTGCCTTAACCCGGTAGATTGCCTGTCTTTCCATCTATATTACTCTCACATTATACTCTCCTGCACTACGTCGAAGTGCCATACATATAAACATGCACTCTTTTAGGTTCTTGTCAAGATGCTTTTCTGGGTTTATTCAGATACGGTCCTGTGGTGGAAACCGTTTATGATGAGTATTTAGGTTGCAAAGATATCTTGAGTTTTGAAGATGAAAGAATTGCAAAAA
>CAZDQV010000011.1:10339-17577 GCA_964507795.1 uncultured Oscillospiraceae bacterium | reverse complement strand
ATTGCAAAAACGGGCCATGGTCCATGAAAGATGCCAGCCGGTTTTATCAGATTATAGATGACGCCCTGATTCTGGATAGATAGGCATCATTTTGAGGAGGAGTATTATTCCAAGCATTTCGTCAAACGTAAATAGCAAACGGCCTGCGCACATCTCAAAAAAAATCCCAAAGCGGGATTTTCTCGTATAAACATATATTAAGGAATACAAAAGCTATCACTTGGAATCAACGGTCTAAAGTAGCCTTTAATGCAATTTGGATTGCAAATGCAAAGCTGTATATGCGTTTTCTCTCTAAATTCTGATCCTGGATATGGTGCTGCACCTTCTGTAAAAATACCTCTCACAGAATCAAACATTTGCCTTTTTTCCTGTTTGTTAAAATCATGTATCTGCTGAATAACCGCACAATCCAAATCTCGCAGCAATATATCTATAGATTTTTTCGATGGGCGATTAACAGGCAAATCGTTTCCAACTACATCACATCTAAGTTTCAGAATTTCATACCCTTTGCGTAAGATATCTGCACTTGCACTGTCAGTCAAATTCAAGCAATAGCCCAGGTCAATTACAGCTCCAATTACTTGTCCTTCGTCCTCTCCGTAACGATTAACTGCCCATTCATATGCCCTTTGAAAATTCTGTTCCCAAAAATAAATTCCATTTCCAAGCCAATCATAAGAGTTATCACTTTGTTTTAGTTTATTACTTCATCAAATACACTGCAATGGCATCCATGAAATCCAAGAACAAGGTTTGGCAATTTCTTATACACAATCATCTCACTCCCATGTCACAATTTTATTCTTCGGTTTGCCATTCTCATTTGCTACACCTGTACGAAAAAGTGCATCCCTTGCTTCTTTATATGCAGTCTCTTTTGAATTTGTCTGTTGTTCCTTTAATTTTTTAATGTAGTTGTCCATTTCTTTGATGAATTCCACTTCAGCAGATTGAAGTTTAATTGCAGTATTCATACCATTCGCCTCCTCCTTGGTTGTATTTTGAGTTTTATCAACCCTGTGTATAATAGAACCAATGTATACATTTATACTGAATCATCTAAATCTCTTGTGTTTATTTTACTTTAGCACTCCCTCTTTTGCAATATCTATTGACAATTTTTGAGAAATTGAGTGCAAATTCTCGGTTCCTTATTCACTGCTTTTCATATATCAGTTCTGCCACTGCAGGTATCTCTCCCGTATATGGCGTCACATCAATACTGAGGCCGTTCTCTCCTCCAGGGAGTACCGCAAGTATCCTTTCAAACAGACTGTCCGGATCTTCATCCCTAAAATCCACCATGAGCAGGTAGCTTTCCTTCCCGTTATTATTAAGTCCCGTAATATATATTCTGCTGACATTCTCAAATTCAGGCATTTTCTCTTTGATTGCCGCAATTATATTTACCGGGCGGTTTTCCATCACATGAACATAGAAATCACCGGAAACCTGACTTGCCCTGACTGTCCTGGAACTATTCATATCCTTGAGCAGGCTAATCAAATCTTTGCTGAGTATAAACGAGCTGCTCCATGGGTTTATAACTATACCCTCCAAATCCTCAGATACAGAAACCACGTCTACGATTTCTTTGAGTGGCATGAACAAAGCTGCACCTTCAGGTCCTTTTTTGTGTTCATCCATTGAGGTAAATGCAGCAAGATATTTAATCTTGCCGTCCATGGTCAGATGTTTGAGTTCTATATCCTCAGCTTTAACCTCACCTTCACCTATATTACCCGGTATATCGATGGGGGTAACTATCTGTCCTCCTGTAGACATCATAGAATTTATCACTTTAAGCACTTCAAGAAGTGCTTCCATATTGCCTTCTTTGCGAAGCTGTTCAACTGCCTGTAAAAATTTATCTTCCATTATTGTTTTATGATTCTCCTTGCAATTTTACCAAATACATCTTTCATTATATTTCCGCTATCGCTTGCTGCAGGTGTACCCAGATTAATCGAAAAGTCAATGTTATCATCATAAGGTATAACTCCCAGCACCTTGGAGCGTACCAGCATTCCTATTTCTCCAAAAGACGGAATACCCTCAGCATCCATCATCTGTGCCTTGACTTTGTTTATGACATAGAGTCTTTCGTCTATACCTGCTTCTCTCAGCTTCATGTCCAGTACATCAGCGCCTCTGATTGAAGCATAGTCCGGTGTTGCAACTATAACCGCCTTGTCTGCACCTGTTGATGCAAGCATGGTGTTTTTTTCAACTCCAGAAGGTGCGTCTATGATTATGTAGTCAAATTTTTCTCTGAGATCTTCATACATGGTTGTAAGGTTTTCGTCTGTCACCTTGCCATCGTTTGTATGAGGCGGCGCTGCCATCAGGTACATGCAGTCATATCTGTTGTCTCTGATAAGTGCCTGCTTCATGCGGCACATTCCCATTGCTGCATCATATACATTATATACCACTTTGTTGTGAAGCCCCAGATAAAGGTCAAGATTCCCCTGTCCCATATCCATATCCACCAGAACAACTTTATATCCGTTTTCGGCAAGTACAGCTCCAAAATTCACAGCAAATACTGATTTGCCTGTGCCTCCCTTGCCTGATGCAACCAAAATAATTTTTCCCACTTTTTCTCCTTTAATCTATTTTTGTTTCTGTATCAAAATCGTTGTTGTAGTTTGTCTCTGAGGAAATCTCCATATAGTCGCCGATTATTTCTCTTGCTATCACGCCTGCATTGAGTGACGTCTTACCCTGCACAAGAAGCACACATACTGCAATCTGCGGATCATCAGCCGGTGCTATGGCAATTGTCCATGCAAAGTTTTCATATTCGCTCTTCCATCTGTCCATAACCTCCGCATTGATGCTTCCATTGCTGAGATTATACAGTGCCTGCCTTACAGCAACATCTCGAGATGTATATATATTAGGATAAAGTTTCATTATCCTTTCCATTTCTGCCTCGACCTGCTTCCATGATATACTGCTTGTCATTTGCGAAAGATGCGATTTGATATATGAAACCTCATCTGAAGTATTGATTTTTCCTGACCTTTCGGCTGTACCTGTCTTGGCTGCAACAGATACCGGAAAATCACCAAACAGGCTGGACAAACTGCCTCCTGACATTGTCGTTACGTTTTTCATTCCTTCAATCAGGTATTCAAAATCACTTTTGTCAACTCCGATGTCTGTACCTTTTTCCTTTTTTTGAACACCCTGGCCACCTACACTTTTGATAACACTGACTTTGTTTTTGACACCTTTGTTTCCAATTGTAGCAGCATAATTTGCAAGTTGCAAAGGAGTATATGCATTTTCGCCCTGTCCTATTGATATGTTAAGAGCATCTCCTTCTGTCCATTCCGCCTGATTGAAATATGAAAATTTAATCAGGTCAGCTACTGTGCCTACTTTACTTTCTTTAATACCACAGTCCGGAAGTCTGTCAAGTATTGTTTCATATGAAGGATTTTCATCTGTCCATCCTGCAATTTCATTGATGTATTCTGTGAGCAGTGTTTCATTTTTGAGCACCGATTTTTTGAAATACATTTCAGAACGTGTCCACAGAATGTTTTTTACGGAAGTTTCCACTCCTTCCTTCTTTGACTCTTCAGATGGAGCAACTGTAGTTGTTTCAGTAAGCTCAATACCTGTTGATTCTCCCAACCCGTAAAGTTTGGCGAATTTGAGAATTTCATCAACACCGCAGCTGTATCCGAGAGAGCCTCCAGTGTAATAATCCCTGCCCTGCCCTATATCAAAGAAATAGTAGTTGCATGAAACACCTATTGCCTGTGCAAGGTTTACATATCCGTGTGTTGTATGATAATCGGTATATATAAGGCAGTCATATGTCTGGTCTCCAACCTCAACCTGCCCTCCATCCTTGAGGCTCTGATTTGGATTGAGTCCGTTTGCGAGAGCTGCAGTGGCTGTTACAGGCTTGAATGTGGAACCCGGCTGCACAGCACTTCGTGTAGCTATGTTGTAAAGCGGCTGCGCTGAAAGAGGATCTCTTATGTTCTTTGATTGCAGCGAGTTCCAGTCCTCTGATGAAATTCCTGTAGCAAACAGATTCGGATCAAAGTCCGGATAACTTGCCATGCCAAGTACCTCGCCGCTGCTTATATCAAGTACAACTGCAGCTCCGGATTCACATTTGTATGAGGCTTTGGCTGTATAATTTCCATATTTGCTTGTAAAGGTTCCCCCGGTACTTGTAGCTTTGATGCCTTTTTGGAGGTTTGTTTCGACAGACTCCTGTATATCCTTGTCTATTGTAAGGTATACATCATCTCCTGTAACAGGATCTGTCTCACTTATAACTTCTACAAGGTTGCCCATAACATCAACCTTTACGACTTTGCTTCCGTCAGTACCCCTTAGAGTATCTTCATATTTGCTTTCGATGCCGTCCTTGCCTACAAGGTCATCTGCACTGTATCCTTTTTCCTTTACATATTCTTCTTTTTCGCTGTCTGAAATAGATCCCATGTAGCCAAGTATATGAGATGCCATTGAACCTGACGGATAGAATCTGATATATTCTGATGCTATCTCAACATTCCTGTATTCGTCAGGGTTTTCTTCTATTTCAATAATCGTTTCTTCTGATACATCTTTAGCAATAACTGCCGGCATATATTTGGTATATCCAAGCTCATCAAGGGCATCCCTTATAATCATAATGTTTCTTGCTTTTTTGTTTGAAACTTCTTTGTCTATATCAAAATATTCTCTTATCAGTTCAAACGCCGTTTCGGCCGATACATCCGATACAGATATATCTTCTCTATCTGTTTTTTCTTCGAGCGTATCAATTATATGATATCTTTCGAGAAAAGTCTTTTTTTCGTTTTCGTATGTATATTCCATTACAGCTCCGACTGAAATTGGCGGATAAACACCATATGTATCCTGCATTTCAATCTGTGCCTCATACACATCCAAATCATCTGAAATCCCAAGGTTTTTTCTTATCTGATTAAATGCCTGCTCTGCCGTATATGTCACAGGCATATCCTGACTTTTGAGCCAGCTTTGTATTTCCTTATCATATTCGTAATAGAATTTCCCGTTTTTTAATTTGATTGGAAAATCATCTTCATAATCATCGTTGTTTTTTTTGAAAAGATTAATGAGCTTGAGTGAGACATTGTTAAGTTCCTCATCTTCCATACCGGAGCTGTACATTCTGACATTAAAAACCTGTTTGTTGGTTGCAAGAACTTCGCCGTCTCTATCATATATATTGCCTCTTGGTGCATCTGTCGTTATTGTTTTGGTGCTGAGACTTACAGCTTTGTCAGACCACTGATCATGCTGCACTACTGTGATTACAAAAAGCCTTATGGCCAATATCGCCATAAGGCTCAAAAAAACAGCCATAACCTGTTTATATCTGGAATTTAATATCCTCCCCATACCGAATACCTGTCAGACTTGTGACTGACAACCTTTCTAATTATTATCGCATACATTATCATCATTATAATTACATTGAGAATCATGTATATCGGAAGTTTTTCGAGCATATACAAGTAACTGTACCCTTTGCCTGCAATTTTGTATATGAGCCATAGCATATTGTAGTATATAGCAACAGTTCCCAGTGAAACAACCAGCATAGACATGAAATTTTCGGAATTCAGGAGAAATGTTCTGACAAAAATGCAACTTGCTGCAACAAGTACAAGCAGAAGTGCATTCACGCCCACATACTGGCTGAAACAAATATCATATAAAAGTCCTGCTGCAATACTTAATACAATTCCCGCATTATTATCTGCACAAACAAAAGAAATGACAACGCAACAGCACAGCAACAGATTCGCCGAAACTCCAAAAACAGGTATCATTCCAAATATTGTAGTCTGCAATATGAATGCCAGTGCAAACATCAACCCTGCATATCTGTATTTCATAGAATCACCGCAACCTTCAGCAAGCCTTTGAAATTAACAGAAGGCTTGACATTAATCATTTTGATTTTTGTGTCACTATTGTAATTGACTTCTGTAACGGTGCCTATTTCTATGCCTGAAGGATACATGCCCATACCTGATGAAACAAGTGTATCTCCGACTATAATTCCCGAATCTGCATCCAAAACGTAGCCTTCGAGTCCTCCTTTGCCATCTCCTGAAAGAAGGCCCAAAACCTCTGTATCACGCAAGACCATGAAACTGGTATTACTGTTTTCATCAACAATAGAGACCACCTTTGACCATGATTTGCCACATTCAAGCACTCTGCCCACAAGGCCTGTGCCGCTTACAACGACATCGTCTTCAGAGATGCCATCTGATGCGCCTCTGTTTATTACAAATGTATTTATCCAGTTTGAGTTGTCAAAGGATGTAATATCTGCCGAAACAAGCTCTTTATCTTCAGCCGCCTCGTAATTGAGTGCTTTTGAAAGCTCAGTCAGCTGGTTAAGCTGATCTTTTGACAGTTTTTCATCTAAAAGCTGCTGCTCCAAATCTGCAACTTCTTCTCTCAATGCATTGTTTTCTTCAACCACAGATTTGTAATTGAAGATACCGGATAATATGCTTTCTATTTTTGACATGCTGCCGGTTATGGCTCCCTCGCCTGCGCTAACAGCACCGTTTGTTCCCTTTCCGGCAATGCCTGAGCCTCCACCCCTGCTGAAAGATATACAACATATCACAATGAGTACGATAATTGCAATTATTATTCCGGCTATTAATTTGTGCTCACGAATCCAATTCATATCCCTGTTTCCCTGCCCAGATTATCTGCGTGATTTTTTGATATAGATTTTGAGTTTCTCTACATCTTCAAGTGCTTTGGCAGCACCTAAAATAACACCTTCAAGAGGGTTCTCTGCCATTGTAACTTGCATACCTGTTCTGTTTGTGATGACTTTGTCAAGATTTCTCAAAAGACTGCTGCCGCCTGAAAGCACAAGACCATTATCGGCAACATCAGCCGCTATCTCAGGTGGCGCTTTTTCGATAGTTGCTTTAATTCCATCAACAACAACATCTACTGATTCAGACAAAGCCTCTTCAAGGTCCTTGCTGGTTACATCTACTGTCTTGGGTAACCCTGAAATAATGTCTCTGCCACTTGCTTTGGTGGTATATATGATTTCTTTGCCATATTCATCTGTGTCGGATATAGCACAGCCTACTTCTTTTTTGAGATTTTCGGCAGTTTTGCTCCCTATCAGAAATGAGTATTTTTTTCTGATAAACTGAATTATAGCGTCATTGAATTTATCA
>CAZDQV010000011.1:0-10329 GCA_964507795.1 uncultured Oscillospiraceae bacterium | reverse complement strand
CCGGCATATCTGATTGAATTACTTGCTACAGCTCCTCCCAGTGTTATAATTGCAATATCCGTAGTACCGCCGCCTATATCAACTATCATGCAGCCTGTAGTACCGTCAACATCCATGCCTGCGCCTATGGCTGCTGCCATAGGTTCTTCAAGTATATATACTTCCTTGGGTCCAAGATTTGTTACAACTTCTTCTACTGCCCTTTTTTCGACTTCTGTCACTCCGCTTGGAACACCAATAGCAACTTTGGCTTTGATTTTGTTTTTTTGTCCCATTATCTGTTTGAAAAAAGTAGCAAGCATATCTGCTGCCATATCAAAATCTGATATGACTCCTTCTTCAAGAGGCTTCACGACTTTAATATGTGCCGGTGCCTTGCCCAGCATATCTTTTGCAGCCTGGCCAACTGCAAGAACTACGTTTCTGTCTGTATCCTTTGCTATAACTGATGGCTCATTAAGAACAATTCCCTTGCCGTCTACTGATATGAGCGTGTTGGCTGTTCCCAAGTCAACTCCTATATTTGTTCCGAAAAAGCTTCCCATTTTTTGTCCTCCGTTGTTCCATTTGATAAATAAATTATATCAGATTTTTGCTTTTCATACTTGTAAATGTGCCGTCTCCTATAACTATATGATCCAGTACTCTGATGCCTATAATTTTGCCTGCTTCAATGAGGCGTTTGGTTGTGTTTATATCATCTACACTCGGAGTGCAATCCCCGCTTGGATGATTGTGTGCCAGGACAATACCTGCCGCACTCTTTCTTATTGCCATGGCAAAGACTTCTCTTGGGTGTATCACCATAGACATTATGTCTCCGATTGCTATTTCTTCACTTGAAATCACACCGCCATGAGCATTTACGAGCACTGCATGGAAATGCTCTTCCTGATAATATCGCATTTTTTCCATAAACAAATCTGCCACATCGCTGTATGAGTCGATTACAATTTTGTCTGCAGCAGGTCTTGTGGCAATACGCCTGCCAAGTTCAAAAGCCGCAAGTATCTTGCATGCTTTGGCCTCACCTATACCATCAATCGCTGAGATTTCTTCAAAAGTGCATCTGCCAAGAAAACTGATACCGCTTTCATCAAGTGTCAGTATATCCTGTGCTACCTCAATTGCAGATTTGTTTTTGGTCCCGCTGCCTATAAGGACAGCCAGAAGCTCTGCATTTGACATGGCATTGCAACCATACCGAATCATTTTTTCTCTCGGTCGTTCGGTGACCGGAAGTTCTTTAATTATCATTGCAACCTCCCTGAACTGCTTCGGGATGGTTTTGCGTCGGTTTCAAAAATCTACATATTATTTTAACATTTTTCACCTTGAGAAACAACCGTTTTGTGAAGATTCGATTTTATAACAAAAACCCCGCAAAAAATCAGTGCGAGGTTTTGGATTTGTCTTATTGTTCACAGCATATGAATCAGAAGTCCACTTCCGAGTTTTGGCTCAAACCATGTAGATTTAGGCGGCATTATCATATCAGCGTCTGAAACTGACAGCAGATCAGAAATGCTTACAGGATATACTGCAAATGCCACTCTCATGTCAGAAACGGCTCTTCTTTCGAGTTCTGACAAACCTCTGATACCTCCCACAAAATCAATCCTGTCGCTTGTTCTGGGATCTTCTATGCCAAGTACAGGTCCAAGCAGATTGTTCTGAAGTACAGCAACATCAAGTGAATCAGTTACATGGTCGGGTATTATACGTTCTGTCGCTTTGAGTCTGTACCAATTACCATCAAGAAACATGCCGAAGAAATGCTTCGCTTCAGGGGCATATATATCTGTGCCTGTCAATTCCACTTCAAATCCTGCTTCTTTGATTTTTTGAAGGAATTCATCCGAATCAAGTCCGTTAAGGTCTTTGATAACTCTATTGTAGTCAAAAATATGCAAATCACTGTCAGGAAATATTGCTGCCATAAAGAAATTGAATTCTTCATTTCCTGTAAAATCCGGGGTCTCTTCTCTGCGTTTCATACCTACTTTGAAAGCAGATGCACTTCTGTGATGCCCATCTGCAATATATAAGGCGGGAATTTCTCCAAACAATTCTGTAAGTGCCGATATAACACTGCTGTCTGTCACAGGCCACAGAATATGTCTGATTCCGTCAGGCGCTGTAATATCGTATTCGGGTTCGTGACTTTCTGCCCAGCCTTCAACCATTACTCTGATACGTCTGTCATCTCTATATGTCAGAAATACAGGTTCTGTATTTGCATTGCATACATCGAAATGATTGATTCTGTCTATTTCCTTTTCAACTCTTGTAAGTTCGTGTTTTTTGATGATGTTGTCTCTGTATTCATCCACACTGACACATCCGAATATACCTGTCTGTACTCTTCCGTCCATTATTTCTCTATAAACATAAAGTGCCGGCGTTTCCTCCTGCATGAATATGCCTTTTGCTTTGAAGTCATCTATATTGTCTCTTGCTTTTTCATATACTTCATGCGAATGCTGATCTGCATTGGGTAAATCTATTTCTGCTCTGCATATATGTAGGAAGCTGTAGGGGTTTCCCTCTGCCATTTTTGCTGCTTCTTCTCTATTCATTACATCATAGGGAAGGGATATGACTTTGTCAGCATATTGTTTTTGCGGTCTCACCGCTCTGAATGGTTTTACTGTTGCCATATTTCTGTTTACCTTTCTTTTAATTCGCTCAGTATATAATCTGTAACTTCATCAATGCTCATGCCTGTAGTATCGAGCTCTATAGCATCATCAGCCTTACGAAGAGGCGTTATATCTCTATGCATATCATTGTAATCACGCTCCTGCATATCTGCAAGGACTTTGTCAAATGATATATCCTCACCCTTCTCAATCAGCTCTTTGTATCTTCTGCGTGCCCTTTCGGCGGCAGAGGCTGTAAGGTATATTTTGAGTTCAGCATCCTTTAATACTACGGTGCCTATGTCCCTACCATCCATTATAACACTTTTGGTGCTTCCCATTTTCTTTTGAAGCTCTACGAGTTTTGCTCTGACCGGAGCGAGTGCGGAGCATTCTGAAGCTTTGCGTGATATTTCCTGTGTCCTTATTCTGTCGCTTACGTCTTCTCCGTCAAGTATTGTATGCCCGGATGAAAAGTCTATATCTGTATCCTCAAGCATTGTTTTAAGTGCCGCCTCATCATGCATATTGATACCGTCTCTCGTAATCTTGTAACCTACGGCTCTGTACATTGCTCCTGTGTCTATATAGTCTATGTCCAGCACTTTGGCTATATGTTTTGCTATGGTACTTTTGCCCGCGCCACCAGGCCCGTCTATTGCTATTCTGATCATCTCATTCACCCTTCTGTTTGCCAAGCAGTTTTTCAATTTCAGCCACGAACGTGTTTACATCAGTAAACTGTCTGTATACAGATGCAAACCTCACATATGCAACCTGATCTACATCTTTGAGCTGTTCCATGATGAGCTCGCCGATAAATGAACTGTTGACTTCTTTTTCCATCATATTGTTAAGGCCTCTTTCAATCTGATCAACCATGTTTTCTATTGTTGCAGCTGCAACAGGTCTTTTTTCACAGGCCTTGATAATTCCATTCATGATTTTTCTTCTGTCAAAAGCCTCTCTGGAGCCGTCCTTTTTGACGACCATCAGAATTACTTCTTCAACCTTTTCGTATGTGGTGAATCTTCGGCTGCAACGTTCACACTCTCTTCTGCGTCTGATTGCATGTCCGTCCTCTGTAGGTCTTGAATCTATGACTTTTGTTTCCTGATTATCACAAAAAGGGCATCTCATATTGTGTTTCCTCCCAAGTAAATTTCTGCTGTCTTCAAGTTACAGTATAACCGCATATGGTGCCGCTTGCAAGCATTTTGACAAAAGCGAATTATACTGCATTGCGGTATCATATATTTATATCCTGCCCGTTAAGGCAAGCTCTAATGAGTGTATCTCCTTTGTATTCAAGCCTCATTTCAAAATATTCTCTGTCTTCTATGATGTATTTCAAAAAAAATCTGTCACCCTCCCATAGACTCAGATTGAATACTTCAGAAATCGGAATCCATTCAAAATCTCCTTCATCTGACACGGGTTCACATATCTTTTCAAAATCATCTGAAGTGTATATGTGCATTTCTTCATCTTCAAAAATATCTGATACGAATTGCACAACTGCTCTTTTGTCAAAGGTATGCATATTATATCCTGTTTCCTCTACAACTTCTCTTACGGCGCATTCATCTATACTCTCTCCCGGTTCAAGCTTGCCTCCGGCTGCAATCCATTTGCCCGCATTGGGATCATCCGGTTTTTTGTTGCGGTAAAGCATGAGCCATTTACCGTCAGACTCAAGATAACACTGTGTTGATACAATCATATTCTCTCCTAAAAAATACCCACTGTTTTGAAAAAAAATAGCCACAAAAACATTGTAAAGCATGCAAATGCCGATGTGAAAATCACTGCCGCCCCTGCAAGCACTCCGTCAGAGCCCATCTGCTGTGCCATCGTAAACGAAGAGATTGCACAAGGTGCAGCAAATATTCCTATAAGCGTTACAAATTCAATACCTGTTATTCCACTCAAAGCTGCTATGGCAAGCACAATGCCTGGAACGACAACAAGCCTTGCAAGCACTACAATTATGAGATTGCGCCTGCAATTTTTGATTGAACCAAACTCAAAAGATGCTCCGAGTATCATCAGTGCAACCGGTGTTGCTGCAGAGCTGAGACTGCTTACCGTATCTTCTATTACATTCGGCAGATTAATACCTGCTACTGAAAACAGAATGCCTGCCACTGCACCTATAATCAGAGGGTTTTTTGCTATATTGGCAAACATCCTGCCTGCTTTGATCTTTGAATCTCTATACATTTCAAGTGTCGCTACCGCCAGTATATTGTAAAGCGGCACAACTATTGCAATCATCACAGCTGTAACTCCGACGTTGCCATGTCCATATATGTTTGTGGCTATTGGCAGCCCCATTATAACGAAGTTACTCCTGTATATAGCCTGTATCATGGCACCTCTTGAAGCACTGTTTTTTTCTATTTTGAGAGTAACAGCAGTAGCAACAGCATATTCTATACCTATTGCTGCAAGCGTAAATACTATAAGGTGCAAGTTTACGATTTCCCTGACATGCGAATTATATATGTTTGAAAACATCAGAAACGGAAACAGCACATCAAATGCAAGTCTGTTCATTTTTTTGAGCTCTGCATCGTTTACTATTCCTGTTTTTCTTACAGTAAATCCTATAGCAAGCAGTATGAACATGGGTATCACTGCTTCTATACATATCTTAAAGTTTTCTGTCAAAATGTCATCTCTTTTCTATGTTGCATTTCCTTTTCAATCCATGCCACCAGCATGTTTACTATACGCCTCTGCTGATCGTCTGTCAGCTCTACATCTTTTGGCACATGATACCATTTCTGAAGGCATCCTCTGCAGCAGCAGGCACATGCATGCTGCGCCTTGAATACAGGATGGCCTCTCATAGGTGTTTGCCTGCCGTCATTTGCGATATATGCAGGTGCAAGGCGTTTGCTGATGAAATCCTCCGCATGCTCTCTTATCTTGTCAATTCCCTTTGCTTTGACATAATCCCTGTCTTTTTGGTCAAGATGAAATCCTGCTCTGAAAGAGGATTTTTCAAGTCTTTTGAAAGTCTGCTCTATTGTTGCCATATCATTCCCATTCTTTCCATACATCAGGCATATATCCTATCGTCGCCTGTCTGCCGTTTCTTACTATCGGAGTCCTGATAACGCACTGATTTTCAAGGATTGTTTCCTCTCTGCTGCCATCTGATATAACTTTGACAAGAGCAAGAGCCTGCCTGTCTTTGCAATTCTCATCCAACAGGTTTTCGAAACCTCTAACCGCCCTGATAACGCTGGTGAGTTCACCCCTGCTCATACCCTTTTGCTTCATGTCAATGAACTGGTATTTAATTCTTCGCTCTTTGAAATACCTGACAGCCTTTTGGGTATCATTGCATTTATTTGTTCCGAATATCTGTATGTTCATAAAATTTCTCCAAATATATAAAGGGCAGAAACTCCGCCCCTTTGAAAATTATCTTTTTTTCTTTTTTTTCTTTTTGTTGGCATGAGCCACATCATACTGTGCTGTGGCATTTCTTTTTGCTCTTTTGGCATCTCCGCTTTTTTTGATAAAATAAAAGCCTGTGAAAGCAATTCCGAATATGACAAACAATATAACTATCTGCTTTACAGATGAATCAGCAGAAACCATTCCAAACAGTCTCAGCATCACAAATGCAGAAATCTGAAATACCCAGAAATAGATTACAAAGCCTATAACACTTGATTTATTCTCCATTTTTGTTCTCCTAAAAATCTGTTTTTTTTATTATATATTCTTTTTTTGAAATTGGCAATTTATTTCTTAACAATCACATCAATATGTGTATACGGTATTTCTATTCTCTCATTGTCAAGTGCCTCTTTGCTCTTTTCACTAAGATAATATTTCACATTCCAATAGCTTTCCGGCTTTGTCCATACCTGAAAATCGAATATAACGGCACTTTCACCATGCTCAGCTACACCTATGCAATATCCTTTGTCTCCAAGTACAAGGTCACAACTGTCTGCTACCTGTGCAAGTACAGCTTTTACTTTATCTATATCCGCATCATAACTTACGCCTATGCGTAAATCTACTCTTCTGGCATCAGTTTTGGTGAAATTGATAAGTGCGCTGTTTGATATATTGCTGTTTGGTATTGAAACCGTCTTGTTATCAGCAGTTTTGAGTGTAGTGTTTAATATATCTATTTTGTCTACCGAACCTTCAATATCGCCAGTCATTACATAATCGCCTTTACCAAAAGGCTTTGTAACGAGAATTATAATGCCGCCTGCAACATTGGCAAGACTGTCTTTGAGTGCAAGTGCAACAGCTGCACCTGCAGCACCTATTACAGCTATAAAGGTTGATGTATTGACACCCAGTTCTGAAAGCACTGAAACAACTATAACTATCAGGGCTGCAACCTTTATTGTATTGATTAAAAGTGTATGAAGGGCTCCGTCTATAGAGCTCTTTGACAAGAACTTTCTTATCAGTACAACCAGTATTTTTAATATGATAAGCCCCGCCAGCAAAATAATCACAGCATTTATCCAGTTTGCCCATGAGCTTTGAAACAATTTATCAGCTATATTCATCACAATCCCTCATATGTTCTGCCGCTTCTTCTTCTTTCGAGCTCATGAAGCAGTTTTTTTCTGAGACGTATATCATCAGGTGTGATTTCAACAAGTTCATCATCATTTATGAATTCCAGAGCTTCTTCAAGAGTAAACTCTCTATGAGGAGAAAGTCTGATTGCCTCATCACTTCCTGCAGCTCTCATGTTTGTGGCTTTTTTGGCTTTGCACGGGTTTACAACCATATCATCATTTCTGGAGTTCATACCGACTATCATGCCTTCGTAAACTTTAGTTCCCGGTGCGATGAACATCTGAACTCTTTCTCCAATGTTAAACAGTGCATAAGGAGTTGCAATTCCCTCTTCCTGTGCTATGGCAACACCGTTTATTCTCTGAGGTATGTCTCCTTTGTATTCTCCAAAAGAATCAAAGCGTCTTACCATCGTACCCTCGCCTCTTGTGTCGTTTATAAATTCTGTTCTGTAGCCAAGAAGCCCTCTTGTCGGAACCAGATATTCAATCTTTGAAAATCCGTTTTCGCCTGACATCTGCGTCATTATACCCTTTCTTAGGTTAAGCTTGGATATAACTGAGCCTGCATATTCATCAGGAACAGAAACGACCACTTCTTCAATAGGCTCAAGGGGTTCATTATTCGGTCCTCTTCTGAGTATAACCTCCGGCTTTGATACGGCAAGCTCATATCCTTCTCTTCTCATGTTTTCAATAAGAATAGAAAGATGAAGTTCTCCTCTGCCTGAAACCTTGAAACTGTCCGTGCTGTCTGTAGGCTCGACAAGAAGGCCTACGTTTACTTCCAGCTCTTTTTCGAGTCTTTCTTTGATATGTCTTGATGTTACATATTTACCCGATTTGCCTGCAAAAGGCGATTTGTTTACCATGAAATTCATCGAAAGCGTGGGTTCTTCAATTTTAATCATATCCATCGCTTCTGGATGATCAGGATCACATATGGTTTCGCCTATTGAAATATCAGATATGCCTGATACAACTGCAATATCTCCTGCCTGTGCCTCTTTGACAGCAGTTCTCTTGAGGCCTCTGTATGTAAACACCTGATTTATCTTGCAATTCTTAACGCTGCCGTCATCCTTGGTAACAGCAACAGTCTGACCTTCTTTTATGGTGCCTCTTGTAATCCTGCCTATGCCCAGCCTACCTATATAATCGTCATATCCAAGAGTTGAAACCTGAAGCTGCAGAGGCTCTTCTGTCCTGTCCGGGTATATGTCACAATGTTCAAGAATTGTTTCAAACAGCGGCTTTATAGTCAATCCCCCCTGTCCCCCGGCAGTGTTTTTTCTTACTTTGTTGTTTCCTGATTGCACATTGATGTTTTCTGCTTCAGCAGGATCTCCTACTACTATTCCCTGTCTCGCAATTCCATACAAAATAGGGAAATCGAGCTGTTTGTCATTTGCTTCAAGATCCATGAAAAGCTCATATACCATGTCAACAACTTCGTCTATTCTGGCATCTTTTTTGTCTATTTTGTTGATAAGTAGGATGGGGTTGATGCCCTGCTCCAGTGACTTTTTGAGTACAAATCTTGTCTGTGGCATAGGTCCTTCTGATGAATCAACCAGAAGTATTACTGTATCAACAGTCTTCATTATACGCTCAACTTCTGATGAAAAGTCGGCATGCCCTGGTGTATCAACTATATTGATTTTAACATCATTGTACATTACAGAGCAGTTTTTGGAATAGATTGTAATTCCTCTTTCTCTCTCTATGTCATCAGAATCCATTACACAGTCAACAACCTCTTCATTGGCTCTGAAAACTCCGCTCTGGTTCAAAAAAGCGTCAACCAGAGTTGACTTGCCTGCGTCTACATGAGCAATAACCGCTATGTTTATAATCTTTTGTCTGTCCATTAATCAAACACTCTTTCCATAAAAATTTACAACCCAATAATTATATCACAGGTAAGTGCTTAATGCAAATTCGACACAACAGTTCCCATAACAGTTGCATTGTTATACAAAAGTTTCAGGTTCTGCTCTTCTGGCCCATTGTTCCTCAAGTTCATGCTGATGGTAAAGATACCCTTCATCATCATAATATTTGGCTCCGGCAGGACACAGTTTGACACATGCACAACATTTGATGCATATTCCTGTGACTTTTGAAAAGTCTTCTGCGTCAATAGATCCCATGGTGCAGATTTTTGCACATTTACCGCATTTAATACATCTGCTTTCGTCTGTCTTTGGTTTTACTTTGCGAATATCTATGTGCACACCCTGCCTGTCTCTTGGCTGATAATATCCACTGTATGGTTTTGGAGTACCTTTAACATCTATCATCTCGAAGCTGTCGTTTGAAGATATTTTGCTGAATATCTCCTCAGCAAAATCACACACCTTATTCATATCCTTCTCATCAGGTCTGCCTGCTCCAAGGACTTTTGAAAAGGAATGTTCCCCTATAAATGCTCCTGCAGCTATCGTTCTGATATTTCCTGCCTCCATTATATCTCTAAGTTCTATCAGTGCATCATCATAATTTCTGTTGCCATAAAGCACTACTGCCACACCCTGGGCACCATTTCCCTCTATATTTGCAAGATATTTAAGAAGCACATTAGGTACCCTGCCTGCAATTACAGGCACACCGAATATGACAAGGTCTCCTGCCAAAAATCCCATGGGTTCCTCCCTTGCTTCAGGCAGTGAAAAATCATATGTAAACTTCTCACATTGCAACTTGTCTGCAAGTTTATCCGCAAGTGTCTCTACTACTTTTGATGTTGTTCCTGTTCCTGTAAAGTACACTGCTCCTACTCTGTCTATTTTCATTTCGTCCTCCTATATATTTTCGAGGTAAATTATCTGATACAGTAAGATGTTTGTCATCCAATCTTGCTCTCGAAAGTCTGACATTGAACACCTTGTCTTCGCCCCTATTATATCCGGATTTATTTTGAGCGTCAAGACATTTAGGGTTTAAAAAAGAACGTTGAAATCTCAACGTTCTTTTTTAATTTTTTGGAGGCGACACCCGGATTTGAACCGGGGAATAAAGGTTTTGCAGACCTCTGCCTTACCACTTGGCTATGTCGCCATAGTTGGCTAGGGTAGCAGGATTCGAACCTGCGCATGATGGAATCAGAATCCATTGCC
>CAZDQV010000010.1:0-33289 GCA_964507795.1 uncultured Oscillospiraceae bacterium | reverse complement strand
GAATACATTCATATCATTCAAAAATAGAATATGTCTGGTTACCAGGCAGGATTTCATAGTGGACGGTGGCAACATCATACAGGAATACAAAGGCAGTTCGCAATACTATTATTAAGTGCCTATGCACCTTCAGCCTCTGCAAGTGGTTTTGCTTTTTTATAATTTTGAGTTTTTTGATGCTTATTTTGCTTTTTTTAATACTTTTTTTGACTTTTGCTTGCAGTTTTCCACATTTTTATGTATAATTAGCCTGTGGTTATCCCCCTGATAACCTCATTAATCTCTAATCCCAATACCCCTTTTGAGCCAAAGTAGATTGCACCCCTTGCAATCTACTTTGATTTTACGGTGATTTCATGAAAACATTCTGCACATCAAAAAAAGAATACAGATACAGTTCAGAAATATTCGACACATATTTTGGCGATATGCGCATAGGGTTTTTTGATATAGAAACCACAGGGCTGTCTCCAGACAGGTGCAAGCTCATACTTGCAGGGGTATCATATTACGATGGAGATACCCTTACAACCAGGCAAATATTCGCTGATGACCCTTCAGAGGAACCAATAGTAATATCTGAAATTTTAAATGAGCTCAAATCATTTGATATGATTGTCACTTACAATGGCAAACGCTTTGATATACCGTTTCTTCTGAAACGCGCACACAAAAATCATATACATATAAATGAAGCTCTTCCCTACAACCTGGATCTTTATCCTGTGGTCAGGAAGTTCTCGCCACTCAAAGATATGCTGCCGGATCTGAAACAAAAAACCCTTGAAACATTTGCAGGCCTTTCAAAAAGCAGGACTGACGAAATATCAGGAGCTGAAAGCGTCGAGCTTTACTACTATTACACCGGTACCAAAGATGAAAAAATAAGGGACGTGATACTTCTGCACAACCGGGACGACATAACTCAGCTTCCAAAGCTTCTGAAAATACTTGACCGCTGCGACCTCAACGGATATCTGTATGCAAACGGCCTGCCCGCCGGCAGACTGATTATAGACAGGATTGCCTCCGGCAGACAATGCCTTGCCATAACCGGAATGCAGAGAAGCAAACCTGTTGATTTGCTCAGTTATGATAATTTCGGATCGGGCTGCAATGTCTGGTTCAAATCAGAAGATGCCTCATTTGATATAAGGGTTCCGGTTATCGAAAATTCCGGTCTCAGGCTGATAGATCTCAAAAATATAAATATTGACTACAGCAAATTGCTGATGTATCCTAATGTTGAACAGGACTATCTGATTGTTTCAGTCAATGAAAACATCAATCACAGGGAAATCAATGTATTCAGTCAGATGATTGCAAACGAAACAGAGAAATTACTGATACAGGGAGCAGGGATATGAAGCATAGAATAAAACGCAATCTAAAGTTGTCAGCACTGATTTTTTCGGCCGTAGCGCTTATTGTGCTTTTGGAGAATGCTGAGCAGCATCATACTTACAGAAACAGAATATGACAGTACAGAGCCCGGCTGATTAACCGGGCTCTATTTTTGTAAGCTGTTTTGTTACATCTCCGGCTCATATCTGAAGCAGTCCATGAATTTGAGTTTGAAGAGATTTGCCTTGTGTTTTTTGTCGATTTTTTCTTTGATTTCAGAATCTTCGCAAACTCCCGTGCGTATATATTTATCCAGGACAGCATAAGTGAATCCAAGATTATCTTCATCAGTCTTGCCACAAAGTCCGTCTATAGGAGTTTTTTCAACGAACATATCCGGAAGACCCAATACTCTGCCTACAGCTTTTACCTCCTGAACCGTGAGGAATGACAACGGGCTGAAATCTCCTGCAGCGTCTCCATATCTTGTCGAATATCCTACCCAATCCTCAGAGAGATTACAAGTGTTTGCAACCCTGCCGTTATGGCACTGTGCCACTGCATATATTGCAGACATTCTCAGTCTCGGTGCAAGATTTGTATATGCCTGCTCGCTGACCCTGTCAAGAGAAGCTTCAAGTTCCTTAACCATTCCGTTGTATGAATCTTTGATATTTATCACATAGTTTTTGATACCAAGATGTGCACACAAAGCCCTGGAAACGTCTATATCAAACTGTTCTCCATTTGGAAGCAGCACTCCTACAACTCTGTCTTTGCCAAGTGCTTCCACGCACAGTGCCGCAGTAACAGAACTGTCCTTGCCTCCTGATATTCCAAGTACCGCATTGCATCCCGGCCCGTTTTCTTCAAACCAGTCTCTTATCCATTCAACTATTTCATTTTTAACTTTTGGGGCATTAAAAGCCATAATCCACCTCCGGATATACATATATTTTAATTGTTTTGTTTAACCTGTTTCAAATAATTGCTCCTGCGATTTTTCATCTTGTCTCTCTGTGCTTTTGCACTGCAGATGTTATCCTTTCAAGGCCTGTTTTCACAATGGCTTTCGGCATTGCAAGATTAAGCCTGATATATCCATCGGCATTACCTGCAAACAACCTGTCACCTCCCTCAAGGAGTACTCCTGCATTCTGTGCAAAAAACATAGGCAGATTTTCTATATCAGGCAGCAACCTGTTCATATTTACCCAGGCAAAATACGTTGCCTGCGGAATTTCAAACTCTGCACCAGGCAGATTTTCTTCAAGAAACTTCTTGACAAATTCAAAATTTTTATCAATATATTCCTGCAGCTTTGAAAGCCACACCGCCCCCTTTTCGTATGCAGCCTTGTGTGCTGCAATTGACAGAGGATTTAATGAGCCCGTCATTTTGTCACGTCTTCTGAATCTTGTTCTCTCCTCTTCATCACGTATAATTATATTCGAATGAAGCAGTCCTGCAATATTGAATGTCTTGCTTGCCGACATGGCAGTTATAAGGCGGCTGTATTCAGGCATTACTTTACCCATAGGTATATGGCTGTTCCCCGCTCTTGTCAAATCACAATGTATCTCATCCGAAACTATCCACAGGTTGTTTGCCTGCGCAATCTCCGCTATACGCCCAAGTTCTGCTTCTGTCCACATTCGCCCTGTAGGATTGTGAGGGTTGCAAAGAAGCAGTATCCTGACCAAAGAATCCTTCGCTTTTTTCTCAAAATCATCAAAGTCTATTTCGAATGTGCCATCTGCATATTTGAGAGGTGATGTCACCATCTCCACACCGTTATACTCACATGCGTGCATGAAATATCCATATGCCGGAGTCATTGTAAGGACTTTATGAGAGGGCTTTGGCAGATCCTCTATAATCTGATACAGTGCCGGCACTATCCCTGGTGAAAATACAATTTCGTCTCTGTCAAAGCTCCAATCATATCTGTCATGACACCATCTCTCGAATGCATCATAATATCCCTCATCAGAAACAACAGTATATCCCAAAATCTGCCTGTCTATTCGTTCTTTGATTGCAGCTCTGATTTCAGGTGCAACAGCAAAATCCATATCCGCAACCCACATGCGTATAAACTGATCATCTGTATACGGAAATATGTCTTTGCAGTCACGTCCGAAAAGATATGAACGCCAACCGTCAGCATTGAGAGAATTGGTGTTTTTTCTGTCTATAATTTCGTCAAAATCGTATTTCATATATCCTGATGCTGTGAAGCCAGCAAATACTCCTTCATATTTTGTGCAAAAGCTGCCGCTCTCTGCCCGACTCCGTCCGAAGTCAGAATATCTCCCGGATTGTTTGCGGTTTCCATTATAGCAAATCTGCCCGGAAGTGCAAAGGTTTTGTTCATATTAAGTCCGCTTATGAGTTGTTCTGCAACTATATCGCTGCCGCTGTATCCAGAGACTATGACACCAAACAGCAGCTTATCATAAAAGCTGCGCGTCCTGAACAAAGCTGTCATACGGTTGATAAATGCCGTCAGGTTGCCACCAAGTGCATCATTGTAGTTAGGTCCTATCATGACAAGTGCATCACAATCTGAAATTGCCGGATATACCTGCTCAACTATAGGGCCTCCATAGAAACAGCTTCCCTCTTCTCCAAAATGCAAACATGTCTGATAAGAACATCCTCTGCAATCTGTAATATGTCCGTTTCGCAGTGAAATTTCTCTGATACTGCACATTCCCAGATTGTTTTTTATCATTTCCCACAAAGCTATCGTATTTGACCTGTGACGGTTACCCGCGGAAAGTGCCAGTATTTTGGGCTGCTTTTTTTTGATAAAATCATACTCTGTAATATCATTCACAAGAGTTGCCGCAGCCTCCATATATGCTCCCATATTGTCCGTATTTAAATTCTGTGCCTGTATGTTGTAGTTTTTGAGCGTCCTTGTGCCTTCTACAAGAGGCCTGCCCGGGAAGCTGCATCCTGCCCTGTTGGCTGTAAATACAAGACTTCTTGCTGTCGATTTGGTATAGAGTTCACAGTTACCGTCAATCAATACACCTGCGACACAGCCTTCAAGTGCATTTCTGTTTAATCTGAGATATTTCATAATCTCATAAAGGTGCATGTTGATGCCTGATTCTCCAAGCGATACAGTAAAGAGTATCTTGCTGCCTCTTAAATCAGTTTGCGCCATTTCTTCAGCCGTGCCTATTTCAATGCAGCTATATCCATCAATTGCATAGCTTAATACCTTTTCGAGTCGCCCTCTTTTGGAAAATTCGGGGCAGTATGGATTTATCAGTACCAGTTTTTTCATGTCCTGTCTCCTTTATAACCGGGCAAGGTTATCATAGGCTTTTGCTATTCTTTCAAACAGCCTGTCGTCAAGCTTTTTGTCTTCGACTATGATACTGCCTGTCTCTGTGCGTCTGTTTCTGCATCCGAGAAATGCCCCACCATCTTTATCACCAAATAATACTGAAGAATAGTTCCATTCATTTTGGAGCATCTGTATGATAGATATGGCACCTGATGAAAGTGCCGGTGCAATATATGGTTTGAAACCGTCCGCTCTTGTTTCGAGATTTGATTTCACTGCAAGCTGCGTAAGTTCGCGGGAAAGCTCATCGTTATAGTTTTGGATGCTGTTTGCAATGACAAGATCCTCTCCGTGAGGGCCATAAGCTCTTCCCTCGTTTTTAAATGAAGCAAATCTGCTGTCTCTGTCTGCATAGTATGCGGCTCTTGCATTCATGACGCCAAGACCGAATCCCTGTACCTGGGTAAATTCAAGTCCGGCGTTTACTGCCGCCCTGCAAAGGGGATCAACCGGATCTGAAACAATGGCAAAGATTCCTTTGAATTTCTCTTTTGCCGCTTTCCTGGCATATTCTGAAACAAGATTTCTGTTGGCTTCAAGCTGCGCCATGCGCACATCACCTGCCGCCCCCACAGGCGGCACTCCAATGGAAGCACAGAATACAAACACATCACAATCAAAAATCTTGTCCTCAGAGAGGATTTCCACCTTCGGCATATCTCTTCTATCCGGATATCCTATCTGGTTGATTTCTCTTTCGTATCTGCTGAGCACCTTTTCATTCAGGTCATATATTCCTATCCTGCTTACTTTTTCTCCACCCAAAAGGTGAAGCCCCATAACGAGTGTACCTCCCACATCACCCATGGCAAGCACATTCACTACAGCTTTGCCATGGTCTGAAATATATTTGCAATCCGACAAAAGTTCAATGGCTTCTTCAGATTTTTTTACTCTTCTGCTTTTGCTTATAAGCTGACGTAACTGTTTCATTTAAGTGCACTCTCCAATCTTTTGAGTCTTTGCATATAGTCTTCCATATAAACCGACGGCGACAGATTGAAATCCACCACCACACGGTTTGATCCGTTAGGCATTCTCGGTGATTTGATTACATCTGACAGTCTTTTGATTGTAAGCTTTCTTTCAAACATATTCTGATATTCCTCCTCGAGTACCCTGAATATCCTGGCTGCATTTTGAAGGCATGTAACTGACAAATTATATACCGCACCCTTTGGTGCATCCGAAAGAAATCCCGGAGCTGCAAACGGCAGTATGAGGTTTATGGAATTGATAAGGTTTGCTTCTGTTTTCTCTTCGCTTCTGACCTCATCTCCACCTATAAACGGACAAAGTGTCGATTCTACAAACCATGCCTTCATATTCGGCAGAAAATACACACTCCTGGCTTTTCTGTCCTGGATCGTCATCAGATCTTTGCCTCTGCCAGAGAGCACTCCAACCACAACTTCTTTGATGTCCACATTATTGTGTTTGAGAGCAGGATCTATGGCTTTGATTCTGTAGCCTTTGTGAAGCAGATCATCTACAAGTATAATCGGTCTGTCAAATGATTTGATAGTTCTGATCTGGTTATCTATTCTGGCATACATCGGATATTCTTTGATAACAAAGCTGTCTAATGTCGGAGAAAACATTTTTTCTGTATGAAGCGTTTTGGTAACAGTATTCGGTACTGCAACTCCTCTGAATATCTTGCCGAAAGGCACACACATATAATCGCCCAGCACTCTTTCTTTGAGGCGACGGTTTGGCACTTTGTTGATGCTTGTAACTATATCGACAATTCTTTGATTCATAAGCTCCGCGTCAAACGAAAGAATCAACCCTCCCGGATTTATTTTTGTAAGTGCAACCTGCATTTTCTCATGAGACTCTTTGAGGATTTCCTGTATCCTCGGATTCTTGTTAAAAGGCTCTTTAAGTGCAGTATTCATGTTTTCAATCACAACTACAGGTTCCTTCATATCCACTTCATATATGCCGCAGTCTTTGCCCTGTATATTTATTTGTGTAAATCCCTGTCTTTGCAATGCTGCAACAGTTTCCCTGTGAGGGGTTTTTTCAAACGGATGATATACGGCATATACGAGCTCTTCTTCAAGCGCCTTTGAAAGGATTTCTCCCATAAGCAGTCTGATCAGCTTGCCTCTATCTGTTTTTTTGTTGCAATATACAGCCCTTATAACAAGCATTTTACCCACAGCTCTGTTTCTGATATGCTCTGCTATTGCTATATCTCCAAACTCTTCGTACAGATTCTTTGTCTCTAAAATGCCTGCCGCAGCAAATGCATATATTTGTCCGCTTTTGTTTTTGATGACCGAAACTTTAACATCAGGCATGTCTATGTATTTTTCAACAGCGCATATGTCTGCTCCCTGTTTTTGTATTTCTTCGCGGATTCCTTTTAATATGCAGCTGCCCGATGATGATGCGGGCTCTACCTGAAGCTTTTGTTCTTCGAGGAAGCTCTTGTCCTGCGGCTCTCTGAGATACAGGCTGTTTTCATATATGAAATTCTGTGCAACCGTATCAATCAGATTTGAAATATCTCTACCCTTGTCTATATTTTCTCTTATCCTTGTAGAGCTTATATCCTCAAGATATACCGGCAGTTTAAGTTCCTGTATTTCCCCTGATATGAACTCATAGTTTGTTTTGAGTTTTTCATAAGTTTTACTCTCTTCACTTTTTATCGCACGCCTGAACACTATATGGTTCATGGTGTGAATAGAGTTTTCCTCTGGTGGTTTTCTGTACGATGAAGCATTTAATATAACATCGCTGCCAACTACCATATACGGTTTGACCTCGCCAAAAAGCTCTTTGAGTTTTTTGAGGTCTTTGGGGTTCGCTATGTTTACAGGAACATCATCAGGGAACAGAAAAACATTTGTCTTGTCTGCCACAGACATTGAAATTATCTGTCTTCTAATCATTCTCGGCTGTGTCTTTTTTGACCATGAAAACTCATCTATTGCAAGGTAAACCTCAAAACCCGCCGCCTCTATCGCCTCGACAATGCCCTTGTGACTTAATGAAAACGGGTCAAAAGTTCCCGGAAAGAAAGCAATCCGCCTGCACGCTCCCAATTTTTCTACAAGTTCTTCCATGTTTAATGAAGATACAAAACGATATATATGATTCAATGCCGCAGCGTTTGTGAAAAAGTTCATGTCATAGTTTTTTTCAGCAGCAATGAGAGTCAGCATTTTCTTGTATATTTGAACAAATATGTCCGTTTTTTGTCCCCTGGACATGCTCTTGCTTCCGAAGATGTGCTGTCCTATCACCAGAAAAGCTTCCTGACTTACTGCTTCTCTATAATTTGAAAGACCCTTGAGAAGCATTCCAAGCATTGTAGTTTTTCTGCCTGCATACTCCGCTTCAGTTTCACTGCTTCTATATACATATGAATCATACTGCTCTATGATTTCGCCAAGTGTATCAAGTGCAACGGAGCCTATCTTATCATTAGTAGCCTCAATAAGCCCACGCAAAGCTGTCACAAATTCATCCAGCTCTCCCGGAGGAAGCAGAAGTGCCAGGTTACCCAGATAATCCGGTATGTATTTGGAAAACTGATACTCCCCTATTTCAAGTCCTTTCATAAGTTCAATGGCAATTTCATTTATCTGTTCAGGCAACAGGGTCTCAGCTACAGCTATAAGGCTTTCTCCGGCTCTGTGGCGCACCGTAACTCTTTCACTTACTTTGAGCAGATTTGAGAAGTGAGCGGCAAAGTAAAATTTGCGGTTCATGTTTTCTGATGCAAGTGCGATATCTGTAAGCAGCTCTATATTGATAATCTTGAGTATCCATGGTTTTCCCACCTTGAGATTATCTCTCAGCATATTTGAAACCGCCTCTTCATCACTCATATATTTTTCCAGCGAAGGTATGCCGCATCCGTTTATGTTGCTTTTGATTTTGTCTGTCAGGTAACTCACGCTGCAGTAATCTGCTTTCACATTCTTAATTGCAGACAGGATTTCTGTCTCCGCATGCTGCGAAATGTTCATAACAGAAACATGTTCTGCCGCCCTCAACGCAGCAATTTTGAGTGGTACCGATGCTTTTTTTGACATGCGGCAGACAAACTCTGCCACTGTGCTTTGCAGATCACAAGTTATAAAGTCATGTGGTATCATAAGTGTTGAATCCAGCAGTACAAATGCTGATTTTTCGCTTATTCTGTTTTTTTTGAACAGCTCAAAAAAGCATTCAAGAAATCCGGAGGTTTTCTCACTGTCACTGCTTCTTATTATCTCTGCCAGAACTATTTTGAGAGTGTAACCTATCCAGCTTTTGTGCTGCTCTGTCATGCGATAGTCCGGGAATACGATTTTATTAAGATACATCTTCCATAGCAAAATCGCATCGCTTTCGCTGTCTGTCTCCACCCATTCGGGCAGTTCTTTGCGGTAAACATCATCATACTGTGCAATTATGAGCCCTATCAGCCTGGCAGCCTGTCTCCTGATATCGCCTTCTCTGTGAGCCAAAAGTTCATATAAAAAGCTTACAGTCATAAGCTTTTCATTTTTTGTCATGTATGTACAGTATTCTGTCAATATATTAAGGTATGTTCTCTGTTTTTTCCACTGTCTTTCACTTCGTGCAGCTTCTATAAGGCTACCAAAAGCCGATTCGTTGTTAAAAACAGACATCAGCCTTATATTGTGATCAATTGCTGTATATTTGAGACGCTGCACGACCTCTGTTCCAAAAAGAAGTGCCGCATCTTTACCTGCTTCTTCATTGCAGCATGCCTGCTCTGAATCCGCATCAGTCTGTATTCCCAGGTTTTTGAGGTAGTTTTCAAAGTCCACAAGCTTGGCATACACTTTCTCGTATCTCATACGTTTGCTGTTATCCACATTGTCAAGCTTTTGAAGTATCACATCAAACGCCTGCTCCAGTGTATAGAATTCAACATATTCTTGCTTTCCCACTTTGCAATTTTTGACTCTGAAATCCGCATATATAAGCAGCAATGCCTCAACCGACAGGTTTTCAAGTTCCAGATCCCATGTCGAGTGATTGCTTGCTATATGCGCTATCATCGGTGTGCCAAGTCTTTTGAACAGTTTGTCAGTATAATAGTAATGCAAATATGGAATTCTTGCTGATTCTTTTTCACTGCATCCGAATTTGCCAATGTCATGCCCTGCTGCAGCTCCTGACAGAAGTGCCATGTCCACAGGCAGATTTTTCTCTGCGAGCTGCCTGCCTATATATACTGCTATATAATGCACTCCGCTTATATGTTCAGATATATTAAACGGCGTTATCTCACTGTAAATACGCATGAATTCAAATATGTAATTATCATACCAGAACTCTCTGAACCTTATGTATTCGGATTCGGAAACGCATCCTGCCACCTCTTCATCTTCAAGGAGCTTCAGGCTTGTTCTTGCAGCATCTTTATCAGATGCATACTCTGCCTCAAGCGCCGCCCTATAGCTTTCCATGAATATGACGAAGGCTTTTTTACAGTCAGCACCTGCATCAGCAGAAAAATTTTCAGGATAAAGCTCGGCTCTTACTGTGTTGCAGACAAATTCGAGCCAGCCTGTTTCCGGCTCTTTTGCGAATTCATCCATAAGAGGTTTAACTGCATCTAATATGTCAGCCGCTCTGAATCTGTTTTCCTGAATGCAACCAAGCATTCTTTTTTTCCATTCTGTCTTTGACATCAATAGCAGCATCTCAGGTTTTTTGATTCCAATCTTTTTGAGCAATGATTTACCTGTAAGTGCTGCTTCCGCTCTGTTTATATTATTGCCTGTCATAGCCTACCCTCTCAAATAAATATATTCTCAATACATTTTAACTTATGCAGCTGAAACTTTCAATAATTTGCATGCCAGTGGGTGAAAATGCATTGGAAATGTTGTAGAATATATTTTATATCTGTTTTGGAGGAAGTAAAATGAGCAATAAAACAAAAGCAATGGTGCTGATGGTGATATGTGCTGTCCTATGGAGCACTGCAGGAATATTCATCAAGCTTATCAGCTGGAACCCGTTTATAATTTCGGGGCTCAGAGGGCTTATCGCCGCTGCTGTGCTTGCAATATATATGAAATCTCAGGGTATACACATAAAGGTGCAAAAAAATTCTATAATCTCAGCAATAGGACTTGGCGGTTCAGCTACACTGTTTACTGTCGCAAATAAACTGACAACTGCTGCAAATGCAATCGTGCTGCAGTTTACAAACCCTGTATTCATCCTTATTATTTTTGCAGTGTTTTTTGGCCGTAAATTGAAAAGATATGACATCATAACTGTAATAGTCATAATGGCGGGGATTGCACTGTTTTTCTTTGATCAGCTCACGCCGGGCAGACTGGCAGGGAATCTGCTTGGCATAGGAGCCGGCATATTGCTGGCTGTAATGTATGTGTTTACAGGGGAATCAGGAGATGATGATGATCTCAGAATGACAGGAATACTGTTTGCTCACCTGCTGTGTTTTGCACTAAGCATCCCGTTTATGGCAATATATACACCGCAGACTGTCTCCATGACAGAAATACTCTCAATACTGGCTCTGGGAGTATTTCAACTGGGTCTTTCTTATGTGCTTTACTGTATTGCCTCAAAAGACTGCAAGCCACTTGCCTGCTCTCTTATCGGTGCGCTTGAGCCACTTTTGAATCCTGTATGGGTATTCATATTTGATGGAGAAGCTCCGGGAGTATTTGCACTGATAGGGGGAGCCGTAGTAATAGCAACCATTTGCATATGGTGCGTGTTTGACAACAAAAACGATATAAAAGACTAGACACAGCTGCAATCAAATGATATAATACTACTAAACCAGGAGGATAATATGACAACACATAAAATCTTGAATTGCAATAGTAATAATATCGCTGAAATCCAAAATGAATCAGTGGACTTAATAGTAACTTCACCACCATATCCTATGATTGAAATGTGGGACGATCTTTTTACAGAGCAGGATTCTGAAATAAGCGAATTGCTGGGGAAAAAAGATGGTATAGAGGCATTCAGAAAAATGCACAATATATTAAATGGTGTTTGGACCGAATGTGACAGAGTTTTGAAAAAAAATGGGTTTGTATGCATAAACATTGGAGATGCCACGCGTACTATTGATGGAATCTTCCAATTGTATTCCAATCATGCAGAAATCATAAACACCTTCTTAAATAAAGGCTATTGTGTGTTGCCCGATATCCATTGGAGGAAACAGACCAATGCGCCAAATAAATATATGGGGTCCGGAATGTATCCTGCAGGCGCATATGTTACATATGAACATGAATATATATTGATTTTCAGAAAAGGTGGCAAAAGGGATTTTTCCGGTGACAAAAAAAAAGACAGGCAGGAAAGTGCTTTCTTTTGGGAAGAAAGAAATGTGTGGTTCTCTGACTTATGGGAGCTAAAAGGCACAACACAATCAATACAAGGGAAAAAATCACGCGAGCGGAGCGCTGCATATCCATTTGAAATACCTTACAGATTAATAAATATGTACTCCGCAAAGAATGATACTGTATTGGATCCCTTTTGGGGATTAGGAACTACAAGTTTAGCTTGTATGATGTTGGAACGAAACAGCATAGGAGTTGAAATCAAGCCTGATATTATTGATATGGCAAAGGAGCGGCTCGCTGTACAGCCTAAATGGCTCAATGATCTTATCGATGCCCGTATAGAGCGACATTTGAACTTCATTGATAACTTGCCAAATGAAAAAAAAGAACGCTGCTACATTAATGAAAATCACAATTTCAAAGTCAAAACAAAGCAGGAGCAAAAGATTTTATTCAAAAAAATATCGAACATTAGAAAAGCAGAAAATTTAATAATTTGTGAATATGAGTAATAACATACCCTAACAGTTTATTCAACGGGAGCAGGTGCATTGTTTTGAAAACAAGCACCAGGCTTCCGTTTTCAATATATTATTAATTATTCCTCAACACTGATTACAATATCATTTGCACTTTTTTTGTAATAAACAATATGCAAATTAATTTCTTCCGGGAGCAGATTCTCCACTGCATGATATGTTTCCGGTTTGATTGAGTAAGCAGCCTCTCCAACAAAACCGTCAATTCCTTTTGACTCTTCCTCCGGAGTTGCAAGACGATATGGTAAATTCTTTACTTCGGACAGATATGCCAGGATAGCCTTTTGCAAATATAAACCTGCATATGTTTTTTCTATCACCAAGTTATGCACCTAGTCCGCAACCATATCATAATCAATCAACTGTATTGCCTCTTTGAATTTTTGAACCTGGTCATATATCTTGTCCGTTGCTGCCTTCATTGCATCCGGATAACGTGACACATACCACCTTTCCCAATCCTCAACAGATACATTGTCGCTTTCTTCAAGATACTTAGGGAACAGTTCAGATAACTGTCCTACCACACGCAGACGTGTTCCCTGGGCGTTTTGATTTGCCCAATTAATCAACTGTGATGTGTACTTGGGAAATTCTGTAGGTTCAATTTCATTTTGCTATCAGTTAAACTGCATAAGCAATGACAAGACGCAAAAATAGCCGCCATGTCCTAAGAAAACTGGCGGTTATTTTTTAACCTACGCATACTGACTGTTATACAGGTCAGCATAGAAGCCTCCTGCAGCAAGCAGCTCGCTGTGGGTACCCTGCTCCACAATGTCGCCGTGATTCATAACAAGTATCAGATCGGCATCTCTGATAGTTGACAGCCTGTGTGCGATTATGAAGCTGGTTCTTCCCTGCATCAGATTGCCCATTGCCTTTTGAATAAGCATCTCAGTTCGCGTATCCACAGAGCTTGTAGCCTCATCAAGAATCATTATCGGTGCATCAGAAAGTATTGCCCTTGCTATTGTAAGCAGCTGTTTCTCGCCCTGCGATATATTCTCAGCATCTTCATTTACCGGAGTATCATACCCTTTAGGCTGTGACCTGATGAAATGGTCTATATTTGCCGCTTTGGCCGCCGCTTTCACTTCTTCATCTGAAGCGTCCATTCTGCCGTATCTGATATTATCCATAATGCTGCCACTGTAAAGCCATGTATCCTGCAATACCATTCCAAACATTTTTCTCAAGTCTTCTCTTGAATAATCGGTAATATCAGTATCATCTATATATATATATCCGCTGTCAAGCTCATAAAACCTCATTAAAAGCTTTACGATAGTTGTCTTACCTGCTCCCGTAGGCCCTACTATTGCAACTCTCTGCCCCTGTTTGATTTCTGCCGAGAAATCATTTATAACTGTTTTTTCAGCATTGTATCCAAAAGATATATGATCAAAAGTAACATTTCCTCTATGCTTGCTTATATCCGGTTTTTTGAGAAGGGCCAAATCTTTCTTTTCTGTTTCTTCCTCTTCATTTATGAATTCAAACACACGCTCTGCAGCAGCTGCTGTTGACTGAAGCATATTGGCAACATTGGCAAGCTGTGCTATAGGTTGATTGAAGTTTCTGATATACTGAATAAACGCCTGTATATCGCCTATTGACACTTTGCCGTTTATCGCAAATATTCCGCCCAGTATGCACACAAGCACATAGGCTATGTTTCCGAACAGGTTTGAAACAGGTTGCATAAGCCCTGATAAAAACTGTGATTTCCATGCCGATTCACACAGGTGTTCATTTATCTCATCAAAAGTTTCAATTGCTGCCTCTTCACCATTAAAAGCTTTTACAACCTGATGCCCTGTGTACATTTCCTCAACATGACCATTGGCATCTCCAAGATACTTTTGCTGATCCTTGAAGTACCCTTGTGTCTTTTTTACTACGACTTTGATAAGAAGTGCTGACATAGGTATTACTATTACCGCCATTAAACTCATCCAGATATTTATTGACACCATCATTATCAATATACCAATCACTGTTGTAACACTCGTTATAATCTGGGTCATGGATTGGTTCAGTGACTGGTTTACCGTTTCCACGTCATTGGTTACCCTGCTCAATATCTCGCCATGTGTTTTGGTGTCAAAATATTTAAGCGGCATTCTATCCATTTTTTCTGAGATTTCTTTTCGAAGTCTGTAAGTAATTCTCTGGGACACGCCCGACATCACATACCCCTGCAGGAAAGAAAGCAATGAGGATGCAGCATATATAGCACACAAGAATGCAATAATAGCAAGAAGCGCCTCAAAGTCTATACCTGTACCTGACATCAAACCTTCTACAACTTTGTCCGTAGCTTTGCCCAGTATTTTAGGAGAGACAATTGTAAAGATTGTGCTTCCTATGGCAAATACAAATACGGCTGTCAGCTGCCATTTAAAACTTCTCGCATACCTCCAAAGTTCAAGCATTGTTCCTTTGAAGTCTTTGGCTTTTTCCCCGGGCATCATGCCTGCCGGGCCTCTGCCTGAACCTGCTCTTGGACCTCTTTTGGTTTGTGCCATTTACATTTCCTCCTTTCCGCTGTCAAGCTGTGAACCTGCTATTTCTCTATATACCTCACAAGTTCGCATAAGCTCTTTGTGTGTTCCCTTGCCCGCAATCCGGCCTTCATCCAATACAATAATCTGGTCGGCGTCAGCTATAGTACTTATTCTCTGAGCAACAACAAGCAAAGTGCTTGTTCCCGCAGATTTCTTGAGTTCTTTACGTAATAACGCATCAGTTTTGAAATCCAAAGCCGAAAAGCTGTCATCAAATATATATATCGGAGCCTTCTTTGCCAATGCCCTTGCTATAGAAATTCTCTGTTTCTGGCCTCCTGATACATTGGTGCCTCCCTGAGCAACAGGCGCAATATATCCTTCATCCTTTTCCATTATGAAATCCTCTGCCTGAGCAATTTTTGCCGCGCCTTTTATATTTTCAATACTTTTGTCTTCTGCACCATAGGCAATATTGCTTTGTATATCACCTGAAAACAGCATACCCTTTTGAGGTACATATCCAATCATTTCCCTGAGATCATGCTGCTTCATATCTCTGATATCAATGCCATCAATTGTAATGCTTCCTTCCGTCACATCAAAAAATCTCGGTATCAGATTCACCAAAGTCGTCTTGCCGCTGCCTGTAGAACCTATAAATGCTGTCATCTCACCTGGTTTTGCAACAAATGATATGTCAGACAACACTGCTTCCTCCGCGTCTTTGTATCTGAAGCTTACATTTTTGAATTCCACAATGCCATGGCCATCTTTGATTCTCTGTGTATTTTCTTTATCTGTTATTGATATTTCTTTTTTTAATATCTCTCCCACTCTGCCCATTGAAACGGCTGCTCTCGGCAGGAAAATAAACATCATTGCTATAAACAGGAATGATATTATTATCTGCATGGCATACTGTATAAACGCAAGCATACTGCCTATTTCAAGATTGCCCGCATCAATATAGTGGGCGCCTGCCCATACAACAAGTATTGATGTCAGATTCATTATGAGCATCATTACAGGCATCATTACAGACATGGCTCTGTTTACAAACAGATTAAGCCTGGTAAGTTCTTTGTTGGCATTGTCAAACCTGTCTTCTTCATGTTTTTGAGTGTTAAATGCTCTGATTACCAGAATTCCTCTTAATCTCTCATTCATTACGAGATTGAGTTTATCTATCTTTTCCTGGACTACCTTGAATTTAGGTATAGTTATAACAAACATGAAAATCATCAGAATTATTATTGCACCAAAAGCCACCCCTATAGTCCACGCAAGAGACACACTTGTTCTCAAGGCTTTGATTATTGCACCTATCCCCATTACCGGTGCAAACAGCCCCATTCTGACAGTCATTACAGATGCCATCTGTATCTGCTGTATATCATTGGTTGATCTTGTGATGAGAGATGCTGTCGAAAAATCCTCCATCTCCTCATTTGCAAAATGCATTACTTTCCTGAATACAGCCTTCCTTATATCTCTTGCAGACATTGCAGCTGTTTTGGATGCAAACAGACTGACCCCGGCTGCACATAAAACAATTACGGCAGATGTACATATCATTATGACACCTATTTTGTAAATCTCTTTCATGTTGCCTGCTATGATTCCATCATCAATAATATCAGCCATGTATCCAGGAAGTGCCAGTTCAAGCATTGCTTCAACAAAAAGCAATATAACAGCAATCAATATATATGGAATATATGGCTTAAAATATTTCATTGTTTCTTTCAAAGCTATCTTTCTCCTCTCAATTCCCTTCGAATATTTTTGTTTATTTTTGCTTCAAGCATCGCTTCATGCGCTCTAAGCTCTGTGTCTGCCGATACCGCATTCACAAGATTTTCTGACATTTTTTCAAGAAGAGTACGGCACAAGTGTATTTCGTCTGTGCTCATGCCTTCTGTCAGAACCCTATCAAATTTTTCTCTTGCCTCTTCGTTTTTTTTGTTGATTTTTCTCATTTTTTCAGTAGGATAAAGCTGATACTCTCTCTTATCTTTGGGATTGGTTTTTCTCTCTACAAGTCCTGTATCAATCATAACTTTTACGGTCCTGGCAACTGCTCCTTTGTCTATCTTGAGATGCTGTGCAATCTGTTCCTGTGATATCCCCGGAAATGCACATATTTCCATGAAATATGGCACAACTCTGCCAGGCACATTATATTCCATAAGCATTTTGGACATATACACCATTCCGTATCTGTGAATTATAGAGAATTCTTTACCGAAATCATTCATATCCACCTCCATAAATAGTTGTCAATGCAACTGTTGCTTTAGCAACTATTATACCCATGCACCTTGAAAAAGTCAATTGCCTTCGCATATGTTTCACCAAAACTTCACGCAAAAAGCTGCCCTTACAGACAGCTTCAAATATATTTGTTGTTTAGTTTCGATACCTCTCAGGAGCCATTATTTGTTAACGGAATCCTTCAAAGCTTTGCCTGCTTTGAATACAGGAGCCTTTGATGCTGCAATCTTGATGATTTCGCCAGGCTTTCTTGGGTTTCTTCCCTGTCTTGCTTTTCTTTCTCTTGTTTCAAAAGTACCAAATCCAATCAACTGTACTTTTTCACCATTTGCAAGAGCATCTTCCACGCAGCTTACAAATGCATTAACAGCTGTTTCAGCATCCTTTTTTGTGAATTTAGTTTTCTCTGCTACTGCAGCAATTAATTCAGCCTTATTCATAAATAAATCCTCCTTGTATTATATAAACATCATACTATATCGTTTCCACCGGATAAATGATTTATCCGTTGAAATCTTCAAGTCAGTGTCATTATTTTCTCATCTTTACCCCTGTTTGTCAACACATTTGTCAATATACGTCGAAAAAATACAGACAAAGGCTGCCTACATCTTCACAGCAATACTATTTTGTGAATTTTTTCATAAGTTTAGCCAGTTTACTGCCTCCCGGTATCATTGCAGCCTCTTCAGCTGTTATGGTTTTTGTGGCAAACAGCATCACAGCGTATACCGCTGCCGACAGAATTATTGAAATCAGAACAGCTATGCTGCTGCCTGCAAGCTTTGCCGTCAGATTATATGAGACAATCGTTACAACAGACATTGCTGCTGTTGCTATTATCGGCTTGATAAAGCTCTGCAATATATTGAACCTTACACCAGTGTATTTTTTTATCGCCACTATATCCAGCCCCGCAGCAATTATATATGCCACACATGTTCCGATGGCTGCTCCTATAACATTAAGGCTTTCAACTCCTACCAGTATATAGGTTATTATCGTCTTGAATACAGCTCCGATTATAAGGTTTCTTACAGGTATAAGCTGTTTACCTATTCCCTGAAGGGCTCCCGTAAGCGTCTGTGCTATTGCAAGAAATATAAATCCGAAGGAAAGCATCATCAGGCTTCGTGCCGCATCAACTGCCATATCCCGCTGACTGCTGTACAAAAGCAAAAGCACCGGTTCCGCCAAAATTATCAACCCTGCCGCACATGGAAAGCTGAGTATGTTTGCCATCCTCATCCCCATCTGAACATTGGTTTTGAGTCCGTCTCTGTCTTTTTCTCTGAATGCCATACTTATAGCGGGCACCATGCTTATCGCTATGGACTGAACTATTATCTGCGGGAAGTTTACAATTGTTCCCGCCATGCTTGAAAGTTCAGTAAACAGGTTTTTTGCTTCACTGTAGCTGTAGCCTATTGCCTGAAGTCTGTTTGAGACAATCGAAGCATCTATCAGGTTCATAAGAGGCATTATACATGCACCCAAAGTGATAGGAATAGCAATTATGAGAATTTTTTTAGTTACATCGCCCGGCTTTTCCCTGGTTTTGAGTTTGCCCCGCTCAATTTTTTTGTGAATGACCCGTCTGTTTGCCATATAGATAAGCCATACAACAAGCAATCCTCCTATTGCTCCCGCACTTGCGCCAAAGGTTGCGCCGGCTGCAGCATATTCCGGATTTTCAGCGAATCTGTCAAGCAGTATTTTGGTGAGCGCAAGTCCGATTCCAACTCTGAAAACCTGCTCTATAATCTGCGAAACCGCTGTCGGATTCATGTTTTGCATCCCTTGAAAATATCCTCTGTATGCAGACATTATAGGGATGAGTACCAAAGCCGGAATAAGTGCTCTTAACGCATACGATGTCTCAGGAAGTCCTATTTTTTGAGCATACCAGTCAGCTCCCACAAGACAGAAAAGCCCTGTTCCAAGGCCGATACCGCCAAGCAGTTTAAACGATACCTTGAACACGTTATTTGCTGCATAGTGGTCTCCTACAACGGTTCTCTCTGCAACCATCCTGGATATTGCAACAGGTATCCCTGCCGTTGCCAGCGTAAGCAGTATATTGTATATGGGATATGCGGCCTGATAGTACGCCATACCTCCACCCAGCCAGTTGGTTACAGGGATCCTGAAAACAGCTCCCATCAGCTTCACAATTATGCCTGCAGCTCCCAGTATTACTGCTCCGCCTACAAATGATTTTTTACTCATAAAATCCTCTCTATAAGCTTGATAATATTTTTTGGGTGTGCTTTTGCACTTCAAATATTGTTTTTTCTATATCAATTGTCATATATTCGCCATCCTGATAAAGCACTTTACCATCGCACATCGTAAGGACAACATCATTTCCTGATGCAGAATATATGATATTATTCAGCATGTTATGGACAGGATACATATATGGTTTGTCTGTATCCAATATAACTATATCGGCTCTGAATCCTTCTTTGATAAGGCCTGTGTCGTGTCTGCCCTGTGCTTTTGCTCCGGCATATGTTGCAGCTTCAAGCACTTGTTTTGGAGAGATTACAGCAGGATTTCCTGTAAACCCCTTGGTTGCAAGGGCAAAAAATTTCATTTCTTCTATGAAATTAAGGCTGTTGTTGCTTGCCACGCTGTCTGTACCTATCGCGACGTTTATACCTTTGTCGAGCAGTTTTGAAACATCACAGACTCCACTTGCCAGTTTCAGATTGCTTACCGGATTTACTGCCACTGTAACGCCTTTATTTTTGAAAATATCGTAATCTTCCCCCTCTATCCACACGCAGTGCGCCGCCACGCAAGGTGTTTCAAACATTCCAAGGCTGTTGAAATACTGTGCGGGAGTCAGGCCATTATGCCTCTGCTTGCATTCTTCATGCTCAGATTTTGTTTCCGAAAGATGAACATGCATATTGGCATTTATCTCATGCGTATACTCGGCAAGCTGAGCAACAGCTGCAGGTGTTGTTGTATACTCTGCATGGATACTCATATCTGATTTGATTCTGCCATCAGCCGCCCCGTTATATTCTCTGTAAAAAGTCACTGCTTCGATGAATCTGTCAGTACCCCACAGATCTCCATCGTCAAAATGCGTTATGGATCTTGATATATTGGCTTTCGCTCCTGCATCAATCACCGCTTTTGCAACATAATCACAAAAATAGTACATGTCAGTGCTCGATACTATACCGAATCTCACCGACTCAGCCATTGCAAGCATGCTTGCCCAATATACGGCTTCACCTGAAAGTTTATCTTCAAAGGGAAATATTTTTTTGTTGAGCCAGTCTGAAAGCGCCATGTTTTCACCATAGCCTCTCATCAGAGTCATTGCACTGTGGCTGTGAGAATTGACAAACCCCGGAAGCATAACTTTGCCTGTGCCGTCATAAACATCACCATAATCTGCATCCGGCATATCATCTGAAACATATTCGATATATTTATCTCTGACGCCTACATACATATTGTTTTGTACATCGAAATTTTCATCTATAACAGTTATATTCTTGAAAAGCATATTTTCTCCTTTACTTTTTTACAAGCACTAACTGTTGATTATATCATATTTTTTGCCGGTTTTACTACAGAAATTACCTTATATCGTTTTTTTCACACAAAAAACAGTTACTGTTCACATTGTTTTCGATTAAAGACGAGCTTACCCCTGCAAGGGAGGTGAGGTCTTATGGGTAAGCGTTCGCCACGACTACAATTTACCGATGAAGAACGGACAGCCCCCGAACTGAAAAAAGCCGTTCGGAAAGCGGATAAGAAGGCGGACAGGCTCGAGAAAGCCGATACAAAATTCCCGAAGAAAACCGTGAAGCGGAAACAGCGTATCGTAGATGCCGAGGGCAACAGCTATACAGTTGAAGTGCCTTACACCTACTATATCTGTACGGTGACGCTGGAGAACTTCAATCTCTCTCATGTACCCGTGTATATTATGAGCGAGGAACAGCTTTCTATGTATGCGACCTATATGAGGATTATGAAATCCCTGCCGAAGCCCTTTCAGACCCACAGTTTGCCGCTATGATGAAAGAAGCTGAAAAGTATCTCGGCTATCCTTATGTTTGGGGCGGCAGCAGCCCCTCCACTTCTTTCGACTGCTCCGGTTTTGTTTCGTGGGTGGTCAATAACTGCGGTGTCGGTTGGAACATCGGAAGACTTGGTGCTGACGGTCTTAGGCACATCTGCACCCGTGTATCCTACGCCAATGTCAAACCCGGAGACCTTGTGTTTTTCCAAGGCACTTATGACACGGCGGGAGCATCCCATGTTGGCATCTATGTCGGCAACAACAAATTTATTCACTGCAGCGACCCCATTCAGTATGCTGACCTCGGTTCAAGCTACTGGCAAAGCCACTTCCTGTCCTATGGTCGCCTGCCAAGCCCGTAATGAAGACAAAATGTTTACAAGTGAAGTATGCCCAGCCCATTGACAATATCACGGTATCGTGATATACTATAAATGACAAGGAAGGAGGTTGATTTTACGATGCCGATATTGTCAAGATTTTATGGAATCGTTATTCGAATGTATTTTCTGCAAAGCGAGCATAACCCGCCCCACATTCACGCAATCTACAACGAGGATGTGGCTGCCATCGACTTTATGACGGGCGAAGTGCTGGAGGGGCATCTTCCGGTGAAGGCTCTGGCGATGGTGCGGGAGTGGCTTTCCCTTAACAAGGATGCCTTGCAGGAAATTTGGGAGACTCAAGAGTTCAAGAAGCTCCCGCCGCTGGAATAAGGAGGGCTGTGTATGTTTCACAAGATAAAAAATGTTGCGGCTATCCCCGACTTCAAGCTCAGCGTTCAGTTCAGCGAGGGCGTTACCAAGGTATACGACATGAAGCCGTTATTTGAAAAGCTGCCTGTGTTTAAACAGCTTGAGAATGACCCTGCCGAGTTTGCCTGCGTCAGTGTGGATGTAGGAGGCTACGGTATCGTCTGGAATGAAGATTTGGATCTGTCCTGTGACGAGTTGTGGGAAAACGGGATTGCCGTAAAAACGCCTTTTGATGGGCTGATGGCGTTCAGCGATGCCACTGAGCTTTGGAGACTGAATGAAAGTACGCTGCGGAAAGCCATTTCCTATGGAAAGCTGGTCAATGGTGTAGATGTCTGCAAGTTCGGCAAGCAATGGGTAGTCTCTATTGATGCTATGAAGCGGGAATACGGAGCACAACCGTCCGCTGATAGTAAAATTATACTCTGAAAAGCATCTATCTTCGGATAGGTGCTTTTTCTATGTGCGCCTGGCGGCGCACGCAAAGAAATGCCGGCAGAGAAGTAATCCCCGCCGGTATCTGGCTAATCATCATATTCTTTTTCGAAGTCTGTTACTGCCCCTGTCACCGCATTTATATTCATGCTGTATTCCATGCCGTTATACCTGAATTCTATCTCATATTCACCATCATCAAGCTCTATCTCAAATCCATAGATTTGTGAAGCTGCAAGACCTGCCTTGGCAAGGGCTATTTCCCCGGCCTTTATTTCTCCGATATACTCCGAATAATTCCCGGATTCTCCGTCCTTTTCAAATTTCAGCACATCTCCCTTTACTGCATCTATTTCAAAGTCATACTCCACATTACCCACATAGAATTCAATTTCGTAAACTTTGCTTTGGTCCTCTGTATCAAGCTTTATTTTTTCAAGTGAAATCTGTGATTTGGCAAGACCTGCTTTGGCAAGAGCTATTTCAAGTGCCTTATCACTGCTTATATACTCACTGCTGGTATTTACTGTGGTTTTTTCAGGGCTGTACTCTCTGCTGTATTCCACGATTTTGCCTGTTTTGGCATTGACATCACACTCATACTTCCAGTTACCCTTTCTAAACTTCACTTCATACAAAGCCTTACCATCATCATAATCATATTTGCATACGATGTCTGTAACTGATGATTTTGATATTCCAGAGAATTTAAACGCTTTATTGGTTGCTGCGGTCTTACCAATCAGTTTCCCTGATGAATATTTGTATCCATATTCCACGTTTTTTTCTCTGATGTTACCTGTCCTGGCATTAATCTTATAGCTGTACTCTGTGCGTCCCTTTTTGAATTCCACTTCGTACACGGCAACGCCGTCATCTTCATCTCTGTCACATTCGATATTCCATACTGCTGATCTTGTTGTTCCGGCATTTTTCAGTGCTTTTGATATAGCTTTGCTTTCCCCTATATATGAAGCACCGAATGCGGTAAGCCCCATTGATAAAACAACTGCCACCGAAACTGTAAGCGCTATCGCTTTACTGATTATTCTTTTTTTCATGTTTTCCCTCTAATCATCATATTCTTTTTCAAATTTGAGTATTTTGCCTGTAACTGCGTCGATGTCAACTTCATACTCCATATTCTGATATTTGAAACTTATCTCATACTCTCCATCATCGAGCTCAATCTCGTAATCATATATCTGAGAAGCACCAAGTCCTGCTTTGGAGAGTGCTGTTTCTTTGGCATCAGAACGTCCTATGTATTTGCTGCTACCACCGTTTTGGCCATCATTGCTATATTCACCTTCATATCCGTCTCCATCGGTTTCATATTCAATAATGCTTCCTGTAGTCGCATCTATTTCAAATTCATACTCTGTGCTGTTTCTATAAAACTCGACATCGTATGTTATGACTCCGTCATCACACTCGAATTCTACAATGTAGTTTGATATCTGCGATTTGGTAAGGCCTGCTTTGGCAAGGGCTATTTCAAGCGCCTTATCCTTACCGATATACTGGCTCTTGTTGACTTCACCGTAAGTCACAGCAGATGTTTTTTCACTGTTTTTTTCTGATGCAAGGAGTATCAACTCCTGGGTTGAAAGCTTGAGAAGACCTGCCTCGGTCAATCTGCTGTCTGCAGCCACAAGGCTTTTAATCAGCCACGCCTTGCCTTCTGAAATGCCATTTTGCATTGCGAAATCCGCAACTTCTTTGTCATCTGTTATACACTGACCCATAACCGCCGCAGAAAGTGCATAACTTTCAAGGTACTGGTTCAGACTTGAAGAAAGTTCCTCCTGAAGGCTTGTGCCTTTGTTGCTGTCTTTTGCATGGACAGATACCAGTATCGAATTTGATATATCATTGAGGTATCCCTGCTGCAGCATTGAACCGACTATGGCATTGGCTGCAACCTTCATATCAGTCCCTGCAAGCGACATGTCGTCAAGAATTTTGTTACCCTCTTCATTTATTGCTGTGGCTTCAATCACCTTGCCGTCATCGTCTACTGAAATCTGTATGCTCGGATTTACGTCAAGGCCTATTATTGCTGCCGCATCTGCTGTACCATGTCCTCCAAAAATCAGTACGCCTGCCACGCATATGACAATAGCTGCTGCAAAAGATCCCATTGCTTTGTATATAGGTCTTTTTTTCTTTGGTTTTATATATACCGGTTTTCTGTCAGTTTGCCTGTCCTCCTGATTTTCAATACCGCATGCTTTCATAATATCGTCTAATCTGTCAGGGGTGGCATTACATATTGCAGCATGAATGCTTTTTTCAATTTCTCTGTTATTCATAAGCTACACCTCCCTGCCTTCAAGAGCTTTTTTGAGTTTTTTGAGGCTCCGGTTATATTTTGAAAGCACTGTGGAAACGGGCATATCAACTATATCCGCAATTTCCCTGTGTTTCATTCCTGCTATTGAATGAAGCATCACAATCTGTCTCTCATCTTCATTAAGTACATTCATTGCTTCTTCTAAAACAATGGCGTTTATGCCAGACTCATGGCAATTATCAGATATATAGTGGGCATGGTCTGATATGTCATCATGCTGCTTTGTATCGCGTATTTTGTTGTAGCACATGTTTCTTACTATAGTAAGTATCCATGCCATTGGCTTACCCTGATGCTGATATGTGTCTGCATTATTGTATATCTTGATATATACCTCCTGCATTATATCTTCAGCATCATGACTGTTTTTGAGAATCGAAAGTGCGAAACCGTAAACAGTATCCGAAGTGAGTGCATACAGCTCCTTAAAAGCTGCTGCACTCCCTCCCGCTATATCTGTTAATATTTTTTCATTTACATAAACCGCCATAATATACTTCCCTGTAATTTATTAGTAGGCTTTTTGGTAATCTCTGCTATACTCTACCATTTTGCCTGATCTTGCGTTTACCTCGCACTCATAAACGAAATTGCCTTTTCTGAATTTAACCTCATAGATTTCCTTGCCGTCATCATAATCATAATAGCAGCTGATATAGCTGACTGATGATGCTTTCACTCCGGCATATTTTAATGCCTTGTTCTTTGCGGCAGTCTTGCCTATTTTACTGCCTGATGAGTGAACATATCTGTACTCAACGGTTTTTTCTCTGATAAATCCGTTTATAGCGCTTATTTCATATGAATATTCTTTGCTTCCTTTTGTGAATTCTATCTCATATCCGGAGCCTTCTCTCTCACATTCAAGACCCCATACTGCCGATCTTGTTGTCCCTGCATTTTTGAGAGCCTTTGAGATAGCAGTGCTCTCGCTTATATATGATGCTCCGAATACTGCAGCTGCTGATGATACAACCATTACTGCCGCAAGTGTTAATGTTACAACCTTTTTTATCAATTTGTTTTTCATAATCTTATCCTCCTGTTATTTGCTTATGTTGTTTGCTTATTTATATATACAACACAGGAGAATATATTTTTATTGCACTTGTTTTAAAAAAATTTATTTTTTTTCTGAAAGATTCAAAAGAAGCTCCAAAGTCTCTTCAAGCCATTTGGTTTTAGGAGCTGTCAGTTTCATAAGAGGCTTTGTGCCGCCGTGAAAGAAAATGCGCATGCCGTATTTTTCTGAAAGTGCTGCAAGCACCGGGCCTTTCAGATTGTTATTCTCGCCAAAAGCAAATACAACTCTGCCTTTTTCAGTATATATCCTGGTCACAAATTCTTCTGCAGCCAGTTTGCGTATTCTTGAAATCCTGATAAGGTTTATGACCTGCTCCGGAACATCTCCGAATCTGTCTATAAGTTCTTCTATAATATCTTCTTCACTCTCTTTTGATTCAATATCAGCGATTTTTTTGTACATATGGAGCTTGAGAGCCTCGTCTTCAATATATCTGTCCGGGATATATGCCTGTACAGGAATTTCCACAAGCGTTTCTTCTTTGTTCTCGTTTACGGTCTCTCCCTGCAATGCTTTAACTGCATCGGCAACAAATTTGCAATAAAGTTCATATCCTATCTTAACCATATGGCCGTGTTGAGCCGTGCCCAGTATGTTTCCCGCTCCTCTGATTTCAAGATCTCTCATGGCCACTTTAAAGCCTGAACCGAACTCTGTAAATTCCTTTATGGCTCTGAGGCGTTTTTCGGCAACCTCATTAATTATCTTGCCCGGCCGGTACATCAGGTATGCATATGCCATTCTGTCAGATCTGCCTACTCTGCCCCGGAGCTGATAAAGCTGAGAGAGCCCGAATCTGTCCGCATCTATCACAATCAAAGTGTTTACATTTGATATGTCAAGTCCTGACTCAATTATAGTGGTAGCAACAAGTACATTTGTATTCCCCTCTATAAAGTCCATCATGACATTTTCAAGCTCGACCTCATTCATCTGGCCATGTCCTGTTGCAACTCTTGCTTCCGGAACAAGCGATGAGAGCTTCGAGGCAACCGCATCTATTCCCTGCACTCTGTTGAATACAACATATACCTGTCCGCCTCTTTCAAGCTCTCTTTCGATGACATCACGTATAATGTCATCATCCTGTTCAACAACATACGTCTGAACAGGCAATCTGTCCTCAGGCGGTTCTTCTATGAGACTCATATCCCTGATTCCTGTCAGTGACATATGAAGGGTCCTTGGTATCGGAGTCGCCGAAAGGGTAAGAACATCCACATTTTTTTTCAGTTTTTTGATAGCTTCCTTGTGTTTGACTCCAAATCTTTGTTCTTCATCTATTACAAGCAGTCCCAAATCTTTGAAAACAATATCCCTGGAAAGCAGTCTGTGGGTACCTATTACCAAATCAACCTGTCCTTTTTTGAGCTTTTGTATAATCTGCAGCTGCTCTTTGTCTGTCTTGAATCTGGACAGCACTTCTACCTTGAACGGGAATTTTTCAAATCTGTCCTTAAGTGTATAATAGTGCTGATTTGCAAGTATTGTCGTAGGCACAAGCATTGCAGCCTGCTTGCCTTCTGCAACGCATTTGAACATGGCTCTTGCAGCAACCTCTGTCTTGCCAAATCCCACATCTCCGCACAGAAGTCTTTCCATTGCAACAGGTTTTTCCATGTCAGCTTTTATCTCTTCAATGCACCTTAGCTGATCATCTGTCTCAACATACGGGAAGCTGTCTTCAAACTCCTGCTGCCATGGCGAGTCGGGTCCAAAGGCATATCCTTTTTCAAGCTGTCTTGCTGCTGTAAGTTCAATCAGGTCTGCCGCCATTTCGGCAACTGCAGCTTTTGCTTTTGCCTTGGTTTTTTTCCATTCAGTGCCCGAAAGACTGCTTATCTTCGGTGTCACACTGTCTGCTCCTGTGTATTTCTGGACAATGTCCATCTGTTCCACAGGAACATACAGTATATCTTCTCCCGCATATTTGATATACAAGTAATCTTTTTTTTCGCCGTTTACTGTAAGCTGCTTAATCCCCATGAATTTACCAATACCATGGTTTTCATGAACGATATAGTCGCCTTTTTTGATATCTGCAAAACTTTTTATCTGTGAAGTATGCTCATCTTTTACTCTCCGTTTTCGTTTTTTGTGTCTGGTTGTTGCAAAAATATCTCCGTCTGCAAACCAGACTTTCCTGCTTTCAGGAAAATCTATACCGGAAGTGAGTTCTCCCGGGCTTATCTTCACTTTAGCGTCAAGGCCTTCTCTTGAAAGGAACTCTTTCAGGTTTTCAATGCGTTCCTTTGAAGAACAGACAACTGTTATTTCATAATCTTTTTTGATATATCCTTTGAGCTCTGTCACGAACATATCAAGTCTGCCGTTAAACACCGGAGGCTGTCGGCTTATAACGTTGTGGAGCTCAGAGAATGCCTCAATTCCTTTGATTCTTTTTGCAAACGGGCTCAAAACATATACATTGTCTCTGTCATATATTCTGTATAGTTCCTCTTTGCCTGAAAGCATCCCGCAGTCAGAAGGAATCGCCCTGCCTCTTTCAATAAGCACCTCAAAATCATCTGTGCATTCAGCATTCCTTGCATCTATGGTCTCATAAATTCTGTCGGGATCATCAAGTATAATCTGAGCATCTTGCATATAGTCCCACAGATATTGCATATCATCATAAAAATAGTGCAGATAGTTTTCAAGCAACTGCATGTTGCTTATTTTTTCTATATGTTCTGTAATAACCCCACAGGTTTTTTCAAGGTTTTCTTTTTTTTCTGCAGCTCCTGCTCTGTCACATTTTTTTATCTGTTTTGCGTATTCTTTGCGTATTTTATCGGCTGCCTGAGCAAATACATCTTTGTCATTTACAAGCAGTGTTGCAGGATATATTTTTGCAGCATCAATATTACTGACTGATCTTTGTGTCTCCGGGTCAAAGACTCTGATGGCATCAATTTCATTTCCAAACAGCTCTATACGATAAGGCAATTCGCCATCCGGAGTATATACGTCTATAATATCTCCACGCACTGCAAACTGTCCCGGTGCATCAATCATGTTATATCTTTCATATCCCATGTCAGAAAGCTGTTTTTTGATTTCTACAATATCAATATCGGTGCCTGTTCTGATTCGCAAGACTTTTTTTTCATATATGCTGCGAGGCGGAAGTTTTTTGATTGCAGCCAAAGCAGGGGCTATGACTATACAGTCCTCCCCTTCGCATATTGCTTTGAAAATCCGCAGGCTTTCCATCTGCATATCATGGTTTTTGGCTTCAAACCTGAAAATTGTTTCCTCCTGCGGCATCACGTATATTTTCTTTTCAACAAAAAAAGAAAGGTCTCCTGCCAGTCTTGCAGCTCTCACAGGTGAAGCTGCAATTATGAGGGTCTGACCTTTGCTCTTTTCGGAAATGCAGGCGGCAACCGGTGCCACCCTGCTTTCTGTAATTCCCGAAATACTGACTATCCCTTTAGTGGTCATTTGAAGTCTCCCGTTTTTTTGTATTGTATTGGTTCATAGCTTTATCAATGCCATTTTGAATGAAACAGCAACAGGCATCAGCACATGCATCAAGTGTTGGTGCAAGCTTTTCTATTTCTTTGGGATTCAGGGAACCTATTACATAATCCTTCAAATCGCCTTTTCTCTTATCTCCTATTCCGACCCTGATTCGCGGAAATTCATCGGAGCCAAGCTGATAGATAATCGATTTCATGCCGTTGTGAGTCCCGGCACTGCCTTTTTTGCGTATACGAATCGTCCCTGCCTCAATATCTATGTCATCATAAATAACGAGGAGATTTTCGACAGGTATCCTGTAATATCTGATGATTTCACGAATTGATTCTCCGCTCAGATTCATATATGTCTGCGGCTTCACAAGCATGACTTTGTGTCCCGCTATATTGCCGATGCCATACAGTGCCTTGTGTTTGAGCTTCCTAACATCGATACCTGTCTTGTCTGATAGAATATCTATCACCATAAAACCCATATTGTGTCTTGTGGTTTCGTATTCTCTGCCCGGGTTTCCAAGACCTGCTATCACAAATTCTATTCCATTGTCGCTTTGTTTTTTTCGATTCCAGAACATATTAGTCAAAAAGTTTACTGATTGAGTTGTTTGTAAATACTCTTGTCATTGCTTCAGCAAACAGCGGTGCAACTGACAGATGCTTCATTTTTTCTATTTTCTTTTTTTCAGGAAGAGGAACTGTGTTCAACAAAACAAGTTCGCTTATTGCTGAGTTTTCGATTCTTTCGATTGCAGGACCTGATAATACCGCATGTGTCGCACAGGCGAACACATCCTTTGCTCCCAGGTCTTTGAGTGCATTTGCAGCGTTTGTGATAGTACCTGCAGTGTCTATCATGTCGTCGATGAGTATGCAATTTTTGCCTTCAATGTTACCGATTATGTTCATAATCTCGCTCTTGTTTGGTTCCGGTCTTCTCTTGTCAACTATAGCAATAGGTGCATTGAGAGGCTCTGCCATGTTTCTTGCTCTTGTAACTGAGCCGTGATCTGGAGATACTACTACGATATCATCAAGATCTTTGTCTTTGAAGTATTTAACAAGAATTGGGAGTCCAACCAAGTGATCTACCGGAATATCAAAATATCCTTGTATCTGTGCCGCATGAAGATCCATAGTCAGAACTCTGTCTGCTCCCGCTGCCATAATAAGGTCTGCAACCAGCTTGGCTGTGATAGGGTCTCTTGCTTTTGCTTTTCTGTCCTGTCTTGCATATCCGTAATATGGAATAACTGCATTGATTCTGCCTGCTGATGCTCTCTTCATCGCGTCTATCATTATAAGGAGCTCCATAAGGTTGTCATTTACAGGATCACATGTCGACTGCACGATATAACAGTCAACGCCTCTTACTGTTTCCCACAGACTAACGGATATTTCGCCATCACTGAATTTGGTGACTGTCGCTCTGCCAAGGGGTTTGCCCATTATTGAGGCAATTTCCTCTGCCAGCTCTAAATGCGAGTTTCCTGCAAAAACTTTGTACTCTGAAAATGCACCTGATTTCATTTTTTTTGTTACCTCATCTTTCGTTTGTAGTTAGCAATATCATTTATTTTTTTTAAGCAATCCGCTGCGTGAAGCCCAGCCTTCTTTGATTTCCTCTCTGGCTCTTGCAATCAGAAGTGAATCTGCCGGAACCTTTTGCGTTACTGTACTGCCTGCGGCAATATATGCACCCTTTTCCACCGTAACCGGTGAAACAAGATTGGTGTTACAGCCTATAAAAGCTCCGTCTTCCACAACAGATCTGTGCTTATTGGTACCATCATAATTTACAAAAACAACACCGCAACCCAGATTCACATCTTTGCCTATATCGCTGTCGCCTATATACGTAAGATGTGCAGCCTTGGTGCCGTTACCCATCGATGAGTTTTTGACCTCAACAAAATCCCCCACTTTGCATTTGCTTCCTATATTGCTGTCAGGCCTGATGTATGCAAACGGCCCGACCTTGGTATCATTACCTATGCGGCTCTCAAGTACAACTGAATTCTGCACTTCAGTTCTGTCTCCTATATTGGAATCTTTAATTCTTGTTGAAGGTCCTATATGGCAATCCATACCTATACTGACATTGCCTTCAATAATAACGTCAGGATATATGAAGGTGCCTTTGCCTATACGCGTACCTTCTTCGATATATGCTCTTTTGATGTCCATGAATATGACACCCTGATTTGCATATTCTATGTTTCTTTCTATACGCTCTTTTTCGAGTTTTTCGTAATCTTTGTAATTCATATCAAAACTTCCTGTCTGATTTGAGTATCATCTCACCGACTTTGTATATATCTCCCGCACCCATAGTTATAATCAAATCTCCTGCTGAAGAATTGTTGTATACAAAGCTTGCGATGTCTTCTAATTTGTCAAAGTAATAAATTTCTTTGTCCGGATATTGTTTTTTGATTTCCTGCATCAGTCCCTTGGAACTTATATTATATACATTCTCTTCTCTTGCTGCATAAATCTCTGCAAGCACGACTTTGTCCGCATTTTCAAATGAAGCAGCAAACTCATCAAACAATGCGAGAGTCCTGGTATATGTGTGCGGCTGGAAGAGGCACCACAGACTGTTGTGGGGAATTTTGGCCGCTGCAGCAAGTGTGGCTTTTATCTCAGTAGGATGATGTGCATAATCATCGATTATCTTCCTGCCGTCTGAAGTCTCTCCCTTGATATCAAATCTGCGCTGCGTGCCGCTGAAATTTTCAAGAGTAGATACAATATCCTCAACATCAACGCCAAGCATATGACAGCATGCAAATGAAGCGAGAGCATTGAGTATGTTGTGCTCGCCTGGAATTTTGAGCTGTATGGATGCCAATGCTCTGCCCTCGTGGTTAACTGTGAATTTTGGCAGTCCATTACAGAACTCTATATCTGTCACATAGTACGTGCAGTTTTCGGAAAAGCCGAAAGTTACAACGTTGTCAAGATCCTTGACCACGCTGTTTACAAAAGGATTGGCATTGTAAGCTATAATAGTGCCATCCTCAGGTACAAGCTTTGAAAACCTGTCAAAAGATCTGACTATATGATCTATGTCTTTGAAATAATCAAGATGATCTGAATCAATGTTGAGAATTATTTCGATTTTGGGGCGCAGGCTGAGGAAACTGTCTCTGTACTCGCAGGCTTCTGTTACAAAATACTGCCCGGATCCGACCTCTACATTGCCTCCTATCTCTGCAAGATTGCCTCCTACAAGTATTGTCGGAGTTTTGTCTGCATGCTTTAAAATTAAAGAAACCATAGAGGTTGTCGTTGTTTTGCCATGGGTTCCTGATATTGCAATGCTGTAATCATATTCGCTCATCAGTCTGCCAAGCATTTGTGCCCTTGTAATTGCGGGAATTCCAAGCTCTTTTGCTCTTGTGATTTCAGGATTGTCATCTGAAACCGCCGCCGTATATACTACAAGGTCTGCTTCTTCAACGTTTTTTGCTCTATGGCCCAAGTATATTTTTGCACCGTGTGCTATAAGTTTGTCTACCATTTCACTTTCTTTCATATCAGAACCGCTTACCTGAAATCCTCTCTCAAGAAGGATTTCAGCAATGGCAGACATTCCTATTCCTCCGATTCCGATACAATGTATTCTCTTACAATCTGTCAAATTTATCATATAAACATCCTCCAGATGCATATTACTATATTTATGGGCAGAATCATTCACCCTCAATGATAACCTCAAAAGGCATCTGTTACACATCGGCTCTTGAACACCTAACTTG
>CAZDQV010000009.1:18226-33552 GCA_964507795.1 uncultured Oscillospiraceae bacterium | reverse complement strand
CCGTTTGCAAGGTGACAGTAAATGCGCCGATGTCGATGGCAGATGATGTTGTAAAATATGTTGAGAAAGTTGACAAGAAATTTGCAGGCAAGGTTACAGAAACCTTGGCATATGACGAAAAATATTGGGATGATTCGACTGGCTTCAGAACTGCAGGTTCAGATGCAGAGCACAAAGCTGCAGACTATCTTGCAGACCTTTTCAAGGAGATTGGCCTTCAGGATGTTGGCAAAGAACCGGTGACTCTTGACAAGTGGCAGTTTAACGGAGCAGAATTCACACTTGAGGATAAGGATGCCGGTGTGGACATCAAGATAAACCCTGTATCATATGCAAGCACAGGCACAGACAGCAAAGGAATCACAGGAGAGGTTGTATACCTGAATCAGGGATATGAATCAGATTATGAAAAATATTATGATGAGCAGGGGCTCAAAGGCGATGACAGAAACATGAACGGCAAAATCGTTCTCATCGATATAAACCAGGATGAAGAGTACTGGATTGATACTCATTATCAGGAAGCATACTATCAGGGAGCGGCAGGTCTAATGTCATATTCAAGCCAGTATGTTGGTGAAGACGGTAATCAGCGTGGTGACAAATGGGATACAGCATGCCAGATGCAGGATCTGTGTTCCCGTGATCTCAAGCTCCCTTGCGTAAGCATCAGCAGAGCAGACGGACTTGAACTTGTTGCTGCAATAGGCAAAATCCAGAAGGCAGGCAAAACACCAACATCAAAGCTCATTGTTGACAACGAAATCCTCGAAGACGAAGGAGTAAGCTACAATATAGTTGGTAAAATCAAAGGCACAGGCAATACAGGACAGAGAATTATTGTTGCAGGACATTATGACAAATACTTCTATGGTATGAACGATGACTGCGCTGCAATAGGACTTGTTGCTGCAATGGCAAAAGCTATGGTTGACGCAGGATATCAGCCTGTAAATGACATCATATTCATAGCACACGGTGCAGAAGAATGGGGTCAGTCAGGCATAGCAGCAGACTGGGCAGAAGGCTCATGGGAAATGATTACCAAAAACCATCCTGAGTGGAGCGGCTCCACATTGGCTCTTTTGAACTATGAGCTTCCTGCAAAAGTAGGCAAATCAGGTAAATTATCAGCAAGCATCAAAGCAACAGAAGAAACCTATTCAGTTCAGGAAGATCTGGTAAATGAGAGTGGACTTGTGGCCAAACTTGGAGAAGATGCCAATATAAAGCTTAACTATGGTTCATCAGATATGAGTGATGCAATCTGCTATCAGTTCAAGGGTGTTCCTTGCTACCAGGTTAACGCTTCAGCAGGAACCGAAGGAAACGATCTCAGCACATATCATACCAAATATGATGATGCGGATGAATACAGCGCAGATGCTATGGATTATGCACTCAAACTTTCAGGTGCACTTGCAATGTATGTGGATCAGTCTCCTGCACTCAAACTCGATTTCGGTTTGAGATGTGATGAGCTTGAAGGCATAGCCAAAGGCAACGATGCAATATACAAAGAAGCCGGAATCAGCCCGGATGAATACAGTGCGGCATTGAAATCATTCAGAGTAGCAGGCGAGGCATTCACAGCAAAAGCTGATGAAATAAATGCGGCTTATGAAGAGGCTGTAGCCAAAGGCGAAGATACTTCAGAAATCATGAAAGAAGCTCTTGCATTCAACAAACAGGGCCTTGAAGCATATCAGTACCTGCAGGATAATTTCCTTGGTATGGGCGGTGATGGTGGAATATATGTTTATCACAACATCATTCAGCAGAACATCAATACAATAGACAGTGTTGTAAACAGCCTGAAAAACGGCAAGCTTGGAGCTGCACTTGAAGAAGCATACAACATCAACGGCGGACTTGAATACAATGCATACAGCTTCAGCCTGAAGACTTGTGAAGAAGGCCTGAAAGTGGCATATTGCGATTACGTTACAGACAACAGACTGTATGGCAAAGCAGTAGGCAGAGCAGAGACTTATCCTGCAACTTATGCACTGATAAATGAAGAAGCAAGCGAAGGGTTCAAAGACGAGATTGCACTGTATGAAAAAGAAAGATCCAAGATGATGACGGAGCTCAAAACATATATGACTCAGGAAATTAATGGAATGAACGAACTTGTAAAAAAACTTGCAGTTAAATAGGCCTTCGATTAAAATATATAAATGAGATAAATTACATAAGCAACGGAGAGATAATACTTTCCGTTGCTTATGCATATAAAAACGAAAGCGGGAAAGTATGAATTCGTATGAGATAATGGGACTTGCACATATAAGTGCAATGGCAGTTGCCCTTATATCTGTCGCTATGATATTGATTCTAAAAAAAGAAAAGATAATAAGCTTCGACAAAATAAACACCATGCTGTTTGTGATAGCTGCTCTTGTTATGGCAATCAGCTGCATGTATTTTATCATAGATTATTACAGCGAAATAACAGGAGCTAAAACCTGTATTGCTATTGTTAGAGTTGCGGATGCATGGATTACGGTAAGCATGCTCTTTATATGGTTTTTGCTTGTCAAAAATATTGCTTTCAATGAAATGAAAAGCACTTTCTGGATTGTAGTAAAGAGTCTATATGCTCTGCTTCTTGTAACAAACCTTATCAATTACGGGTTCATAATGGATGACAGCTACCATGTAGAGGGTGAGGCGCTCAAAAAAGTCTCCTTTGCTCTCGAATCAACAGACACTGTCATAGCTACGGCATTAGGAGTAATTATTGCGATTGCCGTGCTTCAGATTCATACATCCTCATATGAGCACAAGTACATTAAAACATTTGCTTTTGCAGGGACAATCATTGCGATGGCGGATTATCTGCAGGGAGCGATAGTTGGAACTAAATTTATAACGGGAGAGGTGCTTTTGCACAATTACAATCCTGAAGCACTGAATATCACACCTGTCATAAGATTATTGTTTGCAATACTGCTTTTGTGGTATGCAGTCAAACACTGCTTCCTTGAACAATATCAAAAACCGCCTGAAACAGCTATAGAAGACGAAAAACTTCTTAATGAAGAGGATATGCTCGAAAAGCTGGCAGCGGAGGCAAGCCTTACAGAAAGAGAAACCGTTATAATGAAGCTCCTTTATGCCGGATCCACATATCAGGATATTGCAGATTATCTTTTTATCTCAAAAAATACGGTTAAGCATCACATCACAAGCACCTACCGGAAACTGGGAGTTAACTCCAAGATGGAAATGGTGAACATTGTACGGGAAATGGCAAAGCAAAAATAAATAAGATGTATATATGAATAATTTCAAAGAATCTACTTGTAGCGGTCAAAAGAAGTGCTTTAAGTAGATTTTTTTGCTGAATAGCTATAAGCTATCCTGTAGGGTAATAGACAAATATACAGTATTGAGATAAAATTCTGACGATAATTAACATAGTATACGAGGAGGAATGAAGATGAAAAGATTCAAAAAGCATTTGACAGCAGTCTTTACATTATCTGTAATCGTCATATTTGCGATGATGATTACAGGCTGCTCACAGGATAGTGGCAGTCCGCAGGTAGCTGCACCTACAGGCACCTATACCGGCAATGCCGTTGACGGGATTGAAGAATATCTTGGAATAAGGTATGCGGCGCCGGCAGAAAGATGGAAAAAGGCTGAAGATGTAACTACAGTTACAGAGGATGAGATTGACGCAACCAAGTGGGGTCCTTGCTGCACTCAGCCATATGACGATGTTGAAATCGCATCCCAGGGAGAGCTTTCGGAGGATTGTCTTAACCTCAACATCTGGACCAAGGACAGTACAACAGCAGATAAGCCTGTATTCGTATTTATCCATGGTGGCGGATTCATGAACGGCGGAAGCAATGACCCGATGTATGAGGGCGATTCCATGGTCAAAAGCCTTGCGGATGGTGAAGATATGGTTTATGTAAGCATCAATTACAGAACAAACCTGTTTGGTTCAATTGATCTTACAGAGCTCGACGGATATACAGACGAATATTATGATGCCGTTAACCTGTGGATTCTTGACCAGATTCAGGCACTCAAATGGATTAACGAAAACATCTCAAGCTGGGGCGGAGATCCTGCAAACGTAACTGTCTGCGGACAGTCATGCGGTGGTATGGCTATTTCATATATGCTTTCAATGCCTGAAGCAACTCAGTACTTCCAAAAAGCAATCATAGAGTCAGGAGCACCGTTTATAGCTTGTCAGACAGAGGAAGAAAAACTGAAGGTTGCAGATATGATTTACGATGAGCTGGACGTGGATACACTGGAGGAATTCCTTGCTCTTTCCGATGAGGACATCAAAGACAATGGCCTTTCAGATATATTTGAAAACCTTTCGGGTCTTTCAAACATCTATGCGGATGGAAAAATAATATCCGAAACATGGTGGGATGATATTCGTGAAGGCTCTGCAGAGGGTATCAAGATTATGATAGGATGCGTCAATGGTGAAAACGACTGGGTAGCATATGACTACGAAAACGGCGGCGTATTAGAAGACTCTGAAGGAGTTGAGTGGTATATAACAAATGACAGTCAAAACAGAGGCGACAAAGAAGCAAAATACTTTATAAATCCTATCAGCGCTGACGGTACAGCCAACTTTGATCTTGATGCATACCTTGACACCAAGGATGATGAGGTTGAAGCAATGACTGACCTTTACAACGATATGTGTTATGTACAAGGGACAGAATATGAAGCGGAAGCACTTTCGGAATATACGGATGTATATAAATTTTACTGGACATATGCACAGGATCCAGACAGTGTAACTGCATACTGTGAAGCAAACGGATTAGAGGCGGAAGTATCACCGTATGGCAGAGCACAGCATTCGTATGCTTGCGTATTTGCCCTTGGAAACAGTGCGGACGGATATAACGAGCTCACAGGAGACCCCGCAAAGGATCCTGAAAATCTGGAGGCAATGGCCATGAGTGCATGGTACAACTTCGCAAAATCAGGAGACCCTAACAATGACCTTATTCCTGAATGGAAGACATATGATTCAAAAGACAGAAACACAATGGTTATGGATGCAGAATGGTCACTTGAAAAAGACCCGAGGAAGCTTCAGAGAGAAGCTCTGACTTGCAGACCGCAGGGAGAGAAATAGAAATAACGGGATTAAGGAAGCAAAAATCAAGGAGAGATGTAGTGGCATCTCTCCTGCTTAATATATCGGTTTATTCGTATCTTGAGGCGCGGCCTGTATTGCCTCTGCCTTCCTCCATCATTCCGAAGGTTTCCATAAAGAATGTCTTGATCTTAAGGTTATATTTTACTGAAACGCTGTCAAGAGCATCGCTTACAATATCGCTCATATCCTGAGATTGTGCAGCTGCACGCGCGTTTATTACAAGGGAAAGCGCACTGTATTTTTTGTCGAGCTTTCTTGCATATTCCACATCGTAATCTATGCCGATAAGGCTGGCTTTGAAGAAGTCCGTCATATTCTCTGCATCATCGGCTGCAAACATTTTGAGATGCGGCACATTGCTTTTTTTGGTGGCAAGTCCTTTCCTTATTTCCTCAAAAATGTCGGCGATGACTTCATTGAAATCAATGTTTTTGTCCTCACGCTGCTCCATAAAAATTCTTGTATTAAACCAGCTTAATTTGCTCTCGGCGGCAACAAAAGCATCTGAACCGTATCCTATTTCCTTGTGTACTGCTGCGGCTTTATTTCCGAGTATATAGTCAACAACCTCGTCAACTCCTGCGCCTGTAAGAGCAGACATAGCCATGACAGGGACAGCAGGGTAATTCTCTTTTATAAATCCGGTTACAGCTGCGGCTTCATCTTTGCTGATGGTGTCAATCTTGTTCAGGACAATGATATCTGCTTCCGCCATCTGTGCATCAAGTAGGAACTTCATTTCTTCCGGCAGATTTATATCCGCATTCTCAGGCATAATTATTTTTATTCTTTCGGGATCCACTATGCACATAAACGGCATGAGTGTGAACTGCCCTTTTTCTTTGTCATCAAGCTCCAGATATACGTGATCAAGAGCGCCTATGCCGCAGCCGGGGATATCGGAAAATATAATATCGGCACCCGAAGCCTCAAGCTGATGCAGTTTGTCTACAAGGTTTTCGTGCTGATAGCATATGCAGTTGCCCGAAATCGGCAGTGTTGTAATTCCTGTAGTTGCCGTAAACTCCGCGTCAACAATGTTGCTTGCACCAAGATCGTTTGCTAAAATTGCCGCCTTGCCAAGCCCTCTGCTGTTGATACTGTTTGCAAAAGCTATCATGGAAGTTGTTTTGCCTGCTCCCAGAAACCCGCTTGTTACCATATATTTTGTAGTCATTATAATACTCCTCCCAAATTAAATATTTCTAAGGAAATTGTAATGCGTGCAACAGAGAAATCAAGAGGTATCGGGGAAGTAAGCACAGTTGTTATGAAATCATGAGCAGGATGGTTATTGTATAGAGAAAAAATTAGAATTGTTTCGAAAGCATTGAAAATTTCGAATAATGTGATATAATTAGTGAGCTACGAGAAATTGTATTAACGAAAGGAGAGAGTAAATGAAGTTTGAAGCAAAGAAACGCTGGAGAGTTTTCTCTATAGCACTCGTGTTTGCTTTTGTTTTCACTACAGTTGCTGCCACAACCATTACGGCAGGAGCCGCAACAGTAAAACCGAAATCAATAACAGTTTCGGCTACCGCCAAAACCGTTGATATCGGAGGCAAGGTGACTGTTAAGGTTAAATCAGTCAAACCGTCAAACGCAAGCAAGAGCGTTACATGGAAATCCTCAAACAAAAAGATTGCCACTGTAACAAGCAAGGGTGTTGTAAAGGGTATCAAAAAAGGTACAGTTAAAATCACAGCAACATCCAAGGCAAACAAAAAGATCAAAAAAACAATCACAATCAAGGTTAAAAACCTTAAGCCTACAAGCGTTAAAATCAACAAGAGTGAACTGACTCTTTATGAAGAAGGCAAGACAGCTACACTCAAGGCAACACTTGCTCCTACAGGATTGAACAACAAAGGAGTTACCTGGAGCGTTTCTGATGAAGAGATAGCTACAGTGAGCGAAGATGGTGTTGTAACACCTAAAAAAGTAGGAACTGCTGTTGTGACGGCTACAACTGTCGAAAACGGACTTACTGCTAAATGTGCTGTAACTGTTGCAGAGGCTCAAGAATATGACATTCTCAAGTCCTACACACTTGTGGGATATTTTGCAAAGGACAAGATAAACTACGTAACTGTTGCAGATGATGCGGCAGTCAAGGTATGGAATGCAGATACAAACAAATTTGAATATGCACCGTATACCAAATCAAACATCGTTGGCAACTATGTACAGCTTATAGATCTTGACAAAGACGAAAAAGCTGACATCCTGCAGGTTGTCAAATACAAAGACGGAAGCAAGAAATGGGATTCCAAAATGCAATGGCTTGATGATGTGGGCGAAGATGCAGAGCCTGCTGTAAGCAATGAGACAGGCAAAAAACTGTTCGAAGGTGCAACATACAGAATTCCTATGGGACAGAGGCTGCTTGAAGGATATGGTCTTGGAGATTACAGTGGTACTACAGATTTCACTATCCCTTCAAAACAGGATACATATTACAAGAATTATGATTTCTACAATGTAAAATCAAGCGAAAATCTTACAATCCTTACAGGATACAAGACACAGCTTCAGACAACAGGCTGGACATGTGTAATGTCATCGGCACTGTCGGTACTTGAATGGTACGGACAGAGAGGCGATCTCAACGAAGAAGACCTTGCAGCACTCAGAAGCGACAAAGCCAAAAGCTGGGCAAGAGGCACAACTCTCAAGGAACTTGTAAATGTATTCAACAAGCTTGAAACACTTGATCTGACATGTGCATGGACTGTCGAGAGCTCACTTGATGACCCAGAAAAGGTTTATGACCCTGCATGGCTCAAGGCTCACCTTGAAGCAGGACATCCGATCATGACAATATGGAATTCATATGGAGCTCACGGACAGGTAATCATAGGTTATGATGACATGGGCACAACTGTTACAAGCGATGACGTATTAATAATGATGGATCCTTATGATACTACAGACCATAATCCTGACGGATATATTATTCAGTCATATGAGAGATGGTGCTACGGACTGTCACAGTATGAAAACGATGGTATCGAGCAGGTGCTCTATGCAGTTGCTTATCCTGAGAATTCATCAGACTGGAGCTATAAGATTGACAGAAGCGGCGCAGGGATTACTGACGTTAAGACAAATACATTCAAGAGCAAGACAGAAAACAAGCTCAACAGCAAGCTTCTGACACAGACAAAGCTTGATCTTGAAAAATATTATCCAACCAAAGAAGGTGAAGCATCCGATCTTGCAGACTGGATATGCATGAATTGGACTAAGGGAGTCGGAGGTCCTCTTGGTATAGAAGATACTGAGGACAGCGGTAACTACAACTACTCGCCGTACTATAACTTCTATGACTACTACAACGGAGAAGGCCCTACAAGCACTCTCAAGATATTGAAGAACTACAAGACAATCCAGCAGTCAACTGAATGGACATGCGGATGCACATCTGCGCTTATGGCTATGGAATGGTTTGGAATGAACAGCGGTGAAACTCCAAAGACTGACATTTCGCTGTCATATTCAAGACAGGACAAAGAAGCGGGAGCTACATATCTCAAGGGTATGAAACAGCTCTTTGATGAAAAAGACTGGTACGTATTCAGCATAGATGATCTGACAGATCCGGACAGTGAAGAATCATACATCAACGGATTCTGCCTGCAGGCAGGTCAGGATAGTAAAGGGCTTATCCCTTACCTGATCGAAAACGGCATTCCGATGATTATAGGTTCTGATGACTGGGGTGGACACTGGCAGACAATCATAGGATATGACGGAATGGGAACAACAGGAACTCAGGATGATGTCCTTATCCTTGCAGACTCATACGATACTACAGACCACGAGCAGGACGGCTACTATGTAAAGAGCTTTGAAAGACTTGTATACGGTTGGAACGCTCAGTTTGAGACTTGGGATGACAAATGGGGAAGCGGACTTGATTGCAACAACTTTATCGTTGCATTCCCGAAAACAGCTAAATATGAAAGCGTAGCAAAAGAGCTGGGACTCAAATAATCAAAACAGAAATTATGGGGCTTCATTTGAAGCCCCAAGTTTTTTTCTGATACTTGTTAAAGCCTCTCAAAGCTGATATAATGGCGTGGTTTGGTGATGCAACAATTCAGCAGGAGAAGGGATATATATGATTGGTTTAGGCACGATTATCAATACAGCAGCAATAGCAGTAGCAGGAATTCTTGGGGTTGCCCTCAAGAGATTTTTCCCCGAAAAGGTTCAGGATACTCTGATGAAAGCGGCAGGAGTATGCGTACTGTTTATAGGGGTAGGCGGTACGATGGAAGAGATGCTTGTTATTGAGGACGGACAGCTTGTGAGCTCAGGTAGCATGATGATGATATTAAGCTATGCTCTGGGAGCGCTTACGGGAGAATTTATAGATATCGAAAAAGGTATAGAAAATTTCGGCATATGGCTCAGAAAAAAAACAGGAAGCGAAGGAGACAACAGATTTCTTGATGCTTTTCTTACGGCGTCACTTACAGTATCGATAGGTGCGATGGCTGTTGTAGGTGCGCTGCAGGATGGGCTTACAGGTGACTATTCGTTACTGGTTGCCAAAGCGATTCTTGATTTCATAATTATTCTGATTATGGCTGCATCTATGGGTAAAGGATGTGCATTTGCAGCAATTCCCGTTGCAGTGTTTCAGGGCAGTATAACTGCTGTTGCAGGGCTGCTTGAGCCTATAATGACAGAGCAGGCGATTTCAAATCTCTCATTTACAGGTTCGATGCTCATATTTTGTGTAGGGATAAATCTTGTATGGAATACCGGGATTAAGGTGGCAAATATGCTGCCTGCGCTGGTGTTTGCTGTTGCATTTGCATTCATATTATAGGAGGGTGAATTTATGAGTTACAGAGAACTTGTTGCTGAGCTTAGGCTTGAAAACAGAATCATTGCAGTTACCAGAGTGTCATCAGAAAATGAAGAATTAAACGATGTGGGGGGTTGTATTTACAAGCAGCTTGGCAGAGTGCTTGGCGGAGAGAGTCTGGTACTTGGAAAAGGCTCATGCAGCTGCACAGGCTTTGATCATAACAGTGGGATCAAGGATGAAAGGCCTGCAATACCGGGAGGATTCGGATTGTTTCTTTCAAGGGGCTCTAATCAGATGTGGACACCGCCCGGAGAAAGATTTAAATGCGATCCGGAGACTGCAGAAGCTATGTTTGACAGTCTGCCCAAGAATGTAATGGATGGATTTGATGCAATTAAATTTGAAGCCTACAGAGAGGATTTAACACCTGATATAGTTGTAATCCTTGCAGACGCAGATCAGCTTTCGGCTCTTTTGGTGCTCCATGGATATCACAGAGGAGAATATGATAATGCAATTGCGACAACAGCTTCAGGATGCGCATCGATGCTTCGAATACCGTTTGCTGAGATGAAAAACCCACAGCCAAAAGCGGTGATTACAGCTACAGATATTGCACAGAGGCATTTCGTAGATGAAAATCTCCTGGCATTATCTGTTGCGGCCAGTGATTTTGAAAGAATGCTCTCAGTTACCTCAGAATGCTTTTTCCATTCGCCTGTATTCAAAAAGGTTAGAGCAAGAATACACAAAGGTGAGGCCTCTAAAGAAAAAAGGTTCTCGATACTTGCATGACACACTTTATATTGCAGCAAATTCTTTTGCTGCTTCAACAAACAAAAGCACATCAGAAGGTGCTTTTTTGCTGTACAAAAGCCCATAAGGGATACTGTAATCCCAATTTACAGGGATGGTCACAAGCCCGGGGTGAACATCCTGCCAGCATTCTATAGTCAGAAGCACATTGTCTGTTTCAGCACACCTGTTAAAAACCGACAGGTCAAAAAACTGCTGTGTATCTTCTATATTGATTTCCGGATGATTCTTTTCAAAGTCATGGCGAATGAAGTCGTTTGTGCCCGAATCGCCTTGTTTAACCATCATCAAAGTCTGTCCATGCAAATCTGATATATTAAGCATTTCCTTTGAGGCAAGAGGGTGCTCTCTTGATACTGCAACCATTTTGCGATATCTGCCAAGAGGAAGAAAAGAGCAGAGCGAAAGCCACATCTTTGAGTCGCAGACTCCGATTAAAAAATCAAATTTCTCACCTAATTTTTCTATTTCCGAAAGTATGCCATTATGATCGTCTTCAAAAGGTACAAGATGAAGCTTGTAATTGGGAAATCTGTTGTTTACTTGATACCACAAATCCATGAAAGGCTTTGCAGGGTTGAGCAGAGATGTTCCGACACAGAACGTTGTATCTGCCTTGTGTGCAGTAGTGTACGCTGCGGCGAGGGATTTCTTTGAAAACTCGATTATAAATTTTGAATCACGGTAAATCATTTCTCCTGCTTGAGTCAAACGTGCTCCTGAGGCAGTGCGCTCTATGAGTTTGATGTCAAGGTGAGATTCGAGGCGGTTAATCTGCTTCATAACAGCGGTAGGGGATATGTACAGAGCCTCTGCGGCTTTTGTAAAACTGCCAAGCTGGGCAACAGCTATGAATGTGTCAAGGATAGGGTTATACATGCAAACCTCCATAAGCAGTATCAACTATAAGTTAATACAATGCTAACGTATGGGATATTCTCTGTCAAGGGCTGGAGGTGTTAATATATAGCTGTAAAAGAAATGGAGGCATGTAAATGACAAATAAACTGATTGCATATTATTCGAGAGCAGATGAAAACTATGTAAACGGGCAGATAAAGATACTTGAAAAAGGTAATACAGAAATCGCAGCAGAAATTATCAGAAGTCTGACAGGGGCAGATATGTTCAAAATAGAGCAAAAGAGGCCTTATGCCAGAGAATATAATGAGTGTATTGCCCAGGCACAGGAGGATCAGAAAAACAATGCAAGACCTGAACTCATTGCATTTCCCGACAACATCGACGGATATGACGAAATTTATATAGGGTATCCTAATTACTGGAGTACAATGCCTATGGCAGTGTTTACTTTTCTTGAACACTTTGATTTCACAGGCAAGATTATCAGGCCGTTTTGTACCCATGAGGGCAGCGGCATGGGAAGCAGTGTTTCCGATATACAAAAGCTTTGCCCTGATGTAGAGATTGCAAAAGGCCTTGCAATTCGTGGAGGAAGTGCCACACGTGCTGAAAAAGATATTGAAAGATGGGTAAAAGGAGGTTATGAAAAATGAATGTAAAAGATATAGGTGTTTTCCAGGCAGGCGATAAAAATGAATCGTATGCACAGTATTTTACAGGCCAAAGCTATCTTAATATGCTTTCGACCGAGCAGGTCGTAATAGGGAACGTTACTTTTGAGCCGGGTTGCCGCAACAATTGGCATATCCACAAGGCTTCATCAGGCGGTGGGCAGATATTGCTTGTTACAGCGGGAGAAGGCTGGTATCAGGAATGGGGAAAACAGGCAAGAAAGCTCAAAGCCGGAGATGTTGTAAACATCCCTGCTGGAGTCAAGCATTGGCATGGTGCGACAAAAGATAAATGGTTTGCTCATCTGGCAGTTGAAGTACCGGGAGAAGGCTGCAGCAATGAATGGTGCGAGCCTGTAACAGATGAGCAGTACAAAAATCTGGAGTAAGGAGGATAATTATGACGATATTTGAAGAAACTTATGCACTTGCAAATGGAGTGGAGATTCCAAAGATTGCTTTGGGAACATGGCTTGTAGATAATGAGGCTGTGAAGACAGCAGTAAAAAATGCCATCAAAATCGGATACAGACATATCGATACAGCACAGGCATATGGCAATGAACAGGGCGTGGGAGAAGCGGTAAGAAACAGTGGAATAGATCGCGAGAGGATGTTTGTAACATCTAAAGTCGCAGCAGAGCACAAAACTTATCAGAGTACAATGAATTCAATAGATGAATCTCTTGAAAAGATGGGCTTTGAATATATAGATATGATGCTTATACACAGCCCGCAGCCATGGATAGAAGTAAATCAGTCAGAGAACAGATATATGTCAGAGAATAAAGAAGTATGGCAAGCGATGGAGGATGCTCTTGCAGCAGGAAAACTTCGTGCAATAGGAGTATCCAATTTTCTGGAGAAAGACCTGTCAAATATCATGGATGGCTGCAGAGTAAAGCCTATGGTAAATCAGGTGCTTGCACATATTACCAATACTCCGTTTGATCTGATAGACTATTGCAGGACACAGGGAATGCAGGTTGAAGCGTATTCCCCTGTGGCACATGGGGAGGCATTGAAAAATTCAGAGATTATACAGATGGCCGAAAAATATGGAGTATCACCGGCAAGGCTTTGTATCAGATATGATATACAGCTGGGCCTTATAGTCCTTCCCAAAACAACAAATATATCTCACATGGAAGAAAATGCGGATATGGGATTTGAGATATCACCGGAAGATATGGAAATTCTCAAAGGTTTGGAGCATATCAAAGATTATGGCGAAAGCAGCAGTTTCCCTGTATATGGCGGGAAATTGTAGATGGAAGGAGTAGGGTTTAACATTATGGCAAAAGTAACAGCAGGAAGAGATGAACTTGGGGAATTTGCGCCTGAGTTTGCAAGATTAAACGATGACGTGCTTTTTGGTCAGGTGTGGTCAAGAGAGGACAAACTGTCTGCAAGGGATCGCAGTATTGTGACGGTTACGGCACTTGTTGCAGGTGGAATTTTGGACAGTTCACTTGAATTTCACCTTGTAAACGCCAAAAATCATGGGGTGACGGCAGAAGAAATCGCAGAGATACTGACTCATGCGGCATTTTACACTGGATGGCCAAGAGTATGGCCTGCATTTCGCATGGCAAAGGAAATCTGGGATGAATAGCAGCAATTTCAAAATGCAGAGACCAATGTAGCCCAAAATGCAGCAAGAACAAGCGCAGCAAACGACCACAGCAGTATGCCAAAAGTTCTGATTGCTGCATTTTTACTTTTTGTAAATGGAAATTTATCTGCAATATTCATATAATTGAATGTGAGCGCAATGGAAAAAAGCAGCCACGCTGTTATAAGGAGTTTGTCGATGGCTGGAGTTTTGCTCATACACAAAACTCCCCCTATAAATGCAGAGTACATTATCAGAGCTAAAAGCATCTTCCACCAGGTCAATGTCCTGAAGCCTGGTGGCAAGAATGGGTATTTATATTCTTTTGAAGGCTTTGATAGCATGCGGTTTAATACTGCCTTCAGTTGCATTACTGAAGAATAGCGCTGGGAAGGCTCCATTTGAGTGCATTTTTTTACTATTTCTGACGCAGGGGCACTGCAAAGAACATCTTTGGGGAAACTGCCGGTGATTAATACATTGAAAAGCACGCCCAAAGCATATATGTCGGTTCTTGCATCAGACTGACTGAATCCGAACTGCTCTGGAGCTGCATATTTTGCTGTTCCCATCAGATATGTATCGTAGTTCTTTTTGTGATCAAATTTTTTTGATGCATTGAAATCAATGAGAGTAACCTTCATGTCTGATGAAATCATGATATTTGACGGCTTGATATCTCTGTGTATTATAGGGGGTGTGCAGCTGTGAAGTCTGTTTAGAATATCACACAGACTGCTTAATATTTCAACTGCTTCTTTGACAGTAAACGGGCCGTGTTCGTTGAGCAGAGAAGACAAAGGAGTACCGTTTATATACTCCTCTATTATGATCAGCTTGTCATTATCTTCTACAATATGATATACCCTTGGTATGCCGTATATATTCATATCCTTGAGTGAAAGATAAAGATCTTTATCATATATTGAAAGAATTTTTTTGATATAGAATCTATGTGTTTCTCTGTGCTGAACAAGAAAAACATTTGATTTGTCTGAAACTGTTGCTTTCTCTTCATAAAAAGAAAGTAAAGCCATATCTTCTGAGTTCATAAATTCACTCCTGAAATCCAATTTATAACGATTAGACATTACACCACCAAGTCCTGAAAGGTGTGTGTTACACATCGGCTCTTGAAGACCTAACTCGGCGAAGAATGAGCCGTAGTAGGTCTCATGCAAGAGTTCTCCTCATTGCTGTTGTAAGAACTCACTGCTCCTTCGCTACGCTTGTCAATCCCTGTGAAACTCATTACACCACCAAGTCCCGAAAGGTGTGTGTTACACATCGGCTCTGCGCTTTTGCTCAATCGCCGTGTGTAGACATTACACCACCAAGTCCCGAAAGGTGTGTGTTACACATCGGCTCTGCGCTTTTG
>CAZDQV010000009.1:0-18126 GCA_964507795.1 uncultured Oscillospiraceae bacterium | reverse complement strand
CTCAATCGCCGTGTGTAGACATTATATCATATTTTGGCATAGATGTAAGGGTTGAAATTTGTGGGCTGTACAGGTATACTTATATAACAGAATGTTATGGAGGATGCTATGAAAGCACAGGAGACAACGGCAAGGCTTGAAAACCTATTGAAAGATGTTAAAGATGAAACCGCAGCAAAGCAATATATAGACAAATATGCAGGTTCAGGCTATGACAGCTTTGCACAGTATTTCAATGAATATATAGGTGAAAACGGGCTTGTCCTGTCTGAGATTATAGACAGGAGCGGTATCAGCAGGAATTACGCATATAATATTGTGAACGGCACAAGAAACCCCAGCAGAGACAAAATAATTGCATTGTGCATCGGTGCGGGGATGAATGTCAGTACATGTAACCGTGCACTTAAGATTGCAAAAGAGGGAGCCCTTTATCCCAAAGATGAGAGAGACGCCCACATTATAATTGGGATAAACAGTGGAATTACAAAGGTGATAGATATAAATATCGTTTTGGAGCAGGCAGGGCTTCAGAGTCTCTTTTGAAGCATGAAGTGAAAATATCCTGATAAATGAAGGCATACTTAGGTATGCTTTTTTTCGTGCTTGCAGCACAACATAAATCATATTGAATCCGTTAATATCAATGATATGAAAGGAGTAGATATGAATGATAAAACCTATTGTTGTCTGATTTCAGAAATTAAAAAAATCAAAAGCATTGAAGAAGAGGAAAAATATCTGGAAAAATACGTGTTTCCATACAAAAAAGAGGCTTTTGATGAATATATGCGAAACTATATGCACCAAAACAGGATTGCAGTTACAACAGTTATGCGAAACAGCGGCATCAACAGGAATTACGGTTACAATATTCTAAACGGGAAAAGAAAAAACCCCAGCAGAGATAAGGTGATAGCATTGTGCATAGGAGCAGGTATGAATCTCGATGAGATGCAATATTCTCTGAACCTTGCAGGAGTATGTGCCCTGAATCCAAGGGATGAGAGAGATGTCCGAATAGCGGCTGCTGTTGTGCGGGGAACAACAAACATACTTAAGCTTAATATACATTTGGAGAGCTTGGGCATAGAGCCTATTGATGTGTAGAAAAATGACTTGAAAATCGTGCTGTCAGCACGACAAAGGATGCATCAAATATACTATGATAGAAAAAAACAGAAAGGAAAGTGGACATGAAAAAATTAAAACTTATTTTAGGAATCATTTCATTTGTATTAGCTGCTTTTGTAATTTTTCAGTCGTGTGCGGCAGGAATAGGAAATGCTCTCGAAAACAATGGAGAAGTAGGAGGCAGTGCAGGCGTTCTCCTTGCAATATGTGCTGTTGTGGCGGGTATAATCGCAATTGTTACAAGAAACAGTAACGGAGCAGGTTCATATGTTGCAGGAGTGTTTTACCTGATCGGAGGGATTATAGGGGCTGCATGTGCAGGAAGCTATGGCGATTTGGTTATTTGGGGTGTTTTGTGCATAATATTCGGAGTAGTATTTATAGCAGGAACAGTTATATGCAAAAAGAAAGAACAAAGCATCAGTAAAGGAGAAGAATGATGAAGAGGGTTTATATATTGCTGATGGCTATGGTAGTGGCATTTGCTCTCGCAGGATGCAGCGGTACAGATGCGGAGCCTGAGGAAGCTACGCCTACAGATGCAGGAGTACTTGGAAGTTATGAAGTTGCAATCGGCGATTGTGAAATAGTAAAAGACTATGATGGGAATGATACCATAGCTATAAGCATTGATTTCACAAACAATGGCGAAGAGGCAACAAGTTTTGAAGGCTCCATGATGTATGATGTTTTTCAGGACGGCGTAGAGCTTGAAACAACATCTGTATATGTTGATGATGATTCTTTGGATTGTCTGGATGATGATGCTTACAAAGACATCAAACCGGGAAAAACAATAGAAGTTGTTGTTACCAAAAAACTTGAAAACACAACATCTCCTGTAGATATCGAAATTGAAGAATTGTTCGGAAGTGATGATAAGGTTGTAAAAACTTTTGAGCTTGAAGAATAAATATGATTTGTTTTGTAATCCGCTGCATCTGCAGCGGATTGTTCTTGTCATTGATGAAAAATTTGTGCAAAATATATTGAAATCCTTTCAAGGATAATATATAGTAAAGGCTAAGAAAATTAACGATTCGGAGGGAATTAAAATGGCAGACAGCAAATCAAAGGGATACAATGATGGAATAGACGAAGAAGCTGAATATATCACACTTGAATTTGATGACGGTGATGAGGTTGAGTGTGAGATTATGGGCGTATTTGAAGCTGCAGGCAAGGAATACATCGCATTGATACCTGATGATGGTACAGATGATGTATATATTTATGGATACAAGGAAGTAGGCGAAGATGAATATGACCTTGTTGACATTGACGATGCAGAGTTTGAAGTTGCAGTTGCGGAGTTTGACAAAATTGTAGCTCAGGAAGCTTAGTTGCTTGCAAAAGATAAGATTGATGAAGCGTAAGCGGCATCAATCTTTTTTGTGGGCGAAATGAAGCCATAACAATAAGGAGCACCGGTTTTGGTACTCCTTATATAACTTTTATCTTTTGCCTGATGCATTCAGGACATTTCTTATCTTGTGTGCCACCATTGATTTAATGGCATCTCTGCCTGGCCCAAGATATTTCCGAGGATCAAATTCGGCAGGGTTTTCAGCCAGATATTTTCGCACTTCTGCAGTAAGAGCAAGTCTTAAGTCAGTGTCTATATTTACCTTGCATATGCCATATTTTGCAGCTTCTTTAATCATATCTTCAGGGACACCCTGAGCTCCCGGGATATTGCCGCCGTACTGGTTGCATTTGTCAACAAATTCCTTCAGTACAGTTGAGGCTCCGTGGAGTACAAGGGGAACATCTGGAATAAGGTTGTGTATTGTTTTTAATCTTTCGAAATCAAGCTTTGGTTCGCCTTTGAACTTGTATGCGCCGTGGCTTGTTCCTATTGCGATTGCAAGTGAATCAACGCCTGTCCTTTCGACAAATTCGGCAGCTTCTTCAGGAACTGTGAAGGTTGCGTTTCTGACATCAACATTTACATCGTCTTCTATTCCTGCCAGCTTGCCAAGTTCTGCTTCCACAACAGCACCTTTGCTGTGAGCATATTCAACAACTTCTTTTGTGATGCGTATATTCTCTTCAAACGGATGCTTTGAGCCGTCAATCATAACTGATGTAAATCCGTCATCTACACATTTTTTGCAGATGTCAAAGTTTTCGCCATGGTCAAGATGAAGTGCGATATCAAGACCTGTATCAAGAATGGCGGCCTCGACCAGTTTCATAAGATATGCAGGCTTTGCATATTTTCTTGCACCTGCTGAAACCTGCAGTATCAGAGGAGCGTTTTCTTCCTTTGCAGCTTCAACAATACCCTGTATGATTTCCATATTGTTTACATTAAAAGCACCTACGGCATAATCTGCCTTGAGGGCTTTTTCAAACATTTCTTTTGTAGTAACTAAAGCCATGATTTACCTCCAAACTTATATATCTGTTTTTATTGCTATTCTTCAAGACCGTTCCAGCTGTTAGAATCCCTGTCCCATTCAGGATAGTCTGAAAGAACTGGTGCAGGATAGTCAATGCCGAGTATGGCGACTATATTACCATTTGAGTTGTACAGCGGTGAGAATACTGACCAGCACCAACTGTCTTCGCCGTCCTGCCAGCCTGAGCGTGCTGAAGCGACGAGGCCTGCTTCATAAGCTTCTTTGAACTGTACTTCACTGCCGCAGTCTGTGCCCCATGAATCAGGATCTTCAGAGCCGTCAACTGTGATGCAGTAGTTTCCGTCGGAATCAGGTACCAGCGCATACATATATGTTGCTCCACATTCTTTCATATATCCGGTGAGAGTTGCGCAAAGCGCCGTGTATTCAGTAGAATTCATTGTAGCTTCACCAAGATTCTGTGACATAAGCACCTCAAGCCTGTCAGTCCAGGCTCCTTCAAGCTGTTTGGCATAATCCTGGACATAATCCATGGCCTGATCTCTGACATCTGCCACAGCTTCAGGAAGGGTGTAATCTGTGGCGGTTTCCTGTTGCTCTGTTTTCTGGCTTGCACTGCTGCAACCCGCAAAAATGAGGAGCATCGTTGCGACAGACAGAATTACAGATATTTTTAACTTGTGTTTCATAAAACTCTCCTTTGAAATCAGCCTGCATAGTTTAGCAGTGTTTCCATTTTCCAGAATATGAGCAGTGCTGCAACTGCAACAATGCCTAAAGCCACGAGTATATCGCTGTTGTTGTATAGAAAATTCCTCATAATGTGTCTCCTCAATAAAAACTATATATAATATATCATATTTTTGGCTGTTAGGCTATTGATTAGACGAAAAATTCAAAGAAAGGCAGACCGCCTGTGCTGTGTATTATATGCGGAGTTGCAAATGCTGTATACAAGAGGGCAGATGTTGTTTATGTGGTGCTGATTAGTTATAAAACACACCCTGCATTTGTACAGGGTGTGTAATCTGGAATTTAGTTGGTTGTCTGTGTCTCCGTTGTCAGAGTTGTCTCAAGAGTGACTTTTTGTCCATCTCTTTCGACAACTACTGAGATTGTATCTCCGGGAGAGTGCTTTTCTAAAACTGAAGTGAGGTCATCATAGTCTGAAATCTTCTTTCCGTCTGCTTTGGCAATGCGGTCGCCAATCTGGAAGCCTGCTTCCTGTGCGTTGATGCTGCTGATTGCTGTGACATAAACTCCTGCCTTGTCAACACCATATTGCTGAGCAAGCTCACTGCTCGAAAGATTTGCAACAGTAACTCCTATTTTTGCATCGCCTGAGGCAGTCTGTGAGTTGACATCGCCGCCGGTTTTCATAATCTGCTGAGCGACCTCTGCAGCAGTGTTTATTGGAATTGCAAAGCCCAGTCCTTCAACATCCGAACCTGAGGACTTGGCAACCACAAGACCTATCAGCTGTCCATACTGATTGAACAGTCCGCCGCCGGAATTTCCCGGATTGATTGAAGCGTCTGTCTGGAGTAGATTCATTTCCTGGTCATCTATAGTTATATCCCTGTTGAGCGCACTTACTATGCCTGTAGATACGGTGCCTCCAAGCTGGCCCAGAGGATTTCCTATTGCAACGGCCAATTCGCCGACTACAAGCTGGTCACTGTTGCCGTAGGTAGCTGCCGTAAGTTCTTTGCCGTTTGGATCAATCTTGATGACTGCAACGTCATTGGTTGAATCTGTGCCTACCAATGTTGCCTCATACTCATCACCGTTTCGCAATGTTACAGTTATCTTTCGTGCTCCGGATACTACATGATTGTTGGTCATAATATAACCGTCAGAATCTATGATTACTCCGGAACCCGCTCCCTCCGTAACATATTGCATCATCCATGAATCTGTCGATACTGACTCTGTTACTATTTCAACAACAGAATCAGCAGCCTTGTCTACTATTTCAGATACTGTCAGGGAACTGCCTGTAGCATCCTCAAGAGTATATCCATCAGTTCTTGAAACTGTGTTGCCTCCGCCTGATGAACCGGATATACCGTCATATACTGCAGCACCCGCAAAACCGAAAGTACCTGACAAAATAATGCCTATGCATACAAGCAGAGCGATTTTCGCTTTTTTGCTCATTTTTTTCTTTTTTCTTTTGTTTTTCTTTTTTTTGTTGTCAGGCTCGTCATATGAATTTACGAATTCATATTCGCTGCCTGCGTTTGAATTGCTGTAATCTCTGCTGGCCGAACCGTAAAGGTTGTCTATGAATGGCCGGGTATCAGGATTGTTGCCGTAAATAGAGTCTTTGAAATCTCCCATACTGTCACCCTCCTTAAAACATATTTTAATTTATTGAGTTTATCTTTTCTTTACTTACTATTATACATTTGAATATGTCTTTTTTGTGTTGCTATTGTGTGAAACATTTAGAAAAATACAGGAAAAGAGATAGAACGGCTGAAATGGCGGCAGATCAATAAAGCAAAAAATGATTTTTGAGTGTTTCGGAAGCCTTGAATATATGATATAATTAAGTGTTAATTTTGCTGACAAGCAATTCGGAGGGATATATATGAGCAAAGTGGTTATGGGAATAGACAGAAGTGGCTCATTCAGAGTTTATGCTGCGATTACGACAGACACTGTAGCTGAGGCCGCAAAAATTCATAGGACAACGCCTCTTGCATCTGCAGGGCTTGGCAGGGTTCTTACCGGTGCAGGACTTATGGGGCTTATGCTTAAAAACGAGGGAGACAGACTGACTGTCCAGTTCAAAGGTGACGGCCCGGCAGGTCAGATACTTGCAACAGCAGACGGCAAAGGCAATGTCAAAGGATATATAGCAAATCCTGATGTGGATTTGCCTCTTACAGACAAAGGCAAGCTTGATGTTGGAGGCAGCCTCGGAATCGGGCAGCTTACAGTCATCAAAGATTTGGGACTCAAAGAGCCGTATATGGGACAGATTGATCTTGTTTCAGGAGAAATAGCGGATGACCTCACAGCATATTACTATATATCAGAGCAGCAGAACACATCCATAGCTTTGGGAGTCAAAGTAGATGTTGATTACAGCATTAAAGCGGCGGGAGGATTGTTCATACAGATGCTGCCTGATGCACAGGAAGGTGCAATTGATGCGCTTGAGGAGATGATTGCAGACATGAAACCCCTGACATCCATAATTGAGGATGTGCATGCTGCAGGCAGGGGCAAATCAGAGGCAGGACTTGCAGAAGCTCTGATGGATGAGATATTCAAAGATATGCCGGCAGACTACAGAGTTTCAAAGATTGCAGATGCGGAGATAAACTGGCATTGCGACTGCAGCACCGAAAGACTCGAAAAAGCATTGATGACAATAGGAGCCAAAGACCTTAGAGAAATAATTGAAGAAGATGGACAGGCAGAGCTTACATGCCAGTTCTGTACAAAAAAATATCATTTTGACAAGGCACAGCTCGAAGCGTTACTGGAGGCAATCAGCTGATGAAAGATGTAATGGTTAGGATAACAGGTACACAGAATATAAATAATGATACGGACAAGATAGAATTTATGACTGAGGGCAGAATATACCAAAAAGGAGATGCCACATATATCATATATGAAGAAAGTAAGTTTTCAGGGCTTGAAGGCTGTAAAACAACAGTCAGAGTCAGCGGTGACAATGTGAAAATGTTCAGATTCGGCGACAGTTTTCCTTTGGATACCAGGATAGAATTCGAAAAAGGCAAACGGTTTGAAGGGTATTACCAGACACCATTCGGGCCGATTGAAATGGAGATTATGACAAACAACCTTACCAACAATCTTTCCTTCGAAAAAGGAGGCAGTCTCAATATAGATTATAATATAGCACTTGTGGGTTTGTCTGAAGGAAGAAGTGTCCTTGACATAGAAGTTATGTAGAAATTCCGGAGGTGAAAATATGAGAAACAAAACAGCAAAGGTGATAGCGATAATACTGGCGGCAGCACTTGTAATAACTACAGTGGCGTGTTTCGGTTCGGCATTGTTTTAATGTTGCGGGGCTATACATCCTGAGATGAAAGACCTAACCATTCGCACAATGAAATGTGATTGTGGTCTTACCATTAGCCGTGACCAAAATGCTGCTATTAATATACTGAATGAAGGACTACATATACTAAACGAATCTTTCGAAGTAGCCTAAAAACTAAATATACAGTAGGGCAGGAACTGTCCTAACTTATACGCCTGTGGACATTGTGTAAGACGTATGATTACGTATATCGTAGCCAACGCAGTAGTGGTTGAAACAGGAAGCTCCGACTTCTATAAGTCGGAGTGGTTCACGAGCATATACATAAAAAAGAGAGGCGAACAATTATGGACAATTTACAGAAAATCGGATTTAGTGCAGAAAAATATCTTGAGGAACAGACAGCGCATATCAAAGAGCGTATCAATGAAGGCAATGCGGAGAGACTCTACCTTGAATTCGGGGGCAAACTTGTACATGACAAACATGCAATGAGAGTGTTACCGGGTTTTGATGAAAATGCCAAGATTAAACTGCTCGAGAGAATGAGTAGCCAGGCAGAAATCATAATATGCATTTATGCGGGAGATATAACTACAAACAAGACAAGACAGGACTTTGGAATCACATATGATCTTGAAGTCATGAGACTTATAGATATATTCAGAAAACATAACCTCAAAATCAACAGTGTTGTTGTAACAAGATATGAGGATACGCCATCTGTAAATATGTTTATGAACAAGCTTGAACGCAGAGGAATCAGAGTATACAAGCACAGTTTCACAAAAGGATATCCTACAGACGTCGATGTTATCGTAAGTGATGAGGGTTACGGAGCCAACCCGTATATAGAGGTTACAAAGCCTCTTGTAGTTGTTACAGGTCCGGGAGGAGGTTCGGGTAAACTTGCAACATGCCTTTCCCAGCTTTATCACGAAAACAAAAGAGGGCGCAAGGTAAGATATGCCAAGTTCGAAACTTTTCCTATTTGGAATCTGCCCTTGAAGCATCCTGTGAATATTGCATATGAAGCGGCAACGGCAGATCTTAGAGATGTCAATATGATAGACTCTTTTCATCTTGAGGCTTATGGCAAAATGGCTGTAAACTACAATAGAGATTTGGAAGTGTTTCCTGTAATCAAACGTATTATTGAGAAGATTACAGGAGAAGAAGCAGAATACAAATCCCCTACAGATATGGGTGTTAACAGAGCAGGTTTTGCAATTACTGATAATGAAGTGTGTGAGGAAGCTGCAAAGCAGGAAATAATCAGAAGATATCTGATTGCACTGTGCGATTACAAAAAAGGCAAGATAGAGGCAGAATCTCTTGAAAGAGCCAAGCTGCTCATGGATGAACTTGATTTGAAACTTGAAGACAGAACCGTAATACAGGCTGCAAGGGATTATGTTGAAAGGAAGCGTAATTGCAACGAGAGATATATTAATGCAGTAGGCATGGCCATACAGCTTGATGATGGCAGAATGATAACAGGCAGAAGCTCAAGACGAATGGTTGCAGCAGGTGCAATGATACTGAATGCAGTCAAAGCTTTGGCAGGCATAGAAGATGATGTTCACCTGATTGCTCCTGATGTACTTGAAGGAATACAAAGACTCAAGACAGAATTTCTTGAGCAGGACAGGACGAGCCTTACATGTGAAGAAATCTTAAATGCACTGGTGGTTTCAGGTACGACAAATCCTGTAGCGGCAAAAGCTCTTGAATCCCTCAAAGAACTCAAAGGATGCAAGGCGCACTGCACTGCTATTCTTTCGGACAGAGATGAATATACAGTAAGATCCTTGGGCATAGATGTCACCTGTGATCCTGATTATGCAACAACCAACCTGTATCTTGGATAGGAGGATTTATGTACGGACAGTTTTTTGTGCTGTTTGCCATAGTGTTTACAGGATATTTTTTCAAAAGGTTCAACATCATCGATGATTCAATGAATCACGGAATGAACAAATTCATCGTATATTTCGCATATCCATGCATGATAGTACATAATATAGGTACACTTGAAATGAGCGGTCAGCTGATGCGCTCATTTTTGGTGACCTTTGGAATAAGCTGCGGTATGTTTGCAATCTGCAGTGTATATTCATATCTTTATTGCAAAGCAAGAAAATTCCCATCAAACAGTAATGTAGCCGAGATGGCGATGACAAGCCCCAACAACGGGTTTATGGGATTCCCTGTAGCTCTCATTTTTTTTGGCGAGCAGGGGCTGCTTCTGATGCTGGCACACAATGCGGCGATGAATTTCTATTTCTTTTCATATGGACTTGTCCTGCTGAGGAGAAATGCAGGCAATAAATCCAAAGCAACGGTATCAGGACTTTTGAAGGGTCTGTTCAAAATCCTTGTAAACCCTAACATACTGGCGCTTTTTATAGGGTTTGCCATATCACTTTGCGGAGCCGATTTTGAGGGGAGTGCAATGGATACATATCTTACGACCGTAGGTAATGTAGCAACTCCTATGGCGATGATATTTATAGGTTCATCCCTTGCAGGCAGCAGTTTTATGGATATTATCAGAGATAAAATCGTAGTTGAAACCACATTGAACAAACTGGTGCTTATACCATTGCTCACATATATTGTGTCAATATGCTTGCCTGTAAGCACTCTTATGAAATCAATCATAGTTCTGGGAAGCTGTTTTCCGGTAGCTGCAACAGTATCAATGCTTGCAGAACAGGAGCATCAGGATCAGGAACTTTCAAGCAGAGCACTTTTCCTGAGCACAGTTATATCCATGGCAACAATACCCATAGCGATATCACTGATAAACAAGTTTATCTGATTGCAATCCCGATAAAAATTAAACCTGCTGCGTAAGCAGCAGGTTTTGCACTTCCTTTACTTTGTCTCTGCCTTTTTAAGAAAAACATCCTCCTCTTCATGAAGCATATATGCTTTTTCAAGTAATTTTCCTTTGGCATAATCTGAAAGCAGGGCAAAAGTTTTAAGCAGTTCATGCTCTATCTGTGTCATTGAGCTGTAAAAAAGCACGTTACTGATCAGAGTTTTGTCATCTGCATTGAGCAACGTGTCTGTCTTGACGCCGAAGAAATCAGCCATTTCAATAAGTGTAATCATATCAGGAAATCTGGAGCCGGATTCATATAGAGCATAGGATGCCCTGCTGAGATTGAATATTCTTGCCATATCAAGCTGGCTCATGGAATTATGAAGCCTGAGTGACCTTATGTTCTGTGCAAATTGCAATTGCGCGTCGTTTCTCATTTTGTAACCTCCCTGATTATGATTTCTTTCAAATAAAGCGAGTTAGCAAACTCTATAAGGCGGCCTTTTGAAAAAGGCAACAGTCTGCGATAACTGAAAATGAAAGCCTTTTCGTCATCCGTAAGAGAATCATAAAAGGCTTTTTCTGCAATGATGTCTGTTGTCTTCTTTTGAATCATATCTGAAAGATCAACCTGAAAGAATGCAGTGATGGAAGCAACAGCGGTAAAAGAAGGAATACTCTTCCCGGTCTCATAGGCGGCATAAGTTTCTCTGTGCATACCAAGCTTTTCGGCAACTTGTGATTTTGTAAGTTTTTTGTAAGTCCTCATCGCCAGAAGATTGTCTGCAAACTGTTTTGAATAATTTTTATTGTTCATAGAAGGCCTCCTTTCTTTGCTTTCTAATATATAGTGTGAAAACAGAGAAAAATGTTGCAAAAACCTCAAAAAGAACTAAAAAATTCTCCTTAAAGTTCTATAGATAATAGCTTGCAGGCCGTTTAAGCTGTCTTCAACTGATTGTAAACTTAGAACAAATAGAACTTGCGGCGTGAAGGAGGGGAACTCATGGAAAAGCTGGTAGACAACAGTACTGTAGGCAGGCGAATAAGATTGAAAAGAGACGCACTGGGAATGACCAGAGATACTCTTGCAGAAGCAATAGATGTAACGCCTAAATTCATACAGGATATTGAATATGGCAATAAGGGCATGTCGACTGAAACTCTTGCAAGACTGTCAGAGGTCCTCGGACTGACAACAGACTATATTCTCAAGGGCGTTATTGATGAAGAAGGGCAGGATATTGAACGGCAGGCGGTAAAAAACGATATACTTGGCTCGCTCAAAGTATATGATAATGACCAGCTGAAAATAATGGATCAGGTATGCAAACTATTGGTGGAAGGAAAGCCGTCGGAAGGATATGATGAAGAATAATAAACCCAGCAGAGAGGAAATGTGCGACATTCTTGCAAACAGCAATGGATATTTGAAGAGGATACTTGCAGTTAAGGGCGCAAGTCCTGATGTACAGGAGGAAATTGCACAGGAAGCGATATTTCAGGCGTATGAAAGATTACATAAGCTTCGGGAACCGGAAAAACTTGCTTCATGGCTTACCACTATAGCTATAAGGCTGTATATAAAAGAATATGAAAGAAACAAAAGATTTGTATGCGGAAGCGACGGTAATGATGGAACAGAAATAATTGAAAAACTGGATTCCGGTTATACTGATATACTTGACGAAATCATTAAAAATGAAGAGGGTGAATATCTGGCAAGGACAGTGCTTAAGCTCAACAGCAGAGACAGCAGTATAATAATTCTGAGATACAAAGACGGTTTAAGTCTTAAGGATATCGCACAGACGTTAGATATGAATTACAGTACTGTGAGGAGTATGCATGCAAGAGCACTTGCAAAGCTAAAGGGGATTGTAGAGTGTGAGAAAGGAGACAGGGGTAATGGATAGCAGGGATGAATTTGAACGAAGGCTAAAGGAAGGATATGAGGCTCTTGATCCTGAAAAAGAAGAAAGAGAGCATGTAAGAGAATTGTTGTATCAAAGAGAGCAGCAAAGGAAGAAAAGAATTAAAACATTCGCAGCTTTTGCAGGCGTTTTGATAGCTGTAAGTGCAACTGTATTGGCGGTTAACGGCACATGCAAACTGAAGCAGAACAAAAGGGCGAAATAAGCAGAGCAGAGTCAAGATGTGTTTGTGTTGAAACATTGGAGAATTTTGGACAAAAATATCTCTTTACTTTTTGCGGCAGGATATGTATAATCCTCTTAGAGTTAAATTTTTAACAATGTTTATTTTTTAACATTCCAAATACAAACTTATTGGAATTAGGAGGAGTATAGCATGAAAAAAATTGGTGTATTAGGCACAGGCACAATGGGTGCAGGAATTATTCAGGTATTGGCACAGAATGGTTACGAGGTTGTTTTAAGAGCAAGAAGACAGACTTCGGTAGATAATGGTATTGCTACAGTAACCAAAAATCTTGACAAAATGGTCAAAAAAGAAAAAATTACTGAAGATCAGAAAAACGAAATACTCAGCAGAGTACATGGCTCAACTGATATTGCAATAGTTAAGGATGCAGATCTTATTATTGAAGCGGCTACTGAAAACATGGAAGCAAAAAAAGCTCTGTTCAAGGAACTCGATGAACTTGTAAAACCGGAGGCTATTATTGCTACCAATACTTCATCTTTGTCAATTACAGAGATTGCAGCAGCTACCAACAGACCTGACAAAATCATAGGAATGCATTTCTTTAACCCTGTTCCTGCTATGAAACTGGTGGAAATCATCAAGGGACTGGCAACATCAGAAGAAACAAAGAAAACAATATTAGAGCTTACGGCAGCGCTCAAAAAGACTCCTGTAGAGGTTGAAGAAGCTCCGGGATTTGTAGTAAACAGGATTTTAATACCTATGATCAACGAAGGTATTGGAATTTTAGCAGATGGAGTTGCTGATGCGGAAGGAATCGATGCAGCTATGAAGCTTGGCGCAAATCATCCAATGGGACCTCTTGAACTGGGCGACCTGGTTGGTCTTGATGTATGCCTTGCTATTATGGATGTACTTTACACTGAATACGGTGACCCTAAGTACAGAGCACATCCACTTCTCAGGAAGATGGTAAGAGCAAACAAGCTTGGAAGGAAAACCGGCGTAGGTTTCTACGATTATACAAAATAAGAGAAAAAGCTCGTTTAGAAACGGTGTATCTTACGGATATGCCGTTATTTTTATGTGCGTCGTGTTAATTTTTGCAAACTTATCCGTAAATTCGGTTTTATGTGGTGCAATTGTTTGCTTTTTATGATAAAATAGACAGAGTCTTGAAACAAAGATATCAAAAGAAATTGATAAAGGTGCATGAAATGATAGAGATTGCAGGTGTAATAGCAGCACTCATATTAGGAATTATAGGTGGGAATGGAGCCGTATATGTATTTAATCATATGCCGCCGCAGTGGCTGTGTGATTATGGTGAGGAGCCCATGGAGGACAAACTTCAGAGACAGAGAATAAACAGCAGGCCGTGGAAGGCTTTGTTTTCTGTTTTGCTTGTTGCAGGCGGAGTCAAGCTGGCAGCAGTAGATTTTCTCTTTGCTTTGCCTGTCATGGCAGTAATATGGCTCCTTATACTTCTGTCCATAGCAGATATCAAATATATGATAATACCCGATCAGGTTGTCATAGCCCTTGCAGTGTGTGCGGTAGGTTTTGTTAATTATCATGACAATCCCCTTGACATGCTGTATGGTGCACTTTGCGGCGGCGGAGTGATGATGGTTATGGCGCTTGCAGGATGGCTCATATCAAAAAAAGAAGCTATGGGCTTTGGTGATGTCAAGCTTATGGCAGCTCTCGGATTTATATCAGGACTCAAGGGAATAATCGTAATTATAATTGGTATGTCAGTTATAAGTGCCATGGCATTTACGGTAATGATTGCCATGAAAAGGATCAAAAGGACAGACAGCAAACCGCTTGGCCCATACATCAGCGCAGCTGCAACAATATATATGCTTGTAATATGGCAACTGTAGAACATATAATAACAGATGACTTATACTGCAGATATGTGGTACAATGAAGTGTAAATTTTTTAGGAGGCAGAATCAGAATGATAACAAGTAAACAGAGAAGCTATCTTAAAGGGCTTGCGCACGAATTGGATCCGGTTGTATATATAGGCAAAAATGATTTGACTCAAAACGTACTCAATGAGATTGATACTCTGCTGGAGCATAGAGAACTCGTTAAAGTCAAAATGCATGAAAGTTGCAGTCTTGATCCCAAAGACGTGGCAAATGAGATTGCAGGCAGGCTGGGAGCAGAGTTTGTTCAGGCTATAGGGAGAAGATTTGTCCTCTATAGGGAATCAAAAGACAACAAGACTATTGTTCTTCCAAGGAGATAGCAACGATGACAAGAAATATTCTTCTCACGTTAGAATATGACGGTACGGGGTTTCATGGCTGGCAAAGACAGCCCGGTATAAGGACTGTACAGGGAGAGCTCGAAAGAGCACTTTCAATTTTGTGCGGTTGCGATATATCTGTAAATGGTACAAGCAGAACAGATGCAGGTGTGCATGCTTTAGGACAGAGAGCATCTTTCACAGGGGCTTTTACCATACCAGTAGAGCGTATTAAGATTGCTGCAAACAACCTGCTCTCGGGTGGCATGAACAGAAATTCAGTGGGAGATATCAGAATTCTGAAGGCGGAGGAAGTTCCGCTGGAGTTTCATGCAAGATTTGATTGCAAAAGCAAAAAATATATTTACAAAATATCAAACAGCAATGAGGCTGATGTTTTTTGCAGGAATTATTGCTGGCACATAACCAGGAGTCTTGACACAGAGGCGATGAATGAAGCGGCAGCATATATCAGAGGCACCCATGATTTTGCGTGCTTTCAGGCTTCCGGCGGTCAGGAGAGAGAAACTACAGTCAGGACAATATATTCTATTGAGGGAACAAGAGCTGGAGATGCGATAGAGATATCTGTTACGGGAGATGGATTTCTTTACAATATGGTAAGGATAATAACCGGTACCCTTGTCGAAGTGGGCAGAGGGAATATGAAACCTGAGTATGTCAGAGAAATAATTGCTGGCAAAGACAGAACTAAAGCAGGACCCACAGCACCGCCGCAGGGACTGTATCTTGCACAAATATATTATTAAAAGAAAGGAATTTAGCGATGGAAAGACCTAACTGGGATCAGTATTTTATGGAGATGGCAGTCCTGACAAGCAGGCGCTCTACATGCATGAGAAGGCATGTGGGAGCCGTAATAGTCAAAGACAAGCATATAATTGCGACAGGATATAACGGTGCGCCAAGGAGAATCATGCACTGTGATGAGCGTGGCGGATGCCTCAGAGAAAAACTTGGAATCCCGTCAGGCGAACGTCATGAATTATGCATGGCTCTTCATGCGGAGCAGAATGCTATAATTCAGGCGGCCACTTTGGGACAGAGCATAGAGGGTGGTACTATTTATGTGACGCATCAGCCATGTGTTATTTGTGCCAAAATGATAATCAATGCAGGCATTAACAGAATAGTAGTAAAAGAAGGATATCCGGACAAGCTTGCAAGGGATATGCTTGCAGAAGCAGGCCTTAGAATAATTATGCTGGGAGAATAAATGGAAACAGTCAGTCTTAACAACAAAGAATTTTACAAAAAAATGCTCAAAATTGCACTGCCTATAGCGGTGCAGTCTTTGATTGCATGTTCCCTTAACCTCGTAGATAATCTAATGGTGGGATATCTTGGTGAGCTTGAGCTTGCTGCAGTTGGAATCGGAGTGCAGATTTATTTCATCCACTGGATGGTGCTGTTTGGATTCAACAGCGGTACAGCTACATTTATGGCTCAGTTCTGGGGCACACGAGATCTAAAGAACATAAGGAGAACTGTAGGCTTTGGATTTGTCGTGAGCATTGTGGCAGGGATGATATTTTTTGTCGCGGCAATGTTTTTTCCAAGATATATAATAGAGCTTTTTACAGAAGAAGAGGAAGTCATTGAGCTTTCTATACAGTATGTGAGAACAGCGGCGCCGTGTTTTTTACTTCTTGGAGTAACGGAACCTTTGGTGATAGCACTGAGAGCTACCCAGCAGACAAGAATTCCCCTTTATATAAGCCTTGCTGTGTTTACAACCAATACTTTTTTGAATTATGTATTCATATTCGGAGCATTTGGAATGCCAAAGCTTGGAACTACAGGCGCTGCTGTAGGAACTCTGGCTGCAAGAACAGTTGAAATGCTGCTTGTGCTTTATGCGGTATTTGGCCGTAAAAACATAATTGCAGGCAGGTTGAAAGAGTTTTGCGGCATCAACAGGGACCTTGCAGGCAGGGTTATTAAAAATTCATTTCCGACAACCATCAATGAAACCATGTGGGGTCTTGGTCAATCAGCATATATGGCTGCAATAGGACATATAGGCGTTACAGCTTATGCTGCGGCACAGGCAAGCAATACAATTGAAAACCTTTTTATAATGGCAGGCTTCAGCATTGGAGATGCGGCTCTTATCCTCATAGGTGAGCAGCTTGGAGAAAACAACATCGAAAAAAGCAGAGCCATGGCAAAAAAGCTTCTCAGAATCGCATTGCTGTTTGGTTCGGTCTTTGGAATTCTGCTTATAATATGCTCAGGGTTGCTTGTCAGTCTGTTTGGATTCACACCGCTGGGGGCATTTTATGCAAGGCGCATATTGCTCATATATGGTATATTTATGGTGTTCAATCTCTATAACGGCACCCTTGTAACCGGGGTTCTCAGGGGTGGAGGAGATACGAGATTTGCAGCAGTAAGTGAGGTCTCCTGCGTATGGCTTATAGCTGTACCTGCGGCGTTTCTTGGCGCGATGGTATTTGAGTTGCCGGTATATATTGTAGTGCTGTTTGTCAAGTCAGAGAACCTGTTCAAAGCTGCAATCTTAACCTGGAGATACAAGTCAGGCAAATGGGCAAAGAATGTAATACACGGAATTAAATAATTGTAACAGCAGACATGTTTTTCACAGGTCTGCTGTTTTTATGGCCTGAATGTCGAAAATTGTAGAATTATGCTCGAATATAGTGATACTTGCCGGTGCAAGAAGGATGTATAATTGTGAAAAACCCGATAAAAGTGATTAACAAGCCGGAGGTGGAAATGAGCAAGAACTATATTATTGTTGAAAACAAGAACCTTGTTGCCAGAGTTTTTTACAAGAACATTATCTATATTGAGCAGTATAGAAGGGAAACTTCGGTAATAACTCAAAAGCGTATTTTCAAGTACAATGCGGTATTGAAGGATTTGTATGAGGAGGTGGACAGCAGATTCTATATGTGCCACAGGAGCTATATCATTAATTTCGATTATGTGGATTCAATGGAAAATCAGTCGATATTCATGTCAAACGGGACAGAGCTTACAGTTTGCAGAGCCAATTATCAGAGAACGAAGAAGGAGTTTATCAAATATCTGAAAAAGGAATGAGAATTTATTGCCTTTCTGGTAAAGCCAGAGGGGCTTTTTGAAAGGCGTGATGGTTAAGAATTTTTGTCGAGAGCCGCTTTTGCCGCAACAATAATATCTTCAATGATGCGAAGTTATTTGGCTGTGCAATATTCGAGTGTCAGCAATTCACTGTTGGTGGGTTTTCTGTTTTATCCACAGAGTTATCCATAGTTTGGGACAAACATTTAAAAAACAGGTAAAAAAAGTGCTGAAATGATGTTTGCTATATAATTTAAGGAGATAAGTGATGAAATATAAAAGACCG
>CAZDQV010000008.1:0-34277 GCA_964507795.1 uncultured Oscillospiraceae bacterium | reverse complement strand
TAATCTACTTATCTCTCCATGTAATTCTGCCTCTTGACAAGTCATAAGGTGAAAGTTCCACCTTAACTCTGTCTCCCGGAAGAATTCTTATGAAGTTCATTCTGATTTTTCCTGAAATGTGTGCAAGCACTTCGAAACCGTTGTCCAGCTTAACAACAAACATTGCATTAGGCTGCGCATCAACAACAGTACCTTCTGCTTCGATGACGTCTGTCTTCGCCATATTCTACACTCCTTTTTCCGCTTGTATTTATCAAGCTATAATGTAAGCAGCTGTGGCTCACCATCTGTTATAACGACAGTATTCTCATAATGAGCTGCCAGTTTGCCGTCAGCGGTAACAGCAGTCCAGTTGTTCAGCAGAGTTTCAACATCGTATGTTCCCTCTGCTATCATCGGTTCGATTGCAAATACCATACCCGGTGCAAGCCTTGGACCTCTGCCCGCTCTACCGTAATTTGCTATCTGAGGGTCTTCATGCATTGCCCTACCTACTCCATGTCCTACAAATTCCCTTATTACCGAAAATCCTTCTCCTTCGACTTTCATCTGAATAGCATTGGATATATCTGAAAGTCTGTGTCCGACTTTGCAATATTCAAGGCCGGCAAAGAAGCTCGCCTCTGCCACCTCTATGATTTTGCGTGCAATAGGGCTTATCTGACCTATTCCGTAGGTTCTGGCCGCATCACTTACATAACCCTTATAGGTTGAACCAACATCAACGCTGACTATATCGCCTTCCTGAATGATCCGTTTTTTGTCCGGTATTCCGTGAACAACTTCTTCATTGACCGACACACAGGCACTGGCGGGAAAACCGCCGTAGCCTTTGAATGTGGGAATCATTTTGTGTTTCCTGATTGTGCTTTCAACGAACTTGTCCACGTCTTTTGTTGACATTCCCGGTTTGATGTAATTTTCAAGCTCTTCAAGAATGTACTTTGTGACTTTGCCGGATTCTCTCATCAGTTCTATCTCTTCCGGTGATTTGATGATAATCATTTTATTCTCCTAAAGCTCTTACTATATCAGCAAATACATTTTCAAGGCCTGTTGCACCGTCTATATTTGCTATGCATCCAGCCTTTGTATAATAATCTACAAGAGGTTTGGTCTGGGAATCATATACTGATATTCTGTTTTCGGCAGTTTCTACAGTATCATCATCTCTCTGGAACAGCTCTCCTCCACAGAAATCACAAACGCCTTCCTGTTTGGGAGGTATATTTGTAACGTGGAATGAAGCGCCGCACTTTTTGCAGACTCTTCTTCCTGTAAGTCTTGCGATAAGCTCTGCTTTTTCGACTTCGAGATTGATAACAGTATCTATTTTGCTGTCGTGTGCTGACAGGAATTCGTCAAGCTTCTTGGCCTGAAATACTGTTCTTGGAAATCCGTCAAGCAGGAATCCGTTTTTGCAGTCATCCTTAAGAAGTCTGTCTGTAGCAATCTCAACTACAAGTTCGTCCGGAACGAGCTCGCCTCTGTTCATATATTCCTGGGCTTTTTTTCCGAGCTCGGTTCCATTCTTGATGTTTTCCCTGAATATATCACCTGTCGATATGTGTGGTATATGGTATTTGTCAACGATATTTACCGCCTGTGTACCTTTACCTGCACCCGGAGGCCCTAATAGTATAAGATTCATTTCATTCTCCTATTTCAAAAATCCTTGATAATTTCTCATAACCATTTGATTTTCAAGCTGCTTCATTGTATCGAGAGCAACACCGACAGCGATAAGAAGTGATGTTCCTCCGAATTTGAAATCTATAGCTGTAAAATTGCCTATGATTAAAGGCATAATTGCTATTACAGCCAGGAAAATAGCTCCTGTAAAGGTGATTCTGTTCATTACCTTCTGCAAATATTCAACAGTCGGTCTGCCCGGTCTTATTCCCGGTACGAATCCTCCGTTTGCCTTCATATTATCAGCAACTTCCATTGGATTGAAGGTTACTGCAGTATAGAAGTAAGTGAAGAATATGATCAGTATCGCATAAAATATACTGTAAACATATACTCCCGGAGTACCGTTTGTTGAGAGCCATTTAGTCATAAACTCTGAAAATCCTGTGTTTGGCCAGAAGTAAACCAGCGTCTGCGGCAGCTGCAACAGCGACATACCGAAGATTACAGGGATAACTCCCGCCTGATTGACTTTTAGAGGAATATGTGTTGACTGTCCGCCATACATTTTTCTTCCTACAACTCTCTTTGCATACTGCACAGGAATTCTTCTCTGACCCTGCTGTATCTCAATAATAACCACGATTACCAGGATAGCAAATGCAAGGAACAGGAATATACCTACAAGTGAAATCGCACCCGATTTGTAGTTTGTGTAAGCTGACATGATTGCACTTGGCACTCTTGCAACGATACCACCAAAGATTATAAGGGAGATTCCGTTGCCTATGCCATGTTCATTGATAAGCTCTCCAAGCCACATCAGGAATGCGGTTCCTGCCGAAAGCACGAATACCACAACTGTGATATGGAAGAAATCTGTGTTGAGCAGATATTGTTTGAATATACCAAGTGTCATACCGATTGCCTGAACAAATGCCAGTCCAACAGTAAGATATCTTGTATATCTTGCTATTTTTTTTCTTCCTTCAACGCCTTCTTTGGCCAGCCTTTCCAGTGCAGGTATTGCGATTGTAAGTAATTGCAATACAATCGATGCGGTAATATAAGGTGTAATACTTAAAGCAAATATTGTAAGGTTACTGAAAGCACCACCTGAGAACAGGTCGAATAATTCGAACAGTCCTGAATCACCGTTGAATGCCTGATCCAGAATGTCTCTGTTGATTCCCGGAACAGGAATATTTGATCCGATTCTGAATACCAGCAACATCAGCAAAGTGAATATTATTTTCTTCCTTATGTCAGGAATTTTCCAGGCCTTGCCAATAGTCTTCAGCACTTCCATATTAAATTACCTCTACCTTTCCTCCGGCAGATTCTATTTTTTCGATTGCTGTTTTTGTAAATTTGTGAGCCTGAACTGTCAAATTCTTTTCAAGCTTACCATCGCCAAGAATCTTAATACCATCCTTTACCTGTTTAACCATGCCTGCTTCTTTGAGCATTTCTGGTGTAACAACTGTTCCTGCTTCAAACTTGTTCAAAGCATCAACATTGAGCACTGTGTATTCAGTACCCCAGATATTAGTGAAGCCTCTCTTCGGGAGTCTTCTGTACAGCGGCATCTGTCCGCCTTCGAATCCAAGTCTTACTCCGCCACCGCTTCTTGACTTCTGACCGTTCATACCTCTGCCTGCGGTTGTACCATTACCAGTACCTGTACCACGGCCTTTTCTTTTGGGGTTCTTTGTTGAACCGCCGGCAGCCTTTAACTCATGAAGTTTCATATCTTTTGCACCTCCATTCCTACAGTTCTTCTACAGTAACAAGATGCGATACTTTATCAACAGCACCACGAGTTACAGGGCTGTCAATCAATTCTACTGATGCGTGCATCTTTTTCAGTCCTAATGCTTCTACAACTTTTTTTTGTTTTGGGGAAGCACCAATAGTACTCTTTGTTAAAGTAACTTTAATCATCTTTTCCATTGTTCTTCCTCCTTATCCCAGAATTTCTTCAGGTGTTTTGCCTCTTAATCTTGCAACCTCTTCTACTGTTACCAGAGATTTAAGACCTTCCAATGTTGCATAAGCCATGTTACCTGTGTTGTTTGAGCCGATTGATTTTGCTCTAACGTCTTTAACTCCTGCAGCTTCGAGTACGGTTCTAACTGATGAACCAGCGATTACTCCTGTACCTTCAGCAGCCGGCATCAGTAATACTCTGCCTGCTCCGAATACACCAAGCTGTCTGTGTGGAATTGTTGTTCCTACTGTTGGAACACTGATTAAGTTTTTCTTTGCATCTTCTGTAGCTTTTCTTACAGCTTCAGGTATTTCTATAGCCTTACCAAGACCAACGCCTACGTGACCTTCGCCGTCTCCAACAACTACAGTTACGCTGAATCTCATATTTCTACCGCCCTTAACTGTCTTTGCAACACGTCTGATGTTAACGATAGTTTCTGTCAAGTCCAGCTTGGATGCATCTATTGTATTTCTCATCTGATACCTCCTAGAATTTTAGTCCGCCTTCACGTGCGCCGTCAGCTAATTCCTTAACTCTTCCGTGATAAAGGAATCCGCCTCTGTCAAAAGCTACAACTTCTATACCCTTTGCAAGAGCTCTCTTAGCTAAAGCTTCGCCTACTTTTTTGGCTGCTTCTTTGTTGCCGCCATAACCGATTTCGGATTTTAATTCTTTGTCGATTGATGAGGCTGATACTAAAGTGTGACCTGCCACGTCATCTATTATCTGAGCTGAAATGTTCTTGTTGCTTCTGAAAACTACAAGTCTTGGCTTCTCAGGAGTTCCTGTCAAATTTTTTCTAACTCTTTTGTGTCTTTTAACACGTCTGTCGTTTCTGCTTACATTTGCCATTTACCATTCACTCCTTTCTTACTGTGCTCCAGCTTTTCCTTCTTTACGACGGATAACTTCATCAGCATATTTAATACCCTTGCCCTTGTAAGGTTCAGGCTGTCTCCACTTACGGATGTTTGCCGCATAATTACCTACCAAAGCTTTGTCTATGCCTTTAACGATAATTTCTGTAGCACTTGGAACCTCAGTAGTGATTCCTTCAGGGTCTTCCATTTCAACAGGATGTGAATATCCAAGCTGCATAACAAGAGTCTTGCCTTTTTTCTCTGCCTTGTATCCTACACCATTGATCTGGAGTTTCTTTTCATAACCTTGTGTAACTCCTACTACCATATTGTTGATAAGAGTTCTTCCAAGACCATGCTGTGATTTGTGTTCTTTTGCATCTGAACTTCTTGAAACGTTTACTTCTGTTCCGTTTACTTCGATTTTTAACAGTTTGCTAACCTGCTCCTGTAATTCGCCTTTAGGTCCTTTGACAGTAACAACATTGTTATCATCAACTTTAACCTCTACGCCGGCAGGCAGGATAACAGGTTTGATACCTATTCTTGACATGTCTTACCTCCTACCAAACATAACAAATTACTTCGCCGCCGATGCCCAGTGATCTTGCTTTTTTGTCGCTTATAACTCCTTTTGAAGTTGATATGATAGCAACTCCAAGTCCGCCAAGAACTCTTGGGATATCGTCTGCTTTAGCATAAACTTTCAAGCCGGGTTTTGAAATCTTTTTGATTCCTTTGATTACTCTTTCTTTGTCAGCTGTATATTTCATCTGAACTCTGATAATTCCCTGCTTGCCATCTTCTATAACATCAAAGCCATTAATGTAGCCTTCTTCTAATAGAATCTCTGCAATCGCTTTTTTCATTTTTGATGCAGGAATGTCTACAGACGGATGGCACACAGTATTGGCATTTCTGATTCTAGTGAGCATATCTGCTACCGGATCTGTCATTGTCATTACAGTATTCTCCTTCCTTCGTGTGGTTCTGGATCAGTTTCCAGCCTTCACAATTCTCTAACTATTTATTTTACCAGCTTGCTTTTCTTACGCCTGGTATTTCACCTTTGTATGCAAGTTCTCTGAAGCATATACGGCAGATTCCATATTTCTTTAATACAGAATGAGGTCTTCCGCAGATTCTGCATCTTGTGTAAGCTCTTGTTGAATACTTAGGTTTTCTCTGCTGTTTAACTTTTAAAGATGTCTTAGCCATAATTTCCCTCCTACTTTTCGAACGGCATTCCCAGTAACTGAAGCAGTGCCATAGCCTCTTCGTCTGATTTTGCCGTAGTTGTGAATACTATGTCCATACCCTTAATAGTTTCTACCTGGTCATAGTTGATTTCAGGGAATATTAACTGTTCTTTGATGCCCATTGCATAGTTGCCTCTGCCGTCAAATGAGTTTTTGCTAACACCCTTGAAGTCTCTTACTCTAGGAAGAGCGATATTGAAGAATTTATCAGCAAATTCATACATATTGTCGCCTCTCAAAGTAACTTTAACTCCTACAGGCATACCTTCTCTAACCTTGAAGTTAGCGATGGATTTTCTTGCTTTTGTTACAACAGGCTGCTGTCCTGATATAAGGGCAAGTTCTTTAACTGCAGATTCAATAATCTTTGCATTGTCTTTGCCTTCACCAAGACCCATGTTAATAGTTATCTTTTCAAGTTTAGGAACTTCCATAACGTTTTTGTACTGGAATTTTTCCTGTAACGCACCGAAAACTGTGTTTTTGTACATTTCTCTCATTCTAGCTGCCAAAATCGTCTCCTCCTTTCTTAATCAATTTCCTGTCCTGTTTTTCTTGAAAAACGAACTTTTTTGTCTCCGACCATCTTGTATCCGACTTTTGTCGGAGCTTTTGCCTTGCTGTCATAGTACATTACGTTTGAAGCGTCTATAGGACCTTCCTGATGCTTGATTTCAGCAGCAGATGTTCTTGTCTGCTTTGCATGCTTGGTCTGAATGTTAACGCCTTCCACGATTACTCTGTTTTCTTTAGGCATAGCCTTGAGAACTTTTCCGGTTTTACCTTTGTCTTTGCCGGTAATCACCATTACCATATCGTCTTTTTTGATACGCATCCTTAAACACCTCCTATAGTACTTCCGGTGCCAGTGACACTATCTTCATAAAGCCTTTTTCTCTAAGTTCTCTTGCTACAGGTCCGAAAATACGTGTACCTGTCGGAGTCTTATCATCCTTTATGATAACTGCTGCATTCTGATCAAATTTAACATAACTTCCGTCTGCTCTTCTTGCGCCGTGCTTTGATCTTACAACTACAGCTCTCACTACATCACCTTTTTTAACAACGCCACCCGGTGTTGCTTCCTTTACAGCACATACTATTACATCACCGATATTTGCATACTGACGGCTTGTTCCGCCCAGGATACGGATGCACAGTAATTCTTTTGCGCCTGAATTGTCAGCAACTCTTAATCTTGTTTCAGTCTGAATCATATTTCAGTTGCCTCCTTTACTTAACCTTTTCAACGATGTTTACAAGTCTCCATCTCTTATCCTTTGACAGAGGTCTTGTTTCCATAATTCTAACTTTATCGCCAATCTGGCATTCATTGTTTTCGTCGTGAGCTTTGATCTTCTTTGTTCTCTTTACAGCTTTTCCATAAAGGGAATGTCTTACGAAGTCTTCAACTGTCACTACTATAGTTTTGTCCATCTTGTCTGATGTCACTATACCCACGATAGTCTTTCTTCTGTTTCTATCAACTGCCATAATACATCCTCCTTTCTGTTAGCCCTGAGCCTTTGCAAGCTCTTTTTCTCTGATCACAGTTTTAACTCTAGCGATATCTCTTTTTGTTTCTCTGAGTTTAACCGGATTTTCAAGCTGACCGGTTACATGCTGGAATCTCAAGTTGAATAATTCTTTTTTCATGTTGTCAAGTTCAGCGTTAAGCTCAACTTCTGTCATTTCTCTCATTTTCTTTAATTCCATTATGCTTCACCACCCTTTACTTCCTGGCCTTTGATGGCAAACTTTGATTTGATAGGAAGCTTATGTGACGCAAGTCTGATAGCTTCTCTTGCCTGTTCTTCAGTAACGCCTTCGATTTCAAACATTACTCTGCCCGGCTTAATTACTGCTACCCAGTATTCAGGTACACCTTTACCTGAACCCATACGAACGCCTGCAGGCTTCTTACTTACAGGTTTGTGTGGGAATATTTTGATATATACTTTACCACCTCTTTTGATAGATCTTGTCATGGCAACTCTGGCTGCCTCTATCTGGTTTGAAGTGATCCATCCGCATTCTGTAGCAACAAGACCATATTCACCGTATGTGATTGTATTGCCCTTGGTTGCTTTGCCCTTCATTCTTCCTCTGTGGACTCTTCTACGTTTAACGCGCTTTGGCATTAACATGATGTGTTCCTCCTTTCTTTATATCTATGCCTCTGTTTCTGCAGTTTCTGCTGCTGCTTCTACTGCTTCAACCTGTGGTTCTTCAACTTTCGGCTCTACTTTTGGAGTTTTTCTTACTCTTGGGTTTACTGCCTTAGGAGCCTGAGGAGTGTCATCTCTTCTGTCTCTTCTGTCTCTTCTGTCAGATCTGCCTTCTCCTCTTCTGCCGTTTCTGTCGTTTCTTCTTCTGTCGCCCTTCTTGCCTCTTCTTTCCTGTTTTTCTTCAGGAACAGCACTTACAAGGCCTTTGTCAAGAACTTCGCCATGGTTTATCCAAACTTTAACTCCTATTTTACCGTAGGTTGTATCAGCTTCTGCAAAACCATAATCGATATTTGCTCTCAAAGTATGTAGAGGAACATTTCCTTCACTGTATTTTTCGCTTCTTGCGATTTCAGCTCCGCCAAGTCTTCCTGAAGTTGTAACTTTGATACCTTTTGCTCCGGCTTTCATTGTTCTGCCGATAGCCTGCTTCATCGCTCTTCTGAATGAAACTCTTCTTTCGAGTGCCTGTGCGATTGATTCAGCTGTAAGCTGTGCATCAAGTTCTGCTCTTCTGACTTCTTCGATGCTGATAGTAACTTCTTTGCCTGTCATTTTGGCAACTGCTTTTTTGATCTCTTCAATGCCGTCGCCCGCTCTGCCGATTACCATTCCTGGTCTTGCAGTCAGTACGATGACTTTGATTTTGTTTTCTGCAGCTCTCTCAATCAAAACTTTTGAAATGCCTGCTGCATATAGTTTTTTCTTAACAAACGTTCTGACCTGATTGTCTTCAGCAAGGCAATCAGCGAAGTTAGCTTTGTCTGCATACCACTTGGAATCCCAGTCTTTGATTACGCCAACTCTCAAACCATGTGGATTTACTTTCTGACCCATTGATGAACCTCCTTACTTAATTTCTCTCTCTTAAAGTTACGCCAACGTGACTGCTTCTCTTTAAGATGATTGATGCTCTTCCCTGTGATCCGGCTCTCCATCTTTTCATTGTCGGACCCTGGTTGGCATAAACTTCAGCGACATATAAGTTGTCTGGATTCATCTTGTGATTTTCTTCAGCGTTAGCTGCTGCTGATTTAACAACTTTCTCTACTATCTCAGCACCCTTGCCAGGTGTGAATTTTAAAATATTAAGTGCCTCTTGTAAGTCTTTTCCTCTTACCAAGTCAGTAATTGGTTTAAGCTTGATAGGAGACATTCTTACATATTTTGCAATTGCTTTTGCTTCCATTTTACTATCTCCTTTTCTTTATTTAACGACTTTTTTGTCAGCCGAATGACCTCTGTAAGTTCTGGTTGGAGCGAATTCTCCAAGTCTGTGACCTACCATATCTTCTGTAATATATACAGGCACATGCTTCCTTCCATCATGAACAGCGATTGTATGTCCTACCATCTGTGGAAATATTGTTGATGGTCTTGACCACGTTTTAACAACTTTTTTATCGTTAGCTGCATTCATGTCATCAATAGCCTTAAGCAGCTTTGCATCTACGAAAGGACCTTTTTTCAGTGATCTACCCATTATTTATGCTCCTTCCTACTTCTCATTTCTTCTCTTTACGATATACTTGTTGGATTCCTTGTTCTTCTTCCTTGTCTTATATCCAAGAGCAGGTTTACCCCAAGGAGTAACAGGACTCTTACGTCCAACAGGTGCTCTACCTTCACCACCACCGTGAGGGTGATCGTTAGGGTTCATAACTGAACCTCTTACGGTAGGTCTGATACCCATGTGTCTTTTACGTCCCGCTTTACCAATCTGGATATTACCATGATCGATATTTCCAACTTCGCCGATAGTGGCTCTGCATTCGATTCTTACTTTTCTTACTTCGCCGGAAGGAAGTCTTACCTGAGCATAGTCACCTTCCTTAGCCATAAGCTGAGCGCCGTTGCCTGCTGATCTTACAAGCTGTCCGCCTTTGCCCGGTTTAAGTTCGATATTGTGAATAACTGTACCGATTGGAATATTTGCAAGCGGTAATGCATTACCTACTTTGATATCCGCATCAGGGCCTGCGTAAATAACATCGCCTACCATGAGTTTGTTAGGAGCTATGATGTATCTCTTTTCGCCATCTGCATAAGCAATCAGTGCTATGTTGGCTGTTCTGTTCGGATCGTATTCAATTGCAGCAACTTTTCCTGGTACTCCGTCTTTTGCTCTCTTGAAGTCGATAATTCTGTATTTAGGTCTGTATCCGCCGCCTTTGTGTCTTACAGTTATCTTACCTCTGTTGTTTCTTCCCGAATGTTTCTTTAATGTTACTGTTAAAGATTTCTCAGGAGTGCTCTTTGTAATTTCCTCAAAAGTGGAAACTGTCATTCCTCTCAGACCAGGAGTAGTCGGATTGTATTTTTTAATTCCCATTGTTTACTACCTCCTAATTATAGTCCCTGGAAGAATTCGATTTCCTTACTGCCTTCAGTAAGTGTAACTATTGCTTTTCTTGAAGCAGAAGTCATGCCTTCGTATCTTCCCATTCTCTTAGCTTTACCTTTAACATTCATGATGTTTACTTTTGCAACTTCAACACCGAAGATTTCTTCAACTGCCAGTTTAACCTGAGTTTTGTTGGCATCTACTGCAACCTTGAATGTGTATTTTTTGTTTTGCGCATCGTCCATACTCTTTTCAGAGATGACAGGCTTAATGATTACGTCATATGGGCTTTTCATTATGCGTACACCTCCTCAATCTTCTTGATTGCTTCTTCGGTAACGATGAAGTTTGTATGGTTGAGAATCTCATAAACGTTCATTGTTCCTACTAAAGCAGTTCTTACTCCGGGGATGTTAGCTGCTGATTTAACAACGTTTTCGTCTTTTTCTGCCATAACTATCAGAGCTTTTTTGCCGGCGTTAACGTTTGCTAACATTTTGATCATTTCCTTTGTCTTAGGTTCATCGAATTTGATTTCGTCAAGAACGATCATTTCATTGTCTGCAACCTTTGCTGACAGAACCGATTTCATTGCAAGTCTTTTTACTTTTTTGTTGACTCTATATCTGTAATCTCTTGGTTTTGGTGCAAATACAATTCCGCCGCCTACCTGTGTAGGGTCAGTTGAGCTTCCCTGTCTGTGACGACCTGTGCCCTTCTGTCTGAAAGGTTTTCTTCCGCCGCCTCTAACTTCTGCTCTTGTCTTTGCTGACTGAGTTCCCTGTCTCTGGCATGCCAGATAGTTCTTTACTACTTCATGAACAGCGTATTCGTTCGGAGTGATTGCGAAGATCTCATCATTTAATTTGATTTCACCAGCTTCAGCTCCTGCCATGTTTAGCATTTTTAATGTAGCCATTTCTTATGTCCTCCTTTCCAAATACTCTATTTCTGACCTTTTACCGCATACTGGATACGGAGAAGTCCGCCTTTGTTACCGGGAACCGCACCTTTAACCAGCATAAGGTTTCTATCTTCAATAACTTTTACCAATTCAACGTTCTGTACGGTGACAGTTTCTCTACCCATTCTGCCGGGGCCTTTGTTTCCCTTGAATACTCTTGATGGGTAAGTACCTGCTGCCAATGCTCCGGCCAGTCTTTTGTGTTTTGAACCGTGGGTCATAGGTCCTCTGTGGTGTCCGTGTCTCTTGATGTTACCCTGAGTTCCCTTACCTTTTGAAGTTCCTGTGATGTCAAGCTTCTTGCCTGCTTCAAACTCTGCAACAGTTATTATCTGTCCGATTTCATAGCTTTCGCCTTCTTCGTTTCTGAATTCAGCCAGATGCTTCTTAACAGGAATGTCATTCTTTGCGAAATGACCTGTCATTGGTTTGTTAACTCTGTGTGGTTTCTGATCTTCAAAACCAACCTGTACTGCGTTGTATCCGTCAGTCTCAACTGTCTTGATCTGAGTCACAACTTCCGGACCTGCCTCGATTACAGTTACAGGAACAACATCTCCTGCTTCTGTGAAGATCTGAGTCATTCCGACTTTTTTGCCTAGAATCATCTTCATGTTTATTTTCCTCCTAAATTCTTACAGCGGATTGCTCCTTGTCAATCTGAGCAATCATACTAAGGGGAGTTCCCTTACTATAATTTGATTTCAATGCTTACGCCTGCAGGTAAATCCAACTTTGTCAGTGCATCAGTTGTTTTTGGTGTAGCATTTGTGATGTCAATCAGTCTCTTGTGAGTTCTCTGTTCGAACTGTTCTCTTGAGTCTTTGTACTTGTGTACCGCTCTCAGGATAGTTACTACTTCTTTTTCTGTCGGTAGCGGAATAGGTCCTGAAACATCTGCGCCTGTTTTCTTGGCTGTTTCAACAATCTTTGCCGCTGACTGGTCTAATAACGCATGGTCATAGGCCTTAAGCTTGATTCTGATTTTTTGTAATTCGCTCATTTTTGTCCTCCTAAAATTTTTTGTACAGTTTTCGCTATGCTTGTACAAGGGGTTCAAACGCCTTGTTTTCAATGTGTACAGGGTTTGTGCTTACTTAGTACACTGCTCCATGTGTTTCCTGCAAAACCACACAGATAAAAACAGGCGAATCCCTACGCCACCGTCTTGCGGTGACAATTGCTCCGTGGAAATTCCCATATAGCACTGCAACTTCCCACTTCATCGCCTAAAGCAAGCCTTTGTAGTATATAACAAACGGGGAAATATTGCAACCCTTTTTTGAAAGTTTTTTGAGCTTTTTTAATGCCTGTTTTTCAGTGTTTTCAAGGACTGTAGCCTTCTTACCTATCACACGCATCCTTGCGTTTCCATTTATCAAAAAACAATAATTGTATTTATTTTTTAATATATTTATTGTATACTTAACTTACTTAAAAGTTTGTGAGGAGGCAGCTATGAAACAGACAGATTATGATAATTTAGGCCCTAAAATAAAAAAACTGCGTATTGAAATGGATTTCACGCAGGCACAGGTTGCAGAGGCACTCGGTGTCACCCCCGGATATATAAGCAACGTGGAGAACGGCAGAACAGCCATGTCTCTTCGTATTTTAATATATTATGCACGCTTGATGAATATTTCACTGGATTCTCTGGTAGGGCGCATCGATTCAGACTATCAGAATACTGCCCTGGATAATGAGTTGCTTGATATTATTCGGCAGATGAGCACAGATAACAAAGAAAAATTGATTCAGACATTAAAAATATGGAACAGGGCCTAATTCCCCTGCTCCATATTTTCTTATAGCCAGCAAATCGTCTGACGGCTGTCATATCCTGCAGCCTTGAATTCTGAAAACAACACATCCATTCTAACAGGCTCAATACACAGCAGATGCATGGGATGCCCCTTATCCGCAAGCCTTTGAAGTGCCTCAACCGGGACGGCTTTGTAATTTGCATGGTCAATATATTCCGAAGACATCGGTTCTATTAATCTGGCAATACCCGTGACCTGTACGCTCCTGAGGCTGCCAAAGTCGGGATTTTTATCAAAAACAGCGAGGCTAACATTACTGTTTTTTTCAAGGCCTATGAATTTCTCTCCGCCTTCTGTAAAAATCCAAAACTTATCGTCATAGAAGCTATACTCCAGCGGTGTACAGCGTACATAGTCGCCTGCTCCCGTAGCAAGTGCACAGACACTGCTGCTTCTGAGATATTCCTCTACTACAGGTACAACTTCCTCTTTTGGCATCACAGAGGGTTCTTTTGTTTTCCAAAATTCTGCCGCCAATCTATATTCTTCTCTGGTCATAGTTTCTATCACTCCTTTATTCTTCTTGACTTCGCAAATGAGCAGCTTGTCCGACCGCATGAATTCTGCTATACTATATGAGAATCTTTCAGAAAAGAGAAAATCAAATGGCGCATGAACACACACACGACCACCATCATGATCATGAACATCATCATGTTCACAGTGCAGATGAAAAGAAAGCTGTAATAAACAGAATATCCAGAGCCGTAGGACACCTTGAGTCAATCAAACGAATGATTGAACGTGATGAGGACTGTTCACAGGTGCTTATCCAGCTTGCTGCAGTCAAATCGGCTATTAACAATACAGGTAAAGTAGTGCTCAAAAACCACATAAGCGAATGCATAGTGGAAGCAGTAGAGCACAACGACCGCAAAGCCATCGACGAACTTGGCAAAGCTATTGACAGCTTTGTAAAATAGCGTGGCTTAGAATTTATCCGGAAACAGACCTTTTGCAATCTGTTCTATGCTGTAAGCTGTCCTTGATCCGGGCAGTGCCGATTCAAGTGACAGCTTGATAAACCGGCCTTTTTTCACACAATCAAGCTGTGACAGTATCGGATCACTCTTAAGCTTCTTTATATTATCCTCATACGAAGCCTCTTCATAGTCATGGATTATGATTACATCAGGCTCTGCTTCGAGGATTTTTTCATATGAAACAGAAGCCCATGCCTTATCTATATCTTCAAAAATATTCACACCGCCGGCAGAGCGTATGAACAGACTTTCAATATTAGAACCTCCTGCAGTATACACTCCATTGCCTGTATCAGAATCATATACCAGCACTTTAAGTTGTTCTTCATCTGAAACAACCTTTTCCACTTCCCTGATACGGGATTTTTCGCTGCCCACAAATTCCTCAGCAGCCTCCTCTACACCGAAAATCTCACCGAGTTCCCGTACTTCCCTCCATACGTCATCATAATCCTGTGCTTCACATACATATACAGTAATACCATACTCCTCAAGAGCTTCTACTGTAAAGTCGCCCGAAAACACCCAGTCTATGCCAAAGAAAAAATCACAGCCACTGCCGACCACTGCCTCAAGTGTAGGGCTTCCATATGTTATCTCCGGGATTTTTGCATACGCTTCCTCCCACTCGGGAAGTGGCCCTCTGCTGTGATTGTCGCAGCAGTTACCTGTAATTTTATCTGAAAGGCCAAGGGCTATGAGAAGCTCTGTGCAGTCAGGTCCGGCAGTAACTACCTTTTGAGGCATATTATCTATCGTTACAGTCCTCCCGTAGTTTTCAACTGTAACAGGCGTGTATCCGCTGCTGTTTTCATGTTGAGATACAGCGGCACCACATCCTGCCATTATCGCTACTATGGTAATCACAAGGATAATAGATATAATCTTTTTCACAAATTTACTCCCTTCAATGTAAATATGGTATGTATGAGACTACCGATTTCCGGGTTTCATCTGAAGTTCTCACCTCTGCTCTCACCCCGAAAACCTCCTCTATATTCTTTGCTGTCAGTATTTCTTCAGGGCTACCTGCAGCAAATACCTTCTTGTCTTTTAATATATAGATTTTATCGCAAAAAAGCGATGCAAGGTTGAGGTCATGCATGGCAGCAAGTACAGTAACGCCCAGCTCCTTAACGGTTTCAAATGTATGCAATTGATAAGATATGTCAAGATGGTTTGTAGGCTCATCAAGTATCATAAGCTCTGCGCTCTGCGCTATGGCTCTTGCTATTATGACTCTTTGTTTTTCGCCTCCCGAAAGCTGCCTGAAGCTCCTGTTTCTCAAGTCATACATACCAGTCTTTTGCAAAGCCCCTGCTACTATTTTTTTGTCTTTTGCATTATCAGGCTGAAAAAGTCCCTTGTGAGGGGTTCTTCCCATTGCAACCATTTCCCATACCGTGAAGTCAAATGCGAATTCGTTTTCCTGCCCTACTACAGCAATATTTGATGCAAGCTGTTTCGGACTCATATCTGCAAGATTTTTATTGCCAAGGACAATCTCACCCTTTTGCGGCTTCAATGCGCCATATATGCATTTGAGCAATGTGGATTTGCCACTGCCATTACCGCCTATAATGCCTGTAAATTTTCCTGCCTCTGCGCAGATATTGATATTTTCTATCACGTTTTTTTCATCAAAGTAACCATATTCAAGATTATTTACTGTGAGTCTATCCATTATACAAGCCTCCCCGATTTACTTTTGAGCATAATTATAAAGCACGGACCACCTATCACTGCAGTCAGTATTCCCACCGGCAGCTCTTCTGGTGCCAGAATCATTCTGGCAGCCACATCCGCCCATATTACAAAGCATCCTCCAAGAAGCACTGACATAGGCAAGATTCTTTTGTGATCACTTCCTGCCACAATGCGGCAAATATGCGGTACCATAAGGCCTATAAAACCTATGGAGCCTGACACTGCAATTGTAACTCCTGCAAGAAGTGAAGACACTAATACAAGTGCCTTTTGCATGCGAGGAACATTAATGCCAAGGGTCACAGCAGTATCATCGCCCAAAAGCAATGCATTCATGGTTCTCCAGTTAATCATCAAAAACGCAAGACACATCAGCATGACAACCAGAGGCAGCCCCAGATAACTCCATTTAGCTCCTGCAAGTGATCCTGTCATCCAAAAATCAAGGTTATGAATTGCAAGAGCGTTTTTGGCTCCGAGAGCTACTGCCTTGGTAAATGCATCCATCATCATGGAAATTGCAACACCTGCCAATAGCAGATGCGTTATATTCACCCTGCCTCTTACTCTTGAAATCGCATATACTGCTACGATTGAAACAGCAGCTCCTATAAACGCGCTTACAGGAAGCGCATATGTTCCAAGGAACGACAGCCAGCCTGTAACCATGAATACTGTTGCAAAAGCAGACGAACCAGACGACACACCAAGCACAAACGGATCTGCCAGTTTGTTTCTTATGAGAGCCTGCATAGCCACGCCGCATACAGAAAGTGCTCCTCCGACTATAAAGCCCAAAAGCACTCTGGGCATGCGCATCTGCCATACTATATTGTATTCAATCATGTCATAGTTGCCTTTTGAAAATATATTCAAAACCGGTATCTGTCCGCATATGACATCTACTGTGGAACCGAGGCTCACATTAACAGGGCCAAGTCCTACAGTAACGCATATGCTGATAGCAGATATAACAGCAAGTATTATCATTGTAATTCTAAAGCGTTTTTTCATAATGCTCTCCCAAAATTATTCTCTATAGCATTATACAGACCCGGCACTACAGTTCACAAGCTCCGGTGGGGGATAGAATTTTACCAAAAAATCCACATAGCCTGCACTATGCGGAAAAATCTGTTTCCATATTATAAATTTTTTAGGTTTGTGGTGTAATGGTGTCAAAAGGAAGGCCTCTAAAAACGGCAGAACCGATTACCTTTATTCGTTATCACTACCTCTTTGGCAACTTAAGTCCACACCCCTTACAGCTAAGTATTCTTTCATTGCTGCACAGAATTTCTCTGCATTTTGGATTTGTTCCTCCACATCAGCTTTTGAAACCACATAGAAATCATCATAATCGCTGTTGTTTCTGACGTAGAAAGCACTTTTTATCATATCAGAAAAAACAACATCAAAAACCCCTGTTTTAATAAACTCTTTCCGAAAGTTAGCTGATACACCGCTATATTTGGAAAAATCTTTATTTTCAAGAGCAAACGCACTGCGCATTGCATGAAAAAAAAGCATAATAGGAACGATTTGCAGCACCTCGATAATCTCTGCACTCAGCTAAAGTCTTTGCTGCCCTCAGGCACTCTATTGACTGTTCAAAACGATAACCCGACAATGCTTTCAGTTCGCTTTCAGGATTCATAAAGCATTATACCTTCTTTCTTCACATTTCGATAGAACGGCAGAATAGCAAGCCTCTTTTCAAAGGTTTCCTTATCTTGCATCATCAAAGACACTTCAATATCCCCTTCTAACCCAATCCTGCTGGCAATTTTGCATACAGCCTTTTGAAACTGTCTTATCTCCGTATGGCTGCAATTCATCAGAAGCATAATATCAAGATCAGATTCCGCAGAATAATCGCCTCTTGCATAGGAGCCATACAAAATAATCTGTTCTACGACACCTGGCATTTCTGCATTTACAGAAGAAACAACTTTTTTAAGTACATCTGCTACATTTTGTGTGTATGTCATATGGCATCCTCCTTTCTGATAAAAAAAATTTTATCAGAACTTGATTATCTTTGCAAAGATTTTCGAAAGCCGTCAAAAAAGACGGCAGAACCGTCAAGTCCCACCGTCTTTAAGTTTTGATTCTTCGATTATACTAATGTTACAAGAACATCGCCTGTGTTAACAGCATCACCCTTTGATACAGGAATTGTATCAACAGTGCCTGCGCCAGGAGCTACGATTTCGTTTTCCATCTTCATAGCTTCAAGGATAATAAGGACGTCACCATTGTTTACTGCCTGTCCCGGAGCTACCTTTACATCAAGAACTGTACCAGGCATAGGAGCAGTTACTGACTGTGCGCCTGCTGCAGGTGCTGCTTTAGGAGCCGGTGCAGGTGCTGGAGCTGCTGCCTTAGGAGCCGGTGCTGCTGCAGGTGCTGGTGCAGGTGCTGGTGCGGCTGCAGGTGCAGGTGCTACTCCACCTACTTCTTCAACTTCTACTTCATATGTGTTTCCATTCACAGTGATATTGTATTTTTTCATTTTATTCTCCTTTCAAATTACATTCTTCTGCTGTCTATGCATTCCGAAAGACCTGCACTCGACCATGCATTTGTAGGTCCTGAAATTCTTGTAATCTTCCTGACAACAAGGTTGCTTACAACTGTGTTTTCCATTGCAGCAACCGCTGCTGCAATTACTGCAACAAGCTCGCCGTTATCCTCTGCTGCGGCAATAGATGCTGCTGTTAATACAGCAGTAAGTTCATCATCTCCCGCTTTTGCCTGTGCTGCTGGTGCTGCTGCTGAAGTCTGTGTTTCATCGCTTACTGTCTTTGCCGGTCTATGTGTAATCTTAGCCATAAGAGCTATACAGCCCCAAAGGACAAACAATACAATGAAAGTGATACCAAGACCCATGCACATAGTTACTGTTGCACCTGTCAGTTTCTCAGACATTGACAATCCTTCAAAATATGTTGGATCAGCAAATTGTTCCATTAATGACATAGTATGCACCTCCCAACTTATAGCGGAATATTACCATGCTTCTTTGATGGCAATGACAGTCTCTTTGAGCTGAGCATTTCAAAAGCACTTATGATTCTCTGTCTTGCTGTTGCAGGTTCAATGATATCATCTACATATCCTCTCTCTGCAGCTCTGTACGGATTATTGAACTTCTCTTCGTACTCATCTATCTTTTCCTGTCTCTTTGCAATAGGATCATCAGCATTTGCAATTTCTTTTTTGAATACAATATTGGCTGCACCAGACGCTCCCATTACTGCAATCTGTGCACTAGGCCATGCAAGAACCATGTCTGAACCCAGCTCTTTGTTGCACATTCCGATATATGCTCCACCATATGCTTTTCTTAAGATCATTGTAACTTTAGGAACTGTGGCCTCGCAATATGCATAAAGCATCTTGGCACCATGTCTGATAATACCACCGTATTCCTGATCTGTTCCAGGGAGGAATCCCGGTACGTCTTCAATAGTAAGGACAGGCGTATTGAATGCATCGCATCTTCTGATAAATCTTGCCGCTTTGTCTGAAGCGTTTATGTCAAGACAACCAGCTCCTACTTTTGGCTGATTTGCAATAACGCCTACTGTTCTGCCTGCCATCCTGATATAGCAGGTAATCATATTCTTTGCATAATGAGGCATTACATCAAGGTACTTGCCGTCATCTGCCAGCCCTTTGATAATATCATACATATTATATGCCTTGTTAGGGTTTTCAGGGATGATTTCGTTGAACTCCGGAATAAGTCTGTTAGGATCATCTGCCGAATCCACTTCAGGAACTGTTTCCATGTTGTTGGCAGGCAGATAGCTGAGAAGTTCTCTTACCTGCATCAATGTATCTTCATCATCTTTGCCAATGAAATGAGCAACACCACTGATTGAATTGTGAGTCATTGCTCCGCCAAGCTGCTCTGCAGATACTTCTTCGCCTGTTACAGTCTTGATAACCTGCGGACCTGTAATAAACATCTGGCTTGTCTTGTCAACCATGAATACAAAGTCTGTAATTGCAGGCGAATATACCGCACCGCCGGCACAAGGTCCCATGATTACTGAAATCTGAGGAATAACACCTGAAGATATAGTGTTGTTATAGAATATCTTGCCAAAACCTGAGAGTGCATTTACACCTTCCTGGATTCTTGCTCCGCCAGAGTCATTGAGTCCAATAATAGGGCAACCCATCTTGAGAGCCATCTGCTGTGCTTTAACGATTTTTTCTGCGTGGTATTCACCCAGTGAACCGCCCAATACAGTAAAGTCCTGTGCATACGCATATGCAAGCCTGCCATTGATTGTACCATAGCCGCTTACAACACCGTCACCTGTAGCCTTAACATCTGCCATGCCGAAGTTGGTGCATCTGTGGGAAACGAAAACATCTATTTCCACAAATGTATTCTCATCGAATAATATGTCAAGTCTTTCTCTTGCTGTCAGCTTGCCTTTGGCATGCTGGCTGTCGATTTTTTTCTGACCTCCGCCAAGCGCAATTTCCTGCTTGATCTGGCGAAGTTCTTCAAGCTTATTCATATATATTTCCTCCTTGTATTTGGATTTGAACTGAAACAAATGGGAAAACCCATATCAGATTAACTATATACTAATAATTTCCGTTTTGCAACCTGTTTCTTTGTGTATACATTATTCTTATATTCTCGGAAGTTCTATACTGTATACAAAAACGACATATTGCAGCTCATCAATATTTTTGCATTGAATTTGCTGCTTCACATGTCGTTTATTTTCTCTTACAACGCCCTTTCTATTCTCTTGAGAGCAAGGGCTATAGTAAGTCCCGGTATTATACGGTTGCCTGTTATCTCGGCACCCAGAAGCTCATTTATTCTCTTCAATCTATATTGCACTGTATTTGGATGAATTCTCATAAAATCAGATGTTTTGCTGCTGTTCATACCCGCATCAAGGACAAACGTTTCAAGGGTTTCAAGAAGCTGTCTGCCTTTGTTGCCTCCAACTCCCTTGAATACTTCGAGAAGTTCCATATATGCTTTTTTGACAAAGCCGCCCTGCACCTGTATACTGATGCAATTGCATACCAGTGTAAGCTCATATTTTGTAAATACTCTTTTGAAAGGAAATACAAACTGCACATGGCTTCTCGCTTCTGTTATAAGTTTGTATGCGTCACAAGCACCATCTATATCCTCGAATCCTGTAACATGGAATATCCTTACTCCTTCTGTTTCTTTCAGTTTATCATACAGAGCCAGGACATTTACTTTGTGATCCTCGTTTTCTGATGATGTGTCAAGTATAAGCCCATAAGAATCATCCTCATCATTGAGCTTCATTATCTGCAGGGATTTTTCTTTTTCGAAAAGTGCCATAGTGCGTTCACACTCTGGGTTTTCTATACCCTTGGCCATAAACACACTGAGGATTTTATCAGTATCAATACCCGCCTCTTCTGCAACTGTCTTTGCAAGGCTGCTGTTACCTCTGCATATAGCCTTGATAAATTCCGATCTCGAATCTTTTTCGGGTGTGTATTTCCACATACCCATGGCAAGCTCTATGATTTCGGCAAGCTTGGTAATCTCCGCAGCTGTATACAAATCGTCATTGTCCACTATGAACATCAGGTATTTTTCACCCGAAATTATAACAGGACCCCAGTATGTGAGCACCCCGTTTACTCCCACCATGGTATAGAATGTAGAATGTTCACCACCGCTTATGCGTTTTTCTTTTGCAGCTCTGATGGCCTCATCTATCGTAGTCTGATGTCTGGTTTCAACAGCAAGTATCTGTCCGTAGTTTTCGTTGAGCAAAACCATTTGGAATCCATTACTGATTGCGGCTTTTTTGAGTGCGGACTGAAAGTTCGCGTGCTTGTCAAAGTCAAGAAGGTGAAATATCGTATTGCTTATGAGGCTGTTGTCGAAATTGTCACCATATATCACTTTTTCTTCTATTGCATTGAGTACGGTTCCATACTCTGCATCATCCCCTTCAAAAACTATAAGGGGGAGAGCTGTCTCATCTGCTGCCTCTTTGACATCAGAAGTGATACTCTTGACTATTTTGCCCACATAAAGCACTACAAGTCCTGCAGCTTTTTTGTCTGCAAGAGCTCTGATTATCTCGGCCTGTTTGTTACTGTCATCTCTGGCACCAAAAAATCCGGTAACAAATATTCTGTCTTCGCAATCTACAAGTTCCCTGATTTCTTCTGGTTCAAACGGCTCAAGAACAGATGCATAGCTTATTTTTTTGCCCAGACCTTTTTCGCCTGCAATAAGTCTGGATTTTTTGAAAACATCCAGCTGTATACATCCTTTAACGGTTGTTTTCATCATCATCCTCCTCTCTTCCTATTTCCTCATAGGATTTAAAAAGGGGTTCATCTGTCTGGTTTGTGTCTTCAGTCTCTTCGTTATCGTCTGCCAGATAATCACCATCATACCTTGCAAGATCTTCTTCTTCCTCTTTGAGGGCTTTCGCCTGTTCCTCTTCGTCTTTCAGTTCCTGTTCGTGCCTTTTGATGTTGAGTTCATCTGCCAGTGCTTCAGGAGTTATCTCTCCTGTGAACAGTCTTTCAAACTGCTCTCCGTCAAGAGTTTCAACAAGAAGCAGTGCCTGTGCCACGTTTTCAAGTTCTGTCATATGACCGCTCAGGATTTCTTTTGTTTCTTCAAGGCACTCTCCTATAAGCTTTCTGATTTCCTCGTCTATCTCAGCTGCAACCTCTTCAGAGTATTTTTTGCTGCTTGTAAAGTCTCTGCCCAGGAATACTTCTTCAGAATCGCTGTAATTTACTGTTCCCAGTCTTTCGCTGAAACCGTATTTGGTAATCATATCCCTTGCTATATCTGTAGCTCTCTGAATGTCATTACTTGCACCTGTACTGATATCGTCAAGAGTGAGCATCTCTGCAACGCGGCCTCCAAGGAGATGAAGTATCTGCTCTTTCATCCTCTGTTTAGTACCGTATGATCTGTCCTCCTTAGGAAGCGTCATGGTAAATCCACCCGCTCTGCCTCTTGGAATAATTGTAATCTGATGAACAGGATCTGTCTTTGGAAGACTCCTTGCCACGACTGCATGGCCTGCTTCGTGGTATGCAGTAAGTCTGCGCTCTTCTTCGTTTATTACTCTGCTCTTTTTTTCAGGCCCTGCTATGACTTTGGTTATAGCTTCTTCTATTTCTTCCATGCGGATTGTTCTGCCATTTCTTCTGGCTGCAAGAAGTGCCGCCTCATTAAGAAGATTTTCTATGTCAGCAGGCGTAAATCCAGGGGTTCTTCTTGCCAATACTCCCGCATCAACACTTTTGTCGAGAGGTTTGTTTTTGGAATGAACCTTGAAGATTTCTTCTCTCCCCTTGACATCAGGTATCCCTATAACAACCTGTCTGTCGAATCTGCCCGGTCTCAGCAATGCAGGGTCCAATACGTCAGGCCTGTTGGTTGCCGCAAGAATTATTATTCCGGAGTTTTCGGCGAATCCATCCATTTCAACCAGCAACTGGTTTAATGTCTGTTCTCTTTCGTCATTGCCTCCTCCAAGGCCTGCACCTCTTTTGCGCCCTACGGCATCTATTTCATCTATAAATACTATGCACGGTGCGTTTTTTTTGGCCTGATCAAACAAATCTCTTACTCTTGATGCGCCGACGCCGACAAACATTTCAACAAAATCGGAACCGCTTATAGTAAAAAACGGAACTCCTGCCTCGCCTGCTGCAGCCTTTGAAAGGTATGTCTTACCTGTTCCCGGAGGGCCTACAAGCAGGATGCCTTTTGGTATCCTGGCTCCAAGGTCTTTGTATTTTGCAGGATTTCTGAGAAAGTCAACAACTTCTGAGAGCTCTTCTTTTTCTTCGTCAAGCCCTGCAACATCTTTAAATGTGACTTTTTTGAGGTCTGAATTCTTCTGTAATTTGGCACGGCTTTTGCCGAACTGCATTGCCTTGCCGCCGCCTCCGCCCTGGTTCATCATGAATACGAACAGGAATATGATAGCAGCAATCATGATAATTGTAGGCAACAGCGATGCAACCAGGGATTCTTTCTTTGGCTGGCTGCTGTATTTGATTGCACCATCTTTGGAAAGAGGTCCCACATAATTCACCACAAGATACTCTATTTCAGCTGAAGAATCAAAGGTTGTGAAAACCTTGCTTCCATCTGCAAGGGTAGCTGTGATTTCAGTCCCCACTATGTCAATTTCACTTATCCTGTCAGTGCCGTTTTTCTCTGCTTCGAGATATTCTATCATTTTGGAAAGAGGTATGTCTTTGACCTCATCTGCACCATCAAAGTTGAGAAAGTATGCAAATCCTAAGATTAATGCGAATATAAGTAAGTATACTCCTATGTTTTTAGCGAATTTATTCAAATCAGGTCTCCTCCTATTTTGTTTATATAAACAAATCACGTCCCCCTATTTTATCACGTGAAAACAATTATTTCAACCGTTTGGGTATTTTTTGTGTTTGCTGTAACCTTATATCTGCTACTGTATCTGTAGCCCGCCACCCAAAGAACTTCTGAATCAACAGCTGCAAGCATGACTGTTTCTCTTTTGTTTTTGGGGATTTTGAGATCTACAAACAGATCCTGAATTTTTTTGGTACCTGTACCGATATGAATATAATCTCCGGGTTTTCTTGTCCTTATGATGATTTTTCCATCCGGATGATTTTTTCTGATCTCATCAATATCAAATGAAGCAGTAAGCTTTCGACCCTCTGCACTTTCGTTTTGAGCTTCATTTCTGTCACCGCCTGTTATTCTCAGACTGCCATACTCAAAAAAAACTTCATAACCTTCTGGCAGACTGATTCTGCCTGACGGGCTGTTTTGACATGCAAGAGTATCTATTGCCCTGATATGTGCCATAGTCACATCCTCCTTGAGACCGGCTTCTTCTATCAGTCTCATTATGACTCTACTCCTGATGCTTCTATGTAATGAAATCAGCTTTTTCACATCTGCAGAGCCGTCATCCCGTCTTACTGTCTTCATTGCTTCATTTGTCTGCTGCCACATATAGTCTCTGTCATCGTTCAGTGCCGATGAAAGTCTTGACAGTGATTTTTTGAAGCCACTGTTAAAATTCTTTTCAATATACGGTATCAGCTCCAGTCTGATTCTGTTTCGTGTATACTTTGTCTGTTCATTGGTATAATCAATTCTCGGACAAAGCATCTCCTGCTCGCAATATTCAAGTATGTCTTTTTTTTCGACATCAAGCAGCGGTCTGATTATGCCAAAGCCCTTATCGCTTTTTCTTTCATACTGAATTGATGCAAGCCCATCAGGTCCAGTACCCCTTATCAGTCTGAACAGCATTGTTTCATACTGATCGTCCGCATTCTGGGCTACTGCAATTTTGACAGAGCCACCATGCTTTGACGCAACCTGGTCAAAGGCTTCATATCTTGCAATTCTACCTGCCTCTTCTACCGTAAGATTCTCATCTGCCGCCTTCCTGATGCAATCTGTTTCATACTGTGTACACGTTATTCCCGCTTCATCGCATATATGCTGCACATATGCCGCATCAAGTTCAGCCGCACCCGGTCTGAATTTGTGATTTACATGAACCGCCTCCAAAGTTATATCAAATTCTTTTGAAAGCTTCCTCAACACAGAAAAAAGGCACACCGAATCGGGGCCTCCTGAAAGACCCAGCACAATATGGTCGCCTTTTTGTATGAGTTCATTGTGTTTAATTGTTTCTTTTATTGTTTTCAGTACATCTGTCTTCATAATATCCGTATTTTATCATGGCTTTGCGCAAAAAAACAACTGCTATATCTGCCTGAGTTTTTCAAGTCCACTGATAATAAATTCTTTCAGGAATTCTCTGTCAAATTCATATCCCGAGCTTTTGTATGCACCTGAAATGATATCATCTAATGTTTTTTCACTGATATCAGGAATCTTAATGTGCACTCCGGCAGCTGATATGAATTCTGTGAAAAATTTCATCACGCCGCTGTTTCTGGTCAAATCAAGACCTCTGTTGGCAAACAGGCTGTTGTTGTTGTCATAATTGGGAGCAAGAGAAATTATCTCCCCTGTTTTGCGATCTGTAAGTAATCCATAGTTTTTGGTGTGTCTGTCGAAATTTTCGCATAGTGCATCACATGCGCATATATTAATGTAATCCGCAGCCATATCTTTTGAAATTTCCATAAGGGTACTGTAGTTGTACATATAGTCATCATCCGGTATCATCTTGCCGTTTTCGTAATGATCCTTCATCATACAGTCAATATGCTGAAGGTTGTATCTGCCCATAGTAAAATCTTTTGTTTTTATCAGCATGCCGTCGTCTTCAAGAGCATATTCGGCCATATTAAAGCCAAGTGCTTTACCTACCTTCGATGTAATATACTCTGAAATATTTTCGCCTGATTTTTGATTTTTGTAAAGCCACCATCCGTCCGGTTCCAACTTCCAGCCTTTTTCTTCTGAGCCGATATTGCAAAGCTCCGGTGTGCGTGAAGGAGATTTTGGCAATCCTGACATATCCCTCATGAGTGAGAGCGCCCAGTATTCATTCTTGCAAAAGACAACATCTTCATAAGCCATGGCTTCGCTGTCCTTAATCCAGAAATTATCCGTAATCACTGCAGCATTCACCTTCATTGCTGTCTGGTAATCATCCGCAAGCTTTGACAGTCCCAGGCACCCCTTGACTGCTCTTGTATTGGGTCTTGCCCCATCAGATGCTCTGTCTTCAATCCACTTCCTGATGTTTCCTCTGTTTGTGATGTATATCGGAGCAAGATTTGCATCCAGAATTTCATACTCAAAATCCGAATTGAATTCTACAGTCCTGATATTCCCGCACATTACATACATGTCATCTAAACCTCTCTTTATTCTGGCGTCTCAAATCTGCTGTTTTTTCTTTGTTACAAGCATTATACATGGAGCGTTTTCCGGCTGGTTTATCATAGAGATATACGCACAGTGATACAGGCTCTTGTCAAGCAAGCCGGCCCATTCAAGTACTTTCTCTTTTTCAATTTGCCCTTCCGCATGTCCGGGATACATTACAACTGTAATCACCCCATCACATTTAATCATTTCTATTGCCTTGCCAAGAGCTGTCAGTGTCGTTTCTGCTCTGGTTGTGATATGCTTTGCTCCTGAAGGCAGATATCCGAGATTGAATACTATTGCAGCAACCGGTTCTGCAATGTGTTTATCCATTTCCTCATGGCTGTTATATACAAGCTCAATTTCAGAAGGTGCATCGTTTTGCATCAGAAATTCAGATGCTCTCATAAGTGCCAGCGGCTGTATGTCAAATCCATACACCTTGCCTGTTTCACCGACAAGCTCTGACAGAGCCAGTGTATCGTTGCCATTGCCTACAGTTGCATCTATTACAGTATCTCCGAGTTGTATATACATAGCTGTGAGATGCATTGCAAGCTTCGCTGTATTCCTTATAAGGTTCATCATCAGTCTCCGAATTTGTTTTTGAAATACCCTCCCGCACAATATATTGCAGCGCAAGGGTTGTTACCTGTAGCTCTATCCTTTGATATCAGGGTTGTTACAAATGCATTCGTATATCTTGCCGCATATTTGTAGAATAGAGAGTCATGTCCCACACAAAGGCCAACTACAACTATAAAGTCTACGTTTTCGTCTGCCAGAAATCTTGCCTGCCCTATAGGATTGCATGCAGCTTCAAACTGTCCTTCTTTGAGTTTTTTATCATCAGGTATGCCAAAAATACCTTTGTCATTGCCGCCGGTCTTGCATATGACTGAATGCACATTAAGTCCCTGTGATTCAAATATTCTCTGCAGCGTCTTTGCCTCTTTTATCATTCCCAGGCAAAATGCCATGCCGATTTCTTTGTAACCCATTTTTTTGCAGAATTCTATGGTTTCTCTCACTCTGTTCCAATTGCCATAGCCTTCTTTTTCTATTTTGGCAGCTTCCACAAAAAATCTGTTGTTTTCGTTTTTTTTGTACTCTTCCCTTACTTCATCTGATGTTGCAACGTCTCTCATGGGGCAGTTTTGAGGGGCATTGTCCAAATTCCCGTCAAAGCATGCAAGTCTGTTGCATTCTGTACATTTATACATATCGATTCCTCCGGTCATTCATATTTCTATTGACATCTGCTGCATTTCAGATTCATCTTCAGGATCTCCGCCTTCCATTACAGCCTCTATGTCTTCTATGTTGGGGAGCTCTTTGATGGATTTCAGATCAAAATGTTTCAGAAATGCGTCTGTAGTACCATAAAGCACAGGCCTTCCGATTCTGTCAGATCTGCCTTTTTCCTCCACAAGTCCCTTGGCTGCAAGACCATCTACAACTCTGTCACACCTAATGCCTCTGATGCTTTCTATTTCTCCTTTGGTCACAGGTTGTTTGTATGCGATTATTGCAAGCACCTCCAGGGCAGACTGCGAAAGTCTTTTGACCTTTACTGGTGTGCAAAGTCTTTCTATATACTCTGCATTATCTATGTCTGTCACAAACTGAAAGCTTTTGTTTATCTCTCTTATGCGTATGCCTCTTGCCTCCTGTTCATATTCTTCCTGCAGCTCTTTGAAGCATTCATACGCTTCCTTTGTATTCATATTGAAAACTTCTGCCGCAAGTTTGACATCAAGAGGCTCTCCCCATACAAACATCATAGATTCAAAAGCTGATTTCATTGTTTTTTTACTTGTCATCAGAGACCTCCTCCAGTTTTGTAACCATAATCTCTCCGTACATTTTGTGCTGGTCAGCCCTGACTATCCTTGCCTTGCTCATTTCAAGCACTGACGTGAATGCCAGCACTATATCATATTTGTCTTCTTTGTCTACAACAAGGTCGCTGAAAGGAACTGTGTCTGTATGCCTCAGCTTGAACAGATTCTTTATAAATGCCATTCTGTTTTCGGCACTTTCCCGCTCTCTTTCAATTCTGACATACCGGCGCCTTACATCTTCAACTTTCTTTTTTTTGTTGAGAAACAAATTGAAAGCTTTTACGAACTGCCCCATTTCAAGGCTCAGATATTCATCCGGCTGCTCCAGATATGCGGAAATATCTTCTTTGGGCTTCTCATATATATGAGAAGCCTCTTCTTCAAAATTCGAGAGCATTTGCGATATCTGCTTGAATCTTTTGTACTCCAAAAGTTTTTCAACAAGTACCGCTCTCGGATCCTCTTCGCTGATTTCCTGTCCTTCCTCTGTCAGTCTTGGCAGAAGCATTTTTGCCTTGATATCTATAAGGCTTGCAGCAAGTACCATAAACTCGCTTCCTATTGCGACATCAAATTTTTTCATCTCCTCAAGATATGCCATATATTGATCCGTTATTTCAGAAATAGCTATATCATATATATTTACTCTGGCATTCTCAATGAGATAAACAAGCAGGTCGAAAGGACCTTCAAATGTTTTAAGTTTAACTTTATAGCTCATTTTTCCCTCTTACATCATATATTTTTGAGGTTCACATCATATGGTGGATATACAATTCCCTTTTCGGTAACAACTGCCGTTATATATTTGTGATCAGTTACATCGAAAGCCGGATTGTATGTTTTAATCCCGCAAGGTGCTACAGGGCTCTGATACCACATTCTGTATATCTCCTCCGGTGCTCTTTGCTCGATTACAATATCCGCACCTGTTGCCGTATCAAGATCTATAGTGGATGAAGGCACATACATATAGAATGGTATGCCATATTCTTTTGCAAGTATTGCTATTGCAGATGTCCCTATTTTGTTGGCACCATCGCCATTTGCCGCCATACGGTCACAGCCTACGACTACTGCATCAATTCTGCCTTCCTTCATCACTGTCGATGCCATATTATCGCATATCAGCGTTACATCTGCTCCTGATTTAAACAGCTCCCATGATGTCAGTCTTGCTCCCTGCAGCAAAGGTCTTGTCTCATCTGCATATACTCTGAAATTGTATCCCCGCTCATTGCCTAGATAAATCGGCGCAAGGCATGTGCCGATGCCTGCTGTCGCAAGTGCTCCGGCATTGCAATGAGTAAGTATGCCCATGCCCGGTTTGAGAAGTTTAAGACCATGCTCGCCCATTCCAAGGCAAAAAGCTTTGTCTTCCTTTAATATATCAAGCGCCTCTTCAAGAAGCAAAGCTTTGACTTCATCCAGGGAAAGATTTTTGACTTCCTCATATTTTGCATCCATCCGTTCAAGGGCCCAGAACAAATTCACTGCAGTAGGTCTTGACGATGCCAGATAGTCTTTGGTCTCCCTGAATATATTTTCAAAATCATCATTCACATTCCTTACAGAAACAAACAGCCCCAGAGCAGCTGCAACTCCTATTGCAGGAGCCCCTCTCACTTTTAGATTATGTATTGCTTCCCAAACTTCTTCCCGGTTTGCAAGTTCAATATATGTTTCCTCCTCCGGAAGCCTGCTCTGGTCCAGAATCATAAGCTTATCATCTATGTAATCTATGGTATAAAAATTCATTAATCAAACTCTTTTCTTTCCAACATTCCAATACCCCAATTATATCCTACCGGGCATCCTGCTTCAACATGTTTGCGAAAGTTCCAGAGGCAAACCCGCAAACACTCTGGTCACAGTCTCTGCATCCTTTGCTATTTTGACCATCGCTCTGCCCGTTTCTTCTCTCCACAGCCTGAGCTTACTGTCAACAGGGACAAGCCCCTGTGATATATCTGTACATATCACAATTTTATCACTCAGTTTGTCATATATTTTTTCAAGCTCTCCGGTCGGGGATTTTTCATTTCTGATGCATGCAAGAAAGAACTTTTCTATTCCGTATATTACCTTTTTCGAAAAATCAATCTGTATTTTTTCTTCATTGCAATAGTATATATCGTTTTCATTCAGTTTGTATTTTTTTCTGGCATAATCAAGTTTGCCCTGATATGCTCCTCCAAAAATCAGTTCCATATGTTTTACTCCTAAAAAAATATCGCCGCACCTATAATAGCAAAGCACTCCGCCCATGTTATGCTGTATCCTGCAATATCGCCATTTACTCCGCCCAGATTCTTTGCCGCTCTTATTGCAAACAAGCTACCTGCCGCAAGACTCAAAAGAGATGGCACAAGTAATGCCATATCCGTCAGGAGCACAGCAGCTGCAATGGATATTATTGCAAATGATATTACAAATACAGTCTGTTTCAAGATTCCTTCATCAAGGTTGTTGTACTGGCTCACATCAAGGTGCCTGCCTTTTAATATGCACAAGGCTCCCGTTGTCCTTGAGAGAACAGGTAATATTATCACAAATTCCATATGACTCATACCACTTGCCATCCAGCTTTGCATACCTGCAAATACCATGAGAAAAAGCACAACCAGCCATATAACGGCAAATGCCCCCACTCTTGAATCCTTCAGGATTTCTTTTTTCTTCTGAAGAGATGCTCTTGAGAATATCGCATCGCTGCAATCCATATATCCGTCAAGATGCATGAACCCTGAAATATAAAAGGGATAAACAGTCAAAGCAGCAGCAGCAAGCATCTGCGGAACGGGAAGCCACAGAAGCAACCTGGCAATCCCGTACCATATTGTTCCGAGCAAAAGGCCAAGAACAGGCAGCATGCCAAGCATATGCTTCCTGCACGAATCATCCCATATTCTGTATGGACACGGGATAATGCAGAAATTGCCCCATGCCATGAAAAATCCTTTAACAACCCTCATAATCACTCCTTGTATTTGAGTATGCTTCCATATGCAACCTCTACCACAATGTCGCATACTCTCGCCAGTTCAGTGTCAATATATCCGAGACCTTTTCTGTACTTTTCACTCAAAGTCTCATATATTTCGGCATCTGAATATATATTGTCTGATACAAAAACAATATTGGCAGCTCTACTTGCAACATGTTTCAAATCCTGAGCAACCTTGAAGCAGGCCTCCTCGTGCATACCATCTTCATTAAACATTTCATTGGACAAAAGTGCAGTCACACTATCAAGAAGGAATGTGCCGTTTTCATCTACCTTGTCAAAGATATCGCACATATCCACACCCTGTTCTATTGTTTCAAACCCCCATCCGTCTCTGTCTGCAATATGCTTCCTGATTCTTGCCCTGTCCTCTTCATCATGAGGAATCATTGTCGCAATATAGTAAAGGGGTGTGTCGGTTTCTTTTGCCAACCCGGCGGCGTATTCCTGTGCATAATATGATTTGCCATTTTTGCATCCACCGGATATATATACTTTCATTTAAAAATCCTTTCCTTTGTCCAGCTCTTTGATATATCCGTTATCTATATCAGCCTCTTTAAATGTTGCCATATTGCACATAACAGCACATGCGCCCCTTACTATCTCGAATGCAAACGGGCAACCGCTGCCTTCTCCAAGCCTCATTTCAAGGTCGAGCATCGGACTGATTCCCAAAGCCTTCATGGCATATATGTATCCCGGCTCTTTAGAGCAGTGCGATCCAAACAGATAGTCCTTCACACAGGGGTTAATCATATATGCGCATAATGCTGCAACTGCTGAAATATATCCGTCTATCACTACAGGAATTCTGTAAAGTGCGGCTCCAAGAAAAGCCCCTGTCATCGCTGCGATGTCAAAGCCTCCAACCTGATGCAAAGTTTCAAACACCCTGTCCCAGCCGCTTTCATTCTCTGTCATTTCTATTCTGCTTACAGCCTCATCTATAACCTGTTTTTTCTTTTCGAAGGCTTCTGTTTTAAGTCCGCCTCCTCTGCCTGCAGTCTTCAAAGCAGGGATATCACAAAGTGCTGACAGCACAGCAGCTGCCGTGGACGTATTGCCTATGCCCATCTCTCCAACACCCATTATATCATATCCCGTGTTTGCTATTGCTTTTGCCGCTTCAATACCTATATATATCCCCTTTATAACCTGCTGTCTGTCCATTGCGGGCGCTTTGGCAAAATTGCGTGTTCCATAGGCTATTTTTCGATTTACAATATTTTTTGTCAGTGTCTGTATACATACATTTGCATTACAATTGTGAACTACAGGATCAAGAGTAAGCATTTCTTCTGGAAAATCGGCATTCACTCCTGCATCGGTAACGAGCAGATCTGCTCCAAAGCAGTCAGCCAACGCTCCGACACCTGTAAGGTGTTTTGAAATGTTAATCGTCTGACTATACGTGACCGACTGAGGTGCCGAACTGATTCCCTCTGATACAACGCCATTGTCAGCTGCAAATACCGCTATCACACTTTTTCCTATCATGTTCTTCATTTCCCCTGTAATACCTGCAATCTGTATCGCAATGTCCTCAAGTCTCCCAAGCGAGCCTGTAGGCTTTGCAAGCATGTCCAGTCTTTTTTCGGCCAGCTCCATAATTTCCCTGTCTGCAGGTTTTATCCCGTCAATTATATTTTTCAGTTCGCTTTCTGTCATATATATCCCCTCTCTGCAAGCCATGCAAATGAATCTTCAAGTTCATATGCTTCTATTGTTACTGTAGTATCGCTGTCACAATATGAATCTATATATTCCATGACCTTAGCCATATTCATATTACCTTTATCCGGTGGATTGTGTTCATCAGCCATGCCATTATTGTTATGAAGATGTATGGCACCTATATGTTTACCCAGGACTTCAAACCATTTCCTGATATCGGGACTGCCTGCTACATTTGCATGACCTGTATCAAGACACAGCCTCACACGTTTATCATCCATATTCTCTATCATTTCAAGCATCATATATGGCTCATCTTCAAGCACATTCTCTATGAATATGTTGAAATCATCCGGTTTGTCATACATATATTCATTCCAGAATTCCACTGATTGCTCCTTGTGCCAGCTCTTGAAAAACACAAAAGGCACGTAACCTGAATGAACAACCATCCTGCTGATTCCAAGTCTCCTGCATACATCATATGCCTGATTGAGTCTATATGATGCGAGCGCCCGCGCCTTTGGATCTATTGCGGCAGGATGAAGTTCTGTAAATGGCCCGTGCAGTATATGTCTGTCAGAAAGCTTCATAATCTCTCTTGCTCTATCAGGTTCGTTCGGGTCATCAAGCAATATTGACTGACAGAAGTTATCTATTTCAATCCCTGTATTATACCTTGCTATAACCTGTTCAGGGTTCTTACCTACAGTTGCCGTATAGAATCTTGTCCTCTCTATCATCCCTTTATCCTTCCTCTTTATTCTCAAAGGATCTTACTTTTTTCAGTGTTCCTCTGCCCTCAGCATAACATATATCGTGAACTTTTACCACTGGTTCATCAGAGTTTTTCACATAGAAAAACTCAAGTTGATATTTATTAACCAAACCGCTTTATTCCGCCATTATACCATAAAAAAGGGCTTACCGCCCCGGCATACTATGCCAGTGATAAGCCCTTTGGTTTCAAGTTTCAATTAAAGATTGAATTCTTTTTTAACGTCAGCGATTGATTCGTCAAGTGCCTTCAATACTTTGTCTATTGTTTCATAGCTCTGAGTTGCAGGCGGTTCGATTCTTACT
>CAZDQV010000007.1:0-36703 GCA_964507795.1 uncultured Oscillospiraceae bacterium | reverse complement strand
GGCATAATGCAAGGAGTATAGTAAGTAATTTCTTCATAGCTTGCTCCTTTCTAATTGAAAGATATATCGTTTGTTTGTTACCCAAATCCTACAATATTGGAGCCCGATTTACAAGTGTTTTTTGGTGCTAAATGCAAAAAGTGAACGATTGCGTCGCCCCAATTGATTTCAACACATTTTAGCAAAGAAAAAAAGTATCATATTTTCTATCAAAATATGATACCTTATCTGGTGAGGGTGAAGGGATTCGAACCCCCAACCTGCGCATTCGTAGTGCGTTACTCTATCCGTTGAGCTACACCCCCGTATTCGTACAACAACTATTATACAAAACAGGCATGACATTGTCAAAGTAATTTTGAATTTTTTGTTCGATTTTCAGCGGCTTATCTGTTAATATAATAGTAGAGATGCTGGATTTGCAATATACTGTGAACAAGGTAGATAAAATATATAGAGGGAAGTAATATGGTTAACATAGGAAACGAATGGGACAGAATACTGGATGGAGAATTTGACAAGGAATATTATCAGCAGCTCCGCAAGTTTTTGATAAATGAATACAGAGCTAAAAAAATATATCCTGATATGTATGATATATTCAATGCACTTAAATACACATCCTACAGTGATGTAAAAGCAGTCATACTCGGCCAGGATCCTTATCATCAGCCAGGGCAGGCTCACGGGTTATGTTTTTCTGTAAAAAAAGGAGTCAGAATACCGCCATCACTTGTAAATATATATAAAGAACTCGAAAATGATACGGGTATTAAGCCACCATCGCATGGATGTCTTACCGACTGGGCGGAGCATGGCGTGCTGCTGCTCAATGCAACACTGACTGTCAGGGAAGGGCAGCCGATGTCTCATTCGGGCAGGGGCTGGGAAACCTTCACAGACCACGTGATAGAGCTTCTTAATGACAGAGAAAAACCTATGGTGTTTATACTTTGGGGAAACAATGCACGGGCAAAGAAAAAAATGATAACAAACCCTGCACATCTGGTACTTGAAGGTGCCCATCCAAGTCCTTTGGGAGCTCACAGGGGATTTTGGGATGGCAGATATTTTTCAAAAGCAAATGAATTTCTCAGGGAAAACGGCATAGAGGAAATCAACTGGGAAATCAAATAGCTGGTATAGGAAGGTGCAGATATATGTGTGATGGACAAAAAAGACTTGAAGAACATATGGCAAAAACGCTGTATGAAAACAATATTAATCAGAAGGATTTAATAAATGGAATGATGCATGCAGGTGCCGCAGGTTGTTCCTATGAAGAGGGGACTCTTTCGTTTGCATTCCCTGTACAGAAATGGCAGACCAATAGAGTAGGCAGTCTGCATGGCGGAGTTATAGCGACAGCATTTGATCTGACAGTAGCTGCTCTTGCCAGGTTTTATGCCGGGGCAAATTTTGCTCCCACGGTCAGTCTTGACATCAAATATGTAAGACCTGCAAAAGAAGGAGATATCATAATTGTAACAGCACGCAGAATTTCAACAGGCAGGCGTATATCACAGTTTGTCTGTGAAGCTAGAGACAAAACGACAGATAAGGTTATTGCAACAGGGGCTTCTGTGTATCTCAATATTGACACAGACAAGGAACACAAAAAATAAAGGAGGTCAATATACATGGAATTTATTGAACTTGCAAAGAGCAGATATTCAGTGCGTGATTTCAAAAAAGAGCAGATAAGTGAAGAGGAACTTGCAAGTATTCTTGAAGTGGCGAAGCATTCGCCTACAGCACTCAATTTCCAGCCTCAGAAGATATATGTCCTCAAAAGTGATGAGGCAATGAAAAAAATCAATTCACTTTGTAAATGTATATATGGAGCCCCTATGGTACTGATGATATGTTATGACGAGACTGTTTGCTGGAGAAACCCTCTCATCAGAGGCCATAAATCAGGAGTGACAGATGTTTCTATTTTGTGTGATGAAATAATGCTTCAGGCATGGAGCATGGGAATAGGCACATGCTTTGTGGGTCTGTTTGATGATGTGAAACTGCAGCAGGCATTTAATCTGCCTGAGCAAGTCAGACCCGTAGCACTTATGCCCATAGGTTATCCGTCGGAAACATGCAGGCCGCTTGCCAAAATGCATGATGTGACAAAGCCTTTAGAAGATATGGTAAGAGTGATATAAGGAGGGGATAGAGATGAAGACAATGAAATATACAACTAAGGATGGATATACTTTTGAAGGAATTCTGTTTCGTGATACCCATGGTCAGTGCATCAAAGTGCCATATGAGTACAGAGGCATAGTCAATATGGGAGACCGTCTTACGACTGAGCTTGGTGATGTCATAGATCTCATCGACGAGGATATGGAAATAATCGACGATGAGATGTATGCTGTGTTTTATTACAGGTATAACTATTAGTATGATCAGAAACGGTCGCTGTAATTGAGAAGTCCTTTGATGTATCCGCCTTTGACACTGTTTTTTTCAAAGAGTGAAGAGTTGTAATATATTATAGATCCCGCAAAAGTGGATTCTGTAGCAGTTATAATGCCATAAGAGCCCTGAGAGCCGTCTCTTGGCCTTGTCAGACTTCCAGGATTAAGCAGATATATACCATCATATTCTTCATATACAGGCACATGAGTATGACCGAATATTGCAGCAATGCAGTTGTTTTCTTCACAAAGGTACAAAAGCTTGTCATAGTAATAATCAACATTTTGCATATGCCCGTGGGTGACGAGAATGTTGCCATATTCTGTTTTGACTATGGCAAAATCATCTGCCCTGTGGCTGCCGTCACAGTTGCCTGGAACAGAAACTACAGGTATATTGAATTCTTTTTCCATTTGATATGCATCGCGCTGCATATCACCTGTGTGAATTATCATATCTATACCCTTGAGATGAGGGTATATTTTTCTTATTTTGTCGAGATGCCCGTGAGTATCTCCTGTAATAAATAATTTCAAAGTTTTCTCTCCTGATGATGTAATAATATAAGCATAATTGACTGGGGAATATTTTTCAAGTAAAATTAAAGAAGAATTATTAGCGAGGTAATATATATGATTAACTGTTTTGAACTTAAATTAACTCAAAAAACGAAAATGGATGAGGCTGTAGCTATGGCACAGGAGGCAGCGGATTCAGGATACAATATGATAAATATTACAGGCGAGGAGCCGATTGAAAGGTTTAATATTATCAGTGAAATTGAAAAAATCAAAGCCATTTCAGGCATTGAGCAGGTGATGCTCACCACAAACGGACAACTGCTCAAGCTTACTGCAAATGAGCTCAAAGAAGCAGGACTTGACAAAGTGGCTGTGACTGTTGATACCTTCAGATATGGCAGATTTCAAAAGAAACTTGAAGATGATACTCTCGAAAATGTTGTTGCAGGCATCAACAAGGCGACTGATGCAGGGATTAAACCTGTCAGAATTATAATGCAGGTTCAAAAGGATTTCAATGAGGATGAGATTATGGATTTTGTGCAGCTTACATTCCAGCACGGTTATGAAATTCTTTTCAGAGGAAGTGACAGCATTTCCACATCCGATATTAAAAAAAAGCTTCCGGGATACAGAGAAAGCCCTGTGCAGGAACAGGATGTTATTATGGGTAAATATCCGGGGGCAATCGGTTGGATTTGTTTTGAGAGATAATATGTACAGGATATATATTGTTGAAGACGAAGCTGTTTTGTGTATCAGAGATACAGGCATGGATATTTGTTAGACAGTCATCAAATTTACAATCCAAGGGCAGTAGTCAGTGTAATGAAAAAAGGAAACTTCCGCAGCTACTGGTCAGAAACTGGGTCATATGAAGCAGTACTACCGCTTATCGGGATGGATTTTGATGGACTAAAAGGCTCAATTATTGAGATGCTTTCTGGCAATCGTGTTCATGTCGATGTGACATCTTTTCAGAACGATGTGGCAAGCTTTGCATGTAAGGATGATGTTATTACTTATTTGATTCACCTGGGCTATCTCGGATATGACCAGCAAATGTGCATGGCGTTTGTCCCAAACGAAGAAATCAGGCAAGAATTAATTAGGGCAACAAAAAGAAAAAAATGGAACGAACTTGTTCTTTTTGAGCAAGAACATGAATGCCTGATAGAAAAGCATGAGAAGTAGGGTAATAAGAAAATAGTCAAGATGAAACCAAACCACCTGACCGGGCTACAGGTGGTTATTGTTGTGCTATTCAAAATGATAAGCTGCTATATCTTTAGAGTATGTATAATTATCTGCATTCTTGATAGGATTTATTGCTATCAAAGGAACTTCACGCTCGTAAAGAGAACCGTGTGTGCGGGAGTTTTGTGTATATATGATGTTTCCTTCACATTCGCCAAAAGCACTGCTCATATTTGTAAGGAGTACGTAATCACCAATTTGTTCCTGTGGCAGATGATATATTTTTGCTGCAGCCTCTGCAGTCAATGCCTGCTCGATATATGGCTGGTTTTGCGCAAAGCGGTAAAATGCTTCTGACCTGCTTTTGTCTTTGAGAAACACATATAGCATACCGCCTTCCTGATAGATATGGTTTTCAATATATCTGTCTTTTAGCGGTGGCAGACAGTAAACATTGAAGCCGGCTTCAGAGGCAACTGTCTGGAAATTTATAATCTGGGTTTTCTGGTTCATACCATGGTCTGCCGTTATATATATACTGCGATCAGGCTCAAGCCGGGATATTTCAGTGATATATCTGTTTACTGCTTCAATCTGCTCCTTTGCCTCAGGAGTTCCCGGTGCAAAATGATGAAAAATGAAATCGTTTGTGGTGCAGTATACAAAATCAGGGCTGTCTTTTTTAATGCAATGACAGGCAGCTTTCAGAATCCATTCAGTTGCCATGACGCTGTCAATGGCAGGAGGAGATTCAAGTCCATATCTATCAAGCAGAGCTTTGTCAGGAGTCTGCGCACTGAGCCCTATATCCGCTCCATCTCCATATACTCCAAGCACTTTGCCTTTTACGGTAAAAAGAGCAGTGCTTCCTCTGTGTTCTTTGTAATGCTGCAGTATTGTTTTGGCTTTCATATATCCGCGTTCTTCTATGAAACCTTCATCTTCAGTAAGAGGGTTGTAGTAGTAATTACCTGTAACCATTGTGTCTTCGGGCCATTTTCCTGATAATATGCATGCGTGATTTACATTTGTAACAGATGGCATGGCTCCCTGGACTGTTTTAAAAAATCCGCATTTCCCGGCAATTTGAAAAACATCGGGTGCCGTGTCAGGTGTTATATATTCAGGTTTGCAGCCGTCTATAACGAGTATCATTGCCTTTTTCATTTTGGTTTACCTCATAACATAATGTTAAAGGGCAGAGTTATAATCTGCCCGGTGTTTTAATTTTTGAGAGCCTGCATAGGAGCAGGGATACGTCCTCCTCTGTTAATCATGACAGCAGGCGATTTTTTGTTTACATTCATAACGGGGCCTCTGCCGAGAAGACCTCCAAAATCGAGTTCATCACCTTCAGCAAGGCCAATTGCCGGAATTACTCTGACTGCAGTAGTCTTTGAATTTACCATGCCTATCGCAGCCTCGTCAGCTATGATTGCAGATATTGTTTCAGACGGAGTATCTCCAGGTATCACAATCATATCAAGGCCTACAGAGCATACGGATGTCATGGCCTCAAGCTTTTCTATTGAGAGCGTTTTATCTCTTGCCGCAGCTATCATGCCTGCATCTTCTGTTACAGGTATGAATGCTCCCGAAAGTCCTCCTACATTTGAGGAAGCCATAACGCCACCTTTTTTGACTGCATCATTTAGCATTGCAAGAGCCGCAGTAGTACCGCAGGCTCCGCACTGCTCAAGACCGATTTCTTCAAGTATATATGCAACTGAATCACCAATTGCCGGGGTAGGCGCAAGAGACAAATCTATAATTCCAAAAGGTACGCCGAGAGCCTTGGATGCTTCTGCTCCTACGAGTTGTCCCATTCTTGTGATTTTGAATGCTGTTTTTTTGATTTTGTCTGCAATTTCATTCAGAGGTGCATCCTTTGGCATTTTGGCGAGAGCAGACCTTACAACTCCGGGACCTGAAACACCTACATTAAGAACGCAGTCCGGTTCTCCGACGCCATGAAATGCTCCGGCCATAAATGGGTTGTCTTCAGGAGCATTGCAAAAAACAACAAGCTTGGCAGCACCTATACATTGATTGTCTTTAGTAAGCTCAGCTGATTTTCTGACTGCTTCTCCCATCATTTTTACGGCGTCCATATTGATGCCGGTTTTGGTTGAACCTACATTGACAGAAGAGCAGACAAAATCTGTTTCGGCAAGTGCTCTTGGTATGGATTCTATCAGCTGTCTGTCACCTGCAGAAAATCCTTTTTGAACAAGTGCAGAATATCCTCCTATGAAATTCACACCTATGTCCTTTGCGGCACGGTCAAGGGTTTTGGCATATTTGACGGGATCTCCGCCTGAAGCTGCAAGAAGCATGGCTATGGGTGTTACTGATACTCTCTTGTTTACAATAGGAATGTCGTATTTTTTTTCGATAGCCTCTCCGGTGCTGACAAGATCTTTTGCGAGTCTGTATATTTTGTTATAGACTTTTTCGCAGGATTTGTCTATATCTGAATCACAGCAGTCGAGAAGAGAAATTCCCATCGTTATAGTTCTGATGTCAAGGTTTTCTTCCTGTATCATGGTGATGGTTTCCATGATATCTGTCATATTAAGCATTATCTTCCTCCTATATTCTGTGCATGGAATTGAATATATCCTCGTGCATTACGTGTATTTGCATGTCTGGAACTTCTTTTGAAATGTTTTTTTTGAGTATGTCTATTTCACATGACATCTTTGTTATATCGATTAACATTACCATTGCAAAGTATTCATGAAGAACTGACTGAGTAACTTCAAGCACGTTTGCATTTACTTTTGCACAGGTTCCTGCAACTTTGGCAAGGATGCCCACCATATCTTTTCCGATTACTGTTACAACTGCTTTCATCTGATTTTCTCCTTATGAATTTATCTTAGTATTCTATCACAATATATTTGTTTCTATCAAGCGTTTCATCTACTTTGAACGACATGTGGATTTCCGGGTATTTCGCTGCAAAGTATTTTTTGTTGGTGCCGCTGTGTCCTGCGGCGTTTGAGATATCTTTGGGGTTGCACAGAACTGATATATTGCCTTTGTGACTTGTAAGCTGCTTTTCTATTTCCTCTCTTGCAATGGAGCTTTCGACAAGCTGCCTGAATGCAGGATGATATGTTCCCCCTGTAACGGCACCGTTTTCGTTTATGATGTCGGTTGATTTGAGCCCGACCCTTAATATATTTATTCCGGCATCATCAAGTATTCTGTACATCTGTTTTGTTATCTCTACCGCCTCATCAAGTGCAAGGGGTGTATATTCTCCTCGCCTGTACATTTCAAGAAGTTCAGTATCCTCAATGATTATTGTAGGATAAAGTCTTGCAGATTCAGGAGCGATTTTTACTGTCTCATGAGCTGAATATATACAGCTTTCGAGGCTGTCACCGGGAAGCCCTATCATGAGCTGTATGCCAAGTGAAAACCCATACTCTTTAATCAGGCTGCAGGCGTCATACACTATAGCCGCATTATGACCTCTGTTTGATTTTTGCAATACAGAATCATCAAAGGACTGAACGCCAAGCTCTATGACATCTACAGAAAACCTTTTGAGATTATCAAGTATATTTTTGTCTATATAGTCTGGTCTTGTAGACATATGGATTTTATCTATTATGCCCTGTTTTTTGTATTCATAGGCTATAGAAAGAAATCTGTTTTGCTCTTCCATGGGAATACCTGTAAAGCTTCCTCCGAAAAATGACAGCTCTATGGTATCCATATTCATATTGCTTAATGTTGAAAGGTATGTTTTAATCGTATTCCTTATATCTTCCTCTGTGACATCGCCCTGTCTTGCCGTTATTTTTTTTTGATTGCAAAAAACGCAGTCGTTGGGGCAGCCGCGATGGCTTATGAAGATGGGTATTATCGCGTGTTTTTTCATAAAATTGATCCAATGTCCTCCAGCGGGTAATCAAAGTACTTTATCCTGAGGCCTCTGCTTTCGATAAATTCTTTTATTCTGATATAATCAGGATGTGCTGATATGTTGCCATTAAAAATCACTTCATCTCTAATGCGGCCACAGGTGCCTCCTATGAAGCCGTAATCGAAGCCTTTGAGCAATATATGCCCCGGACTTATGAGCAGGGTATCGATTTCGGGTGATATTGCCTTAAAAATACCTCTGTCTGATGTGATTACAGAGGTTTCATCTATTATAGCGATATTGCACTTGGAATACCCTTGATTTACGTGAATTATGTGCATGCCTTTTGACTTTGCCGCATCAAGCAGCCGTAAGGCGGTATATCTGGTATTGTGGATAAAAAACCTGCCTGTACAGGCTGCATTGAATGATATATCTGCAGGGTAGCAATATCCGATTTCGTTTTCATCAGCAAAAATCATTTCATCTCCCAGTCTGCACATGTATATGTCCGGGTGTGAGCTGATAGCAGGATAGACCAGATTCGTCGCTTTTATTACAGTCACTTCATCCTGTTTTCTAAGATACTCTGTCATTTTGCTGTTTGCAAGCTCAGATACATATATCATTTAATTTCCCTCTTCAGGATTTCCCTTGGTGCTGAATATGATTACACTTATGATTATTACAGCACCGCCTATGAATGTGCCTATGTCCGGAACCTCATGCAGCATTAAAAGGGCTATGATTGTGGCTATCAGAGGGTTTATGAAAAGGTAGTTCGATGCTTCACTTGTCCGCTCTGCAAGAGAGATGGATTTGCTCCACAGGTAATATGCGAAAGCACTTGGTAATATGCCAAGATATATTGCAGCCAGGTTGGCTCCCATTGTTGCACCTGCAACATCCTGTATGGTTCCCGGCAAAAATCCCAGCATTTCAATTGCTCCAAACACTGCACTCCATGTGGCGATTTCCATTGCAGTATATCCTTTTTCGGACAGCATACGGTTCAGAACATTGTATATTGCAAAAACAAGAGCGCAAAGGAACATCCATAATACGCCTATTCCGATGCCAAAACCTGAATCACCGGAGCCGAATATGCTGTCTCCAAAAAGAAGTATTACAACGCCGATAAATGCAGCCGCTATGGATAACCAGCCTATGATGTTGATTTTTTCTTTGTAGAGCTTATATACGGCAATTGATGTCAGGATTGGAGTGGTGGCACATATTACACTTCCCTCGGATGATGACAGTGTTTCAAGTCCAAGGTTGAAAAATATGAAATATATTGAATAACCGGCTGCGCCTGAGATTAGAAACCAGCCACAGTCTTTAAGAGAAAACGGTTTTCGCATGCCTGTGAATGCTCCGATGATGAGCAGTATCACAGCTGCAAGGGCGCAGCGGATAAGTCCAAGATTAAAGGATGATATCTGATCACCGATTACTCTTGTGAAGGGAAATCCTGATCCCCACAGGAGAACTGTAACAAATGCAAAAATATTGACTTTGACTTTATTGCTCATTATATATACCTCTGAATATCATATGAATTTTTTTAGGCCTGTATATTTTAACACAATAATGTCAGAGGGACAACCGGATAAAGGGCAGTTTGTGCTGTGAAGTAAAAACCTGAGCAGTCAAAGAATATTTGAAATATATACAGGTAAAGTATATAATAATAGCATCTGCGAGATGGGAGGTATGTATATGAAGCCGGGAAAATACAGACATTACAAAGGCGGAGAATATGAGCTTTTGTGCACGGCCACTCATTCAGAGACTTTAGAGCCAATGGCTGTCTACAGAGCACTTTACGGTGATATGAGAGTCTGGGTAAGACCACTTGCCATGTGGGATGAAGATATTTACACCGAAAACGGTACGGTTAAAAGGTTTACATATATGGATTAGAGATGGGGAGGGCAATATACGTCCGAAACCAGATTGGTGTCTGACACCCGTTTTGCTGTAAAGCCGGATATAATATATCAAAGATAAAGGATAAATTTTAAAACATACAGGAGGAAATATGGAACTTGAATATGAGGCAAAAAACGTATACAAAGAAACTGCAGACAGAGAGAAGATAAATACATTCTGTGAAGGATACAAGAGTTTTCTTGATAATTGCAAGACAGAAAGACTATGTGCAAAAGAAGCACAAAAAAAACTCGAAGAAGCCGGGTTTGCAAGATATGACGGCGAGAAATTGAAACCGGGGAATAAATACTACATGGTTTACAAAAACAAAGTAACAATCGCATTCGTTGCAGGCAGGCAGGGCCTCGAAAAGGGCATCAATATTATAGTCTCTCATGTTGACAGTCCAAGACTTGATCTCAAACCACATCCATTGTATGAAGACAGTGATATATGTTTTCTTAAAACCCATTATTATGGCGGAGTCAAAAAATATCAGTGGACAGCAATTCCTCTTATGCTTACAGGTGTGATAATAAATGGCGCAGGAGAAAAAATAAATGTCAGCATAGGAGATAGTGATGAGGATCCCGTATTTTATATAAGTGATCTTCTTCCGCATCTTGCATCAGAACAGATGGACAGAAAGCTTCGTGAAGGCGTCAAGGGTGAAGAACTTAATGCTTTTGCAGGAACAGTGCCTGCTGATGATACAGAAAAAGACGCTGTAAAACATCAGGTGCTTATGCTTTTAAATGAGAAATATGATATTGCAGAGGAGGATCTGATAAGTGCAGAGCTTACATTGGTGCCGGCACTAAAAGCAAGAGATTCCGGATTTGACAGAAGCATTGTTGTAGCTTACGGACAGGATGATAAAGTATGTGCATACACTTCAATGAAAGCACTTGCTGATATAAAGGTGCCAGAAAAAACAGCACTGTGCATATGGGCTGACAAAGAAGAAATCGGCTCCATGGGAGTTACGGGAATGCAGGCTGATTTTTTCAAAAACTTCCTCGGAAGACTGGCAGAGACAAACAATGTGAATATATATGATGTCATAGACAATTCAATGTGCCTTTCGGCAGATGTGGATGCCGCATTTGACCCTACGTACAAGGACGCGTATGATGCGAATAACTCAGCCAAACTCGGATGCGGTATTGTACTTACAAAATACACGGGTGCAAGAGGTAAATCAGGTACTTCTGATGCCCCTGCCGAAATGGTTGGAAAAATAAGAAGAATTTTTAATGACAATGGTGTCATCTGGCAGATGGGAGAGCTCGGCAAGGTTGACAAAGGCGGCGGAGGCACAGTTGCACAGTTTATAGCCAACAGAGGCATTGATACCATCGATTGCGGCGTTGCGGTAATATCAATGCATGCACCTTATGAAGCGGTGTCAAAAGCGGATGTGTATATGGCATACAGAGGATACAGTGCATTTTACAATGCGAAATAGGCTATATAACTTTAAGGATTGGATTTGGAAATGGTTTTACTCACAGGAGAACATATCGCAAAGAGCTACAGCGAAAAACCTCTTTTGCAGGATGTTGATATAAGCATACACGAAAACGACAAAATAGGACTTGTAGGAGTTAACGGGAGTGGCAAATCGACACTCCTCAAAATCATAGCAGGTAAAATCGGGGCCGAAGGCGGGACAATTACACGAAACAATCAGCTCAAAACAGCATATCTTGAGCAAAATCCGGAGTATGACCCTGAACTTACCGTAATAGAGCAGATTATGGCATATACTGATGGGGATATTCCGGAATATATGTGCAAATCGATGCTTAATCAGGTTGGAATGAAAGAACATGGCAAAAGCATGTCAGCTCTTTCGGGTGGAGAAAGAAAACGTGTGGCGCTTGCCGGGACAATGGTCAAAGAATCCAACCTCCTTATACTTGACGAGCCTACAAATCATATGGACAGTGATATAATTGAATGGCTTGAAGAACAGCTAATACTGTACAGAGGGGCCGTGTTTATGATAACTCATGACAGGTATTTTCTTGAGAGGGTCACAGATAAAATATGTGAAATCGAAAACGGCAGGCTGGTTACATATGAGGGCAATTACGACAGGTATCTGCAGATGAAATCAGAACGCCATGAAATGAGCCTTGCCAGTGAAAGAAAAAGAGCTGCAATATACAAAAAAGAATTGCGATGGATAAGATGGTCAGCTCCCGCAAGAACAACTAAGGCCAGGGGCAGAATAGAAAGATTCAGGCAGCTTGAGCAAAACAGACCAAAACCGGAGGATCCCCGCCTTGAAATAGGGACATCAAGTTCCCGCCTGGGCAAAAAAATAATCGAAATCAGAAATATAACCAAAGGATATGGGGGAAGAATACTTTTTAGAGATTTCTCATATACGGTGCTCAGAAATGACCGCATAGGTATTGTAGGACCAAACGGCTGCGGCAAAACAACACTGATTCGGATTCTGACGGGACAGGAAATGCCAGACAGCGGCAGCATAGAAATCGGTGAGACTGTAAAGATAGGGTATTTCTCGCAGGAAAGCACACAGCTTGACCCCGAAAAAAGAATAATCAAATATATAGAGGAGATTTCCGATAATATAAAAACCGATGACGGGTACCTTTCGGCATCACAGATGCTTGAAAGATTTCTTTTTCCTCCACATATGCACAGTGTGCGGATAGGCAGGCTTTCAGGAGGAGAAAAACGCAGGCTTTATCTTTTGAGTATACTTATGCAGGCTCCAAATGTGCTTGTGTTTGACGAGCCGACCAACGATCTTGATATAGATACACTGGCGGTTTTGGAGGATTATCTTGACAGCTTTCATGGAGCTGTCATTATGGTATCTCATGACAGATATTTTCTTGACAGGCTTGCTGTGAGGACATTCGGATTTGAAGAGGACGGAAATATCCGTCATTGTATTGGTGGATACAGTAATTATGCAAATGACAGAGAAAGCAGGCAAAAGGAATCAGCAGATAATAAAAGGAATAAAGTCGGGGCATTAGGCAAAAAACCTGACGGCAGAAACCAAAGTCCCAAAAAACTCAGGTTTTCATACAAAGAGCAGAGAGAGTATGAAACCATAGAGGATGATATAGGACAAATCGAAAATGAAATCAAAAATATTGAAGAGGAGATGGTCAAATATTCTTCTGATTTTGAAAAACTGTCTGCACTGTCAGAGCAAAAGGATCTGCTTGATATGCAGCTGATAGAAAAAATGGAAAGGTGGGAATACCTTTCAGAGCTTGCAGTAAGAATCCAAAACGGTGAAACAGAGTGATTGCATAAGCGATTCTTTACAAATTCTTCACATTCAGTACGCAAAGAAGACATATACGTATGTATAATAATAACTGTAGACAAAATACAATTTCATTTTCACTTTCCTTTATTTATGGAAGACGGCTTCGTTTCGGGGCTGTCTTTTTTTCTGTCCTTTGAAGCCTCTTTGTGGTAAAATGATATAGATATATTAAATAACAGGGAGGCGAGTTGATGCTTACAATAGATATGAACGTATTAAGGCCGCACAAAATAGCAATAGGAAGAGATCTTCTCCATGATTGCGGCAAATATATAAAATGGGTGCATGAACCATGCAGCGTACTTATTATAACCGATGATGAAGTCGATGAGATTTATGGTGATACAGTTGCTGCGAGCCTCGAAGAAGAAGGCTTTGAGCAGTACAGATTTGTATTTGCATCAGGAGAGCAGAGTAAAAATCCTGACCTTATAGAGAGCGTATATCAGGTGATGAGCGAAAAAGAATTTGACAGAACCGATCTTATAGTTGCACTTGGAGGTGGTGTTGCAGGAGATATAGCAGGTTTTGCAGCATCAACATATATGAGAGGCATAGAATTCATACAGATTCCTACTACTATGCTTGCTATGATAGATGCGGCAATAGGAGGCAAAAACGAAATTATAACATCTGCGGGAAGAGATATGGTTGGAACCTTCTGGATGCCAAGTCTTGTGTTGTGTGATGTTGACACGCTTGACACTTTGCCTGATGAACTGTTCAGAGATGGGCTTGCAGAAGCAATCAAGTATGGTATCATATCGGGAAATGAGCTTTTCTCCATGTTTGAAAATGGCATAGACAGAGACAACCTGGAAGATATTATAGGCAAATGCATAGAACTCAAAACAGAATACGTCGAAAAAGACGTATATGACCAGCATATACGCAAAATGCTCAATCTCGGACATACAATCGGAAATGCGATAGAAGCTGCAAGCGGATATTCGATTTCACATGGAGATGCAGTGGCATCAGGGATAATCGCAATGGGTAAGATATTTGATACACCATGCCTTCAGAGGATCAAAAGCACATTTGAAAAATGCGGCTTTGATATGACAGATATCGATTTTACAGCAGAAGAGCTGGCACCTTATGCGGCTGTAGACAAGAAAAAAGGCGGAGATTTTGTTGTAATAGTTATACCAAGAGATATAGGTGTATGCGAACTCGAGAGACTGCCTCTTGATGAGATAGAAACAAAGCTCGAAAAGGTATGCATATAGCTGTGCGGGAGTAGAGCAAAGAGATTTATGGATTATATTACGAATATTGATTTCACAGTGCTCAACTGGCTGCATGACAGTTTGTCGTGCGGATTCTTGGATAGCACGATGCCGGTTGTTACAAGGCTGGGAAGCAAAGGCATCATATGGCTTGCAATCGCATTTGTAATGATATGCACCAAACAATACCGCAAATGCGGTATCATCATGGTGATAAGCCTGATAGCAGGAGTTGTCATAGGTAATTTGTTTCTCAAAAACATCATTGCAAGACCAAGGCCATGCTGGATAAATGAGGATTTTAATATGCTTATAGGAGTGCCGGATGATTATTCATTTCCGTCAGGGCATACGCTTTCGTCAGCAGCATGTGCGACAGTGCTTACCCTCGAAAACAGTAAATTCGCATTTGGCGCAGTGCCTCTGGCAGCACTCATAGCTTTTTCAAGGCTTTATCTTTATGTGCATTTTCCTACAGATGTCATAGGAGGTGCACTGATAGGAATCGCAATAGGATATACAGCATATAGATTTATACCGAAACAAATAATATAAAGAGGAACATATATGGGATTTACACACCTTCATGTGCATACTGAATACAGTCTCCTTGACGGAGCCGCCAGAATCAAAGATGTCGTGGCAAAAGCAAAAGAGCTTGGAATGACCTCTCTTGCGATTACAGATCATGGAGTAATGTTCGGTGTGATTGAGTTTTACAGAGAGTGCATCAAAAATGGAATAAAACCTATAATAGGCTGTGAGGTGTATACTGCGGCAAGAACCATGGATGACAAGGATGCCGAAAAAGATAAACATCAGGGTCATCTTGTATTGCTTGCAAAGAATGATACCGGATATCATAATCTGATCAAAATAGTTTCTGAAAGTTATACCAGAGGTTTTTACTACAAGCCGAGAGTAGACAAGGAGCTGCTTCGCAGGCACAGCGATGGAATCATCGCTCTTTCAGCGTGCCTTGCAGGAAATATTCAGAGGTTTCTCATACAAAAAAATTATAATGCAGCCAGGACAGAAGCCCTCAACCTTATAGAAATATTCGGCAGAGACAATTTTTATCTTGAAGTTCAGAATCAGGGCCTTGAAGAGGAGGCTGCGATACTTTCTGATATCAAAAGGCTGTCGCAGGAGCTTGATGTTCCCATGGTTGCAACAAACGATGTGCATTATGTCAATCAGGAGGACGCCAAAGCTCAGGATGTGCTTTTGTGCATACAGACGCTGTCTACAATTGATGATGCAGACAGAATGAAATTTCCAAACGATGAGTTTTATCTCAAAAGCGAAAAAGAAATGCGAAGCCTGTTTGCCGGAGTGGAAGGAGCCTGTGACAATACAGAAATAATAGCTGAAAGATGCAATGTGGAGTTTACTTTCGGAGAACTTCATCTGCCTGAATTTGACGTGCCCGGAGGCAAAACGGCAAGTCAGTATCTTGATGAACTCTGTGATGCCGGATTAAAAGAAAGATACGGGGATGAGGCCGAAAACCTCAGAGAAAGACTTGACTACGAACTTTCCGTTATAAATCAGATGGGTTATGTTGAATACTTCCTCATAGTGTGGGATTTCATTAATTATGCCAAAGAAAACGGCATAATGGTGGGGCCCGGCAGAGGGTCAGCTGCAGGCAGTATTGTGTCCTATGTGCTCAAGATAACAGATATAGATCCGATTAAATACGGACTCATATTCGAGAGGTTTTTGAACCCCGAAAGAGTAAGTATGCCGGATATTGATATAGATTTCTGTTATGAGAGAAGGCACGAGGTTATAGACTATGTTATATCAAAATACGGTAAAGATAAAGTGGCACAGATAATAACCTTTGGAACCATGAAGGCTAAAGCCGCAATCAGAGACGTAGGCAGGGCACTTAATGTCAGCTATGGTGAGACGGATGCCATTGCAAAGGCTGTGCCCGCCGACCCGAAGATGACTATTGACAAGGCTCTTGAGCTTAATTCTGACCTTCAAAAAATGTACGAATCAAATCCTACAGTAGCAAAGGTTTTAGATATGTCAAAAGCACTTGAAGGTATGCCAAGACACGCATCAACCCATGCTGCAGGAGTAGTTATATCCAAAAAAAGCATTAACGAATACGTACCCCTTTATTTGGCCGAAAAAGGAGTATCCACCCAGTTTCCCATGACGACCATAGAGGAACTTGGACTTCTCAAAATGGACTTTCTTGGACTTAGAAACCTTACGGTCATAAGAGACGCCCTTGAAATGATAAAAGCAAATCATGGGATAGATATAGATTTCTCATCTATGGATTACGATGATCCTGCAGTATACGAACTGATAGCATCAGGAAATACGCAAGGCGTATTTCAGCTTGAATCAGCAGGCATGACACAATTCATGAAGAATCTGCATCCTGACTGTTTTGAGGATATAGTTGCGGGAATATCTCTTTACAGACCGGGACCTATGGGATCTATCCCTACATATATCGAAAACAAAAAAAACCCGGAAAAAATCAAATATATAGATAAAAAACTTGAACCGATACTTTCTGTGACATATGGATGCCTTGTATATCAGGAACAGGTAATGCAGATAGTAAGAGACCTGGCAGGATATACTTACGGCCGTTCGGATCTTGTAAGACGAGCCATGGGCAAGAAAAAAATGGACGTGATGCTTGAAGAAAAGCAGAATTTCATATATGGCAGGGATAATGAGGATGGAAGCATTGATATACTTGGATGCGTAAGAAACGGCGTACCTGAGCAGGCGGCAGAAGAAATCTACAGTCAGATGGTTACATTCGCAGAGTATGCATTTAATAAATCTCATGCTGCGGCATATGCTGTATTGGGTTATGAAACAGCATATCTCAAGACGCATTATCCTGTGGAATTTATGGCCGCGCTTATGACCAGCGTCATGGGTGAACCGGCGCATATTGCAAAATACATGAAAAATTGTACTGAGATGGGCATTGAAGTGCTTCCTCCAAGTGTACTCGACAGCCATATGAAATTTACAGTCGAGAACGGCAAAATCAGATTCGGTATGATGGCTGTCAAAAATGTCGGTGAAGGCGTAATCAAAGAAATAATCAAAGCAAGAGAAGAAAAAGGCAGAGCGTCTGATATATATAAATTCATAGAGAATCTTGATATACATGCAGTAAACAAAAAAGCTATAGAATCACTGATTAAATCGGGAGCATTTGATTGTATCAATCAAAACAGAGCGCAGCTCCTTGCAGTATATGAAAGTGCTATAGAGTCAGCACAAAATATTGCACGTAAAACCATAGAAGGGCAAATGTCGCTTTTTCAAATGAATGAAGAAGAAACAGAAGCAGGAAACCTGACGGGAAGGATGCCTGAAATAAACAATTTCCCTAAGGAGATAATTGCAGCAATGGAAAAGGAAATGCTTGGAGTATATCTGACATGGCATCCACTCAATGAATATAAAGAGCGTATAAAAAAACTGGTGACTCATACAAGTGACAGCCTCGACAGTGATGAAGCTGAAGCCGGCAATATCACAGATGGAATGAAAGTTACCATGGCAGGTATTATTTCGGGCAAAAAAATGCTCACTACAAAAAACAACAAACGTATGGCATTTGTTGATATTGAAGACATATATGGTTTGTTTGAAGTTATTGTTTTCCCGAATGTGTATGAAAAATGTGCAAGTTTCATTAAAGAAGACAGCATTGTGGTAGTAAAGGGAAAACTGAATTTCAAAGAGGATGAAGCTCCGAAAGTGATTGCAGATACAGTTACAGATATCAAAACCGCTGCAGAAGCGTCAAAACAGATAAAAATCAGAATACCGGAAACAGAAGAAAACGGACTTGCCAGAGTAAACCGGGAAATAACAGGCCACAAAGGAAATACACCTGTAATCATATATGCAAACGGCAAAATATATAGGGCAAAGCCTGATATGTGGGTAGAGCTTTCTGATGAATTCAAAGAAGCAATAATCCGGATTGTTGGTGAAGAGAATTTCAAGGAGGGATAGAGATGAAAAAAATAGGTGTCCTGACAAGCGGTGGTGATTCTCCGGGAATGAATGCTGCAATAAGGGCTGTCGTAAGATGCGGCATTGACAGAGGTATGAGCGTTTATGGCATCAACAGGGGCTATGAAGGTCTGATTGACGGCGACATACGGGAGATGGACAGAGCTTCTGTTGGCGGAATTATACACAGAGGCGGGACAGTGCTTGGAACCGCAAGAAGTGAGAGATTTATGACATCCAGGGGACAGGACAAGGCCGTATCTGTTCTTGAGGCTTTCGGTATAGAGGGACTTGCAGTTATAGGCGGCAACGGCTCACTTACAGGAGCACTTGAACTTGACAAAAGAGGTATTAAGATCATGGGAATACCCGGTACTATCGATAATGATTTGGGCTATACAGACTATACCATAGGCTTTGATACAGCAGTAAATACGGTAATTGATGACATATCGAAACTGAGGGACACATCTTCTTCTCATGGCAGGACAACTCTTGTCGAGGTTATGGGCAGAGACTGTGGAGATATTGCACTTCACGCAGGTCTTGCGGGAGGTGCGGAATTTGTTATGATTCCCGAAAGGGATTACGATATAGGTGATGTCTGCAGGAAGATACTTGAGGGCAGAGCCAGAGGCAAGAAGCACAGCATAATCATCAAGGCGGAGGGCTCCAGGCTTACTTCGCAGGAGGTAGCAGACAGAATATCTGAAATCACAGGCAAGGAAACCAGGATGGTAGTGCTTTCATATTTGCAGCGCGGTGGTAGCCCGACAGCTGATGACAGAATACTTGCAACACTTACAGGAGCAAAAGCTGTAGAACTGCTTTATGATGATGCAGACAGCAGCGCCATAGGTATTGTCGGAAACAAAATTACAACATTGCCTCTTTCGGAGGCACTTCAGATTACAAAAGAAATAGATCCGTGCATGCTGGAGCTTGTAGACGTACTGTCTAAATAATTATATGATATGAGTAGAATTCTTAACGATGATCTGATATATGAGATACTGTCTGTGGTTGAGGAAATCCCCGAAGGTAATGTCGCGACCTACGGGCAGATTGCAAGACTTACAGGCAGAGAAAAAAACTCAAGGCTTGTGGGCAGAGTTCTGTCCATGGCAGAGCTTTACGGCGATTATCCGTGCCACAGAGTAGTAAACCATGCAGGCAGGTTTGCTCCGGGATGGGATATGCAAAAACAGCTGCTTTTGGATGAAGGCGTGGAACTAAAAGACGAAAACCATGTTGATATCAAAAAATATCAGTGGGAAATATAGGGCTATAAACCGAAGGAGAGAATTTTTATGAAAAACTTTTTCAGAGACTGGAACTACAAAAAACACGCAAAATTTGTCACAGGTGTTTATCTGACGATGTATGCGATAGATATGACTGTCGGATATATCGTATGCAAAAAATGCATTGGCAAAGTGCAGGAATTAAAGGAGGATTGATAAAATGAAAACATTTTGGAGTGAATTTAAAAAATTTGCAATGAGAGGCAATGTGATGGATATGGCCGTAGGTATCATCATAGGTGCCGCATTTACAGCCATAGTGACATCACTTGTTGATGATTTGATTTCGCCATTGCTCGGGCTCCTGGTTAAAGTTAATTTTTCGGATCTGAGTATTTCAATATTCGGAGCTACCTTTGCTTATGGTAACTTTATAATGGCGGTTATAAATTTCCTGCTTATAGCACTGGTGCTTTTCGTCATAATCAGAGCAATGAACCGTATATCATCTCTTGGCAAAAAACAGGTGGAAGAAAAACCAACTACCAAAGAATGCCCGTTTTGCAAAAGTGAAATTGCAATTGAAGCAACAAGGTGCCCGAACTGCACATCACATCTTGAAGAAGAGAAAGCAATGTGAACATGTTTAACAAAAAAACAACCTGAAACAATGTAGAGCAGCTTCGGTTGCTTTTTTGTTTTTTTTGATGGGAATATTCCTTTGAAACCGTATCTGTGATATAATGACTATGTTTATAAAGCAACAGATTCAAGGGGTTACAATGAAAAAATTTACAGAGACAGGAATGCAGATAAATATGGGAACTGTTAACTGCAGTGAGTGCAGTACAGATATGAATTTCAAACTTGAAAGACCATCTGTACTTCTCCACAGCTGCTGCGGCCCATGCAGTACGGCTGTAATCGAAAGGCTGCTTTCAGATTACAATATTACGGTATTCTTTTATAACCCCAATATTACAGAGAAGGAAGAGTATGAACTCAGACTTGATGCCCAGAGAACTGTTGTAGGCAGATTCAACGGTGGCAGCATGTTTATCATTGACAGGATAGGGCTTATTGAAGGCACTTACAGACCCGATTCATTTTTATGCAGCGTTAGAGGCCTTGAAGATGAACCGGAGGGAGGAGAAAGATGCAGTGTGTGTTTCAGATTGCGCCTTGAAGAGACGGCCCGCAGAGCAAAGGCAGGCGGATATGATTTTTTTGCAACCACGCTGACTGTAAGCCCGCACAAGAACTACACTCTCATATCACAGATAGGCAAAGAAATCGCAGACGACTACGGCATAGGTTTTCTTGATATGGACTTCAAAAAGAAAGCAGGTTTTCAAAGAAGCATAGAGCTGTCAAAGAAGTTTGGATTATATAGACAAAATTACTGCGGCTGCAGATTTTCACGATGGTTTGATAAACCTGATTCAGAAGATAAATTATAACTTACAACCAGAGGAGGACATTCAATGTCAAAATTAATTATTCCTGAAGGCTATATGCCGGCTGTTGACTATATGGAGTCACAAAGGGCAATCAAAAAAATCAAAGACTTTTTTCAGCAGGAGCTGGCATATGGTCTTTCACTCAGACGTGTTTCAGCACCGCTTTTTGTAATACCCGAAAGTGGACTTAATGATAATCTCAATGGGGTTGAGAGAACCGTACAGTTTACAATCAAAGACATGGATGAGCAGAAAGTTGAAATAGTGCAGTCACTTGCCAAATGGAAGCGTATGGCTCTCGGTAAATACGTTATACCAGCCGGAAAAGGCATATATACAGATATGAATGCCATCAGAAGAGATGAAGAACTTGACAACCTGCATTCCATTTACGTTGACCAGTGGGACTGGGAAAAGGTCATAACCAAAGAGCAGAGAACAGAAGAATATTTGAGGGAGACAGTTACAACAATTTACAATGCACTCAAAAATCTCGGAGACTATGTCAACAGGCTCTACAGAGACATTCAGACAGAGCTGCCAAACGAAATCACATTCGTTACAACTCAGGAATTAGAGGACAGATGGCCTGACAAAACCCCAAAAGAAAGAGAAAACCTCATAGCCGAGGAGAAAAGAGCAGTATTCATCATGAAAATAGGCGGAGCTCTGAAGTCTGGCAAGAAGCATGACGGCAGGGCGCCCGATTATGATGACTGGGAACTTAACGGTGATATAATTTTATGGAATGAAGTGCTGGGAATGGCATTTGAAATATCCTCAATGGGTATCAGAGTTGACGAGGATGCAATGGCAAAACAGCTTGCGATTGCAGGTAAAGAAGACCGCAAAGATATGCCTTTCCACAAAGCAATATTAAACAGAGAACTCCCTTACAGCATAGGTGGAGGCATAGGCCAGAGCAGACTGTGCATGTTTTTCCTGCGCAAGGCTCATATAGGAGAGGTTCAGGTTTCCGTATGGCCGGATGATATGAATCTTGAATGCAGTAAGCACAATATATTCCTGTTGTAGATGCAATGAAATATGTAGACATTGTAATTGACAACAAAAGCCAGAATACTGACAGTTTTTATACATACCTTTGCAAAGACGAAGATGCAATCATAGGCCAGAAGGTATATCTGCCATTTGCCAGAAGCAAAACTTTAAGAGAAGGATATATATTTGACATCAGAGACGAAGATGACAGGAACCTTAAATTCCGGGAAGTTGATCATACAGACAAAAACATCTGCCTGAATGAGGAAATGATAGAGACTTGCAAATGGATGAAAAAGCGCTATCTTGTCAAATATATAGACGGTGTTAAATGCTTTACTCCGCCGGGAGGACCACCAAAGAGAGAGCTCAAACAAAAGCAAACTGTTTTACCTCAGCCAGACTCAAAAGTTCTTACGACTGAGCAGGAGTTTGCACTTGGCAGACTCAAACCATATATCGAAAACAGGAAACATGGAATATTTCTTGTTCACGGTGTTACATCAAGTGGCAAGACAGAAGTATATATACAGGCAATAGAGCAGGTTTTGAATTCAGGCGGGACAGCGATAATGATGGTACCTGAGATTTCACTGACAGGGCAGATTATAGACCGGTTTGAAAAACATTTCGGCAGTGACATGATTGCAATAATGCACAGCCGTATGAGCAGGCCTCAGAGGTATGTTCAGTGGCAGAGAATCAAAAGCGGCAGCGTCAGAATAGTGATAGGTGCACGATCAGCAGTATTTGCCCCCCTTGAAAATATCGGGATTGTAATTCTTGATGAGGAGCATGAATCAACATACAAATCAGATATGACTCCCAGATACGAGACGCTTGAGGTGGCAATCAAAAGAGCAGGATATTACGGAGGTATCGTAGTGCTTGGAAGTGCCACGCCATCTGTTGTATCAATACATAGAGCAGATGAGGGAATCTATCACAAAATAGAAATGAAGACAAGATTCAACCAGAATCCTTTGCCCCGTATTGATATTGTAGATATGAGTGATGAGCTTCGAAACGGCAATTCCAGTATTTTGAGCAGAGAGCTTTATGATCGGATGAATGATAACCTGTCCAATGGAAGACAGATCATTTTACTCCTGAACAGGAGAGGTTTTTCAACATATATATCATGCAGGGAATGCGGCCATGTGATGAAATGCCCTGTGTGTGGCATAAGCCTTACATATCATAGAGACATAAACGGGCTTTACTGTCATTTTTGCGGACACAAAGAGCCTGTGACGGACATATGCCCTGAGTGTGGGAACAGATCTCTCAAGATGCAGGGCGCAGGCACACAGAAGCTCGAAGAGGAAATCGAAAGACTTTTTCCGGGGACCACGTATGCAAGACTTGATATGGACAGTGCAAGGCATGCAGGCGTTATGGACAGAGTACTGAAATCATTTTCAAAGCACCAGACAGATATACTTATGGGCACGCAGCTTATTGCAAAAGGACTTGATTTTGACAATGTGGGACTTGTGGGAATTATATCGGCAGACAGCTCCCTTAACATACCTGATTTCAGAGCACCTGAGAGGACATTCCAGCTTATAACGCAGGCAGCAGGCAGGGCTGGCAGAGGAGAGTTTCAGGGCGAGGTTGTAATACAGACTTTTTCTCCCGAAAACTATGCAGTCAAAGCAGCTGCAGAGCATGATTACGAAGCCTTTTGCAGAGAAGAGTTAAAACTCAGAGAACTTATGGGTTATCCGCCTTATTATGATTTGATTCGCCTTATATTTTCAGGAAAAAACGAAGCATTGGCTGCAAAGGAAGCTGACAGATGGCATGCGAACCTTAACAGAATGATACATGAAGGATTTATTTACAGACCGCAGCCGGCACCTGTAAATAAAATCGGAGAGACGTACAGATATCATATGATGATTAAATGCCCCAAAGGGAAACGAGGGCTTTTCCTTGGAGCTTTAGATAAACTTAACAGAGAAAACAACGACACAAAAACCAAAGTAAATGTGGGAATAGACATAAACCCATACAGCTTTATTTAACGGAGGGCAAAATGGCACTAAGAAATATTGTAGTAGAAGGCGATGAGATATTGAGAAAGCATTGCAGAGAAGTAGACAAAATAACTGACAGAACCAGAGTACTTCTTGATGATATGCTTGAGACCATGAGAGAAGAAAGCGGAGTTGGAATCGCAGCTCCCCAGGTAGGTATTATGAGAAGGATTTTTGTAACAGAAGCTGAGCCGGGCAAGGTTCTGGAATTTATAAATCCTGAAATCATTGAAGTAAGAGGCGAGCAGACAGGTGCAGAAGGATGCCTTTCAGTTCCGGGTCTCATAGGTGATGTTACAAGACCTGAATACGTTAAAATCAAAGCACTTGACAGAAACGGAGATGAGTTTACTTTAGAGCTTGAGGAATTCGATGCTGTTGTTACATGTCATGAATTTGATCATCTCGAAGGTATACTCTATATTGACAAGGCACGAAATATCAGAAGTGCCGCTGAATCAGAGGAACAGTAAATGAAGATAGTATATATGGGAACTCCCGATTTTGCAGTGGGCTCTCTTGCAGCCATCGCAGAGGCGGGATATGAAATCGGATATGTTGTAACCAAGCAGGACAAGGCACGAAACAGGGGCAAAAAAATATTATTCACACCTGTCAAGACAAAGGCGATTGAGCTTGGCATCCCTGTACTTCAGCCTGAAAAAGTCAAAGGAGACAGAGGATTTCTTAAAACTGTTGAAGAATATGCACCTGATGTTATAATTGTTGCAGCCTACGGTCAGATACTTCCGGAAGAGATTCTGAAGCTTCCGAAATACGGATGCATCAATATTCATGCATCACTTCTGCCAAGACACAGAGGTGCGGCACCTATACAAAGAGCAATCCTTGCAGGTGATGACAAAACAGGAGTCACAATAATGCAAATGGAAAAAGGTCTTGATACAGGCGACATGCTATTAAAACAGGAATGTGATATAGGCCTTAAAACAGCAGATGAGCTTCATGATGAGCTTGCAGATATAGGCGCACACCTTATTGTAAAGTTTCTTGATATGCTCGCAGCAGGCAATCCGCCCGAACCTGTCAGACAGGATGATTCACTCTCAACATATGCTCCTATGATATTCAAAGAAGACGGGCGCATAGATTTTGACAGGCCTCCTGAAGAAATTGCAAGACAGATAAGAGCCCTGAGTGCATTTACTTTGTATAACGGTGAGACATTCAAAATATGGCAGGCTGAAGTGATGGATACTCCTTGCAGCATGCCTGCAGGGACGGTTGTAAAGGTTTCTGATGATGGCATTGAAATATCGGCTGGAGGGAAACTTCTCAATGCACAGGTGGTCCAGATGCCGGGCAAACGCAGGATGCAAGTGAAAGATTTCATTAGAGGAAACAAAATAGAAACAGGCACAGTGCTTGGATAAAGGAGAAATTTATGTATTACGACTGGACAATAATATTGCTGGTGCCTGTAATCATATTCACAATATATGCACAGGCAAAGGTAAGCAGAACCTACAGTAAATATTCAAATGTCAGAACAGCAAGAGGAATTACAGGTGTGCAGGCGGCACAGCAAATAATGAGAGCAAACGGTATTGATGTTCCGATTGAAGTTATCTCAGGCAGCCTGACAGACCATTATGATCCAACCAAAAAAGTTCTGAGACTTTCATCTGCAGTTGCAGAAGGAAATTCAATAGCATCTGTTGCAGTGGCAGCTCACGAGGTGGGACATGCACTGCAGCATGCGCAAGGATATGTGCCCATTAAAATAAGGGGCGCGATAATACCTGTTGTCAACATATCATCCAAGCTTGCATGGCCTGCGATAATCCTTGGAATTATCATTGAAAGTGCAGGAAGGATATATGAGGGTAATCTGATATTTACAATAGGAATTGTGCTGTTTGCGGCAGTAGTTGCATTTCATGCGGTTACACTGCCTGTGGAATTTAATGCAAGCAGGCGGGCGCTGGCTCAGATTGAGTCGCTTGGTATAGTATATCCGGAGGAAAAGCGCTTTGCCAAAAAAGTATTGTCAGCGGCAGCGATGACATATCTTGCAGCCCTTGCGGCGGCACTAATGCAACTGATAAGATTATTACTGATAAGGGGGCGTGACTGATGGATACCAACAGAAAAGCAGCTTATAACACACTGATGGATATTGAAACCAAAAAATCTTTTTCAAACCTTGCACTGAACCACAATATCATTGTAACTAATCCTCCTTCACCTGCTTTTGTGAGGGAACTTGTCTATGGAGTGCTTGAAAACAAACTGCTTCTTGACTATATAATAGATAAACTGGTTCCAACAGGAGCTGCCAAGGTCAAAACCAGTGACCTGGTGGTGCTGAGAATGGGTATATATCAGCTTGGATATATGGACAAGGTACCTGAATACGCTGCAGTAAATGAGAGCGTTAATCTTGCTAAAAAATTCTGCAAAGGCAGGCAGGGCTTTATTAACGGTGTGCTCAGGACGTATATCAAAGAAAAATATACAATCAAGCTTCCGGACAGGACAGAAGATGAGATTAAATACCTTTCAATCAAATATTCATATGAACCGTGGATAATCAGACTGTGGCTTGAAAGGTATGATATAGATTTTGTTGAAGAGCTTCTTGCTGCAGGCAATGAAACTCCTGATGTTACAATCAGAATGAACTGGCTCAAGACAATGAAGCCTGATCTTATCAGAAGACTCAATGAAAAAGGCTTCGAAACAAAAGAAGGCAGTCTTTGCAAAAATGCAATTCATGTCAAAGGCAGTGGACTTCTTAACAATGTCATATACAAACATGGATATTTTTCAGTGCAGGACGAGGCCTCAATGCTTACAAGTGAAAAGCTTGATCCGCAAAAGGGAGATCTGATAATGGATGTATGTGCGGCACCGGGAGGCAAGACATTTGCCATTGCAGAGAGAATGGACAACAAAGGCCTTATCATAGCATCAGACATATACAAACGCAAACTTGATATAATTGATAAAGAAGCCAAAAGACTTGGTGTCGAAATAGTCAAAACAAGGACCTGGGATGCAACAAGGGTTGATTCATCGATGATAGGCAAGGCTGACAGAGTGCTTGTTGATGTGCCATGTTCAGGTCTTGGAGTAATACGCAGAAAGCCTGAAATCAAGTACAAAAATATGGACTCTGAAATGGAAACCCTGCCTATCAAACAAAGAACAATTCTTGAAGCATCGGCTCATTATGTCAAGCCGGGCGGGATACTTCTTTACAGTACATGTACTATCAATCATTACGAAAACGACAGAGTTGTAAACGATTTTCTTAACAGATTCAAAGAATTTGAAGAAATTGAAAGAATACAGCTGTTCCCTAATGTTGACGGCACTGATGGATTCTTTATATGCAAAATGAGAAGAATAAAGACAGTTACAAACAATTAACAGGTGGAGATGATATGTTACAGATAGGATTTAAGACTCACAAAGGACAGGTGAGAAGCCATAATGAAGATGCCTGTTTTATCATCCCTGAACACAACGTTTACGTAGTTGCTGACGGTGTTGGAGGCAATCTCGGCGGTGAAATCGCATCGCGTACTGCTGTTTATGAAATTACGCAGTTTGTTCATGCCAACCTTCTTGAAGAGAATGCTACACCGATGCAGGTAAAAGCATATTTTACAGAATGCCTCTCAAAAGCCAATGATATAATATACAAAAAAGCGGACAGGACAGATGAAAATAGCGGCATGGCGACGACTGTAGTAGTATGTTGCATAAGAGATGGATATGCTTACATAGCACATGTTGGTGACAGCAGGGCATACATATGCAGAAATGGCACACTGACACAGATTACAGAGGATCATACATATGTTAATGCTCTTGTGAAAGCCGGAATTATATCGACTGAAGAAGCGGCAGAGCACGAAAAGCGCCACATGATTACAAGAGCACTTGGCGCAGAAGAAACCGTTTTGCCTGATTTTAAACAGGTTAAACTCAAAGAAAACGATATTATCCTTCTGTGTACAGACGGGTTATTTGGGGAAGTGCAAGAACCTCTGATAACAGAGATTTTAAGCAGCGACGGACTTGCGATGTCAGAAATGGCATTACAGCTGGTCGATGAAGCAAACAAATCGGGAGGGACAGATAATATTACGGTTATCTGCCTGAAAATTTAGGAGGAACCAATGAGCGTAAAATTACTTGCAGGTAGATATGAACTGATAGAAAAAATAGGCGACGGAGGTATGGCAATTGTCTATAAGGCAAGATGCAGACTTTTAAATCGCTACGTTGCAATTAAAATTCTGAAGCCTGAATACACCAAAGATGTAAAGGTGATAGACAATTTCAGAAGAGAGTCACAGGCTGCAGCAAGCCTTTCGCATCCCAATATAGTAAATATATATGACGTAGGCAGAGAAGGCAATATACACTATATCGTAATGGAACTGATAGAGGGAATGACCCTTGCAGATATGATAGACGAAGAAGCTCCAATGCCATACAAAAAAGTTATAAACATAACAAGGCAGATTGCGGCAGGTCTTTCATTTGCACACAAAAACAATATAATACACAGAGATATTAAACCTCACAACATACTTATGACCAGAGATGGAGTCGCCAAAATCGCGGACTTTGGGATTGCCAAAGCAATTTCAGAATCGACAATTATGAAAAAAACCACAGGTGATGACATGGTTATGGGGTCTGTCCACTATTTTTCACCGGAACAGGCAAGAGGAGGATATGTTGATGCCAAATCAGACATATATTCGCTGGGCATAGTTATGTATGAGATGTTGACAGGCAGAGTGCCATTTGATGCTGACTCACCTGTTGCAGTAGCACTGATGCATATAAATGATCCTATGACTCCGCCGTCATATTTTGTTTCGGGGATACCGCCAAGACTTGAAAACATAATTCTCAAAGCAACAGACAAAGTTCAGGTCAACAGATTTGCCACAGTAGATGAACTTATCAGAGAACTTGACAACATAGAAATGGTATCAAGAGTTGTTGGAGAAGCTGCAATCGCACCAGAAAAAAGAGAAGAAAGACACGAAAAACAATCAGAACAGCACAGACAAAAACTTCAGGAACAGCAGCCTCACAAAAGCGGAAACAAAAAACTCCCGATTATAATCGGAGCAGCTGTGGCGGCAGTAGCCCTTATAATTGTTGGCATACTTGTATTTGGCGGGGGTGACAAAAACGAAGTCAAGGTACCGGATCTTACGAATATGACATACGAGGAAGCTGAAGCAGAGCTTACAGAACTCGGACTTGAAATAGAAATGGGCAACGAAGTTTTCAGCGATGAATATGATGAAGGCAAGATAGTTTCTCAATCACCAAAAGCAGATATGAAAGTCAAAAAAGGCAAAGTCATCAGAGTGAATATAAGCAAAGGTTCAGGTGTTGAAACAGTGCCAAGCGTAATAGGTCAAACGACAGAACAGGCAAGAGCAACGCTTGAGGCAAAGGGATTCACTCTTGGAAGTGTAACCGAAGAAGAAAGTGATTCTGCTGAAGGGACAGTCATAAGGCAGAGCCCTGATGCAGGGACAGAAGCAGAAAGCTCACAGGCTGTGTCAATAGTAATAGCAAAAGAAAGAACTGTAAAAGAAATCACAATGCCTGGACTTTTGGGCAAATCACTTGATGCTGCCAAAGCAGAAATAGAAGCGGCGGGTCTCAAAGTAGGCAATGTCACATACGGATACAGCGATGACTATCCATCAGGACAGGTGATAGAGCAGCAATACAGCAGCGGTACAGCACTTACAGAGGGTACATCTGTAGGTATTACAGTAAGCAAAGGCCCAGAACCTCAGCCGGAGCAACCCGAAGAGGAAGAGGTTGAATAATTGCAAATGAATGGAACAATAATCAAAGGCATTGCAGGCTTTTACTATATCAGCTGTGGAGGCGAAGTCATTGAGTGTAAGGCGAGGGGAATATTCAAAAACAAAGGAATAACTCCTGCAGTGGGAGATAATGTTGAAATAAGTATTACAGAGCCTGGCAAAGGCATAATAGAAGATATACTTCCACGCAAAAACATATTCATAAGGCCTCCGATTGCTAATATTGATACATTCATTGTAGTGATGGCGGCATCTCATCCAAAGCCAAATTTTCCTGTCATAGATAAGTTCCTTGTGATGGCAGATGCCCGTGCAATAGACATTATCATATGCATCAACAAAATTGACATAGCAAAGCCTGGCGATATCGAAGCTGTCAGAGATATTTATGAAAAAATTTATCCGGTAGCTTTGGTAAGTGCTGAGACAGGAGAGGGTATAAACGAACTCAAATCAAGGCTTTCAGGCAAAAAAGCCGCATTTGCAGGACCGTCAGGAGTCGGCAAATCAAGTATACTGAATGCAATACTTCCGGATGCAAATGCACAGATGGGTGAAATTTCACGCAAAACAAAACGCGGCAGACATACTACAAGGCATGTTGAGATATTCAGTGTAGGAGATATTATGATATATGATACTCCGGGATTCACATCATTTGACATAAGAGAGGTGGATGAGGATACACTCTATCTGCATTATCCGGAAATGGCAAGATACAAAGGCATGTGTTATTACGATGATTGCAGACACCTCAAAGAACCGGAATGTATGGTTAAAAAAGCCCTTGCGGATGGCAGGATCCACCCGATGAGGTATGAATCATACAAAACACAGATTGAAGAATTGAGAAACAAAAAAAACAAATACTAAGGAGAAATGAAATGGCAAAACTTGCGCCGTCAATATTGTCAGCAGACTTTTCAAGACTGGCAGAACAGGTAAATGAAATCGAAAAAGCGGGAGCACATCTGATACATGTGGATGTAATGGATGGACATTTTGTTCCCAACATTACATTTGGAGCTCCTGTAATGAAAAGCCTTCTTGGCAAAACAGGCATTCCCTTTGATGTACATCTGATGATAGAAAATCCGGATATGTATATAGCTGATTTTGTAACCGAAAACACAGAATATATAACAGTTCATCAGGAAGCATGCATTCACCTTCACAGGACAATTCAGAATATCAAATCACATGGAATAAAAGCAGGAGTATCTATTAACCCTGCAACCCCTGTATGTATGATAGAAGAAATCCTCGCAGATGTTGATCTGGTACTTGTAATGTCAGTAAATCCGGGATTTGGAGGGCAGAAATTCATACCGGCGGCACTCGATAAGATTAAAACACTTGCAAGCCTGAGAAAACAGCATAGTCTTGATTTTGAAATTGAAATTGACGGAGGTGCAGGGCTTGGCAATATTAATGAAATACTTGCAGCAGGCACAGATATAGTTGTAGCAGGCTCATCAGTATTCAAAGCAGAGGACATAAATAAGCAGGTAAAGATGCTGACACAGAATATGTGATGCGGGAGCAGGTGATGAAATGATAAAAATATATTTTCTTACAGAAAACAAAACAGACAGACCTCCATGCAATGCGGAGCATGGCTTGTCTGTATATATAAAGGCAGAAGACAAAAATATTCTTTTTGATACAGGTGCATCTGACATGTTTGCAAGAAACGCTTCACTTATGGGTGTTGATTTGACAGAGGCTGACATGTGCGTGATAAGCCACGGACATTATGACCATACAGGGGGTGTCCCTGCATTTTGTAGGATTAACAGCAAAGCACCGGTTTTTGTCCACAAAAATGCATTCAAAAAAACTTATGAGCTCCAAAATGGCAGCCTTAAATCAGAAACAACAGGCATCAGATGGACAGACAAAGAATATGAGCAGCTGCTGCCAAGACTCATATTCACAAAAGGAATACTGAAGGTAAGCGATGATATAGTTATATCCGGTACAATTCCTGATATGGAGGAAACAGTTTTTACAGAGCTTTTTTATGAAAAATCAGCAGATGGCAGCCTTGTGCCTGACAACATGGATCATGAACAGTTCCTTATAATCAGAGACAGGGATGAATCAGGCAAAAGCAATGGACTGTATATATTCTCAGGATGCAGCCACAAGGGAGTGATTCCGGTTCTCAGATATGCAAAAGAAATTTTTCCTGATGAAACAATCAAATGTCTTGTTGCTGGAATGCATCTTTACAGTGCATCAGCTGATGACAGACACAGAGTCGTGAGGGAAGTATTAAACGAACATATTGAAACAGTAATGCCAGTTCACTGCACAGGGATAGATGCCATATGTGAACTCAGGGCTGCTATGGGAGATTCATGTGTAGTTGCATTTGCAGGAGCATGCTATGAATATTAAAGAAGCTGCAGTCAGATATCTTGAGCACAGGAGCCGTACATGCGGAGAAATGAAGGCACATCTTATCCAAAAAGGATTTGAAATGCCAGAGATACAAAAGACAATAGAAGAACTGAGAGAGCTTCATTATCTTGATGATTTTCAGTATACTATAGCATATCTAAATTATGGGTTTTCAAAGGGTAAAGGTATGAAACTCATCAAATATGAGCTTTACGACAAAGAAGTTGACAGCAATACAATAGAAGATGCCATATGTTCATATGAAGAAGAATATGGCGTCTGCCTTGATGAATATGAAATTGAAAGAGCGATAGAGCAGGCGGCAAAAGTGGCAGACGGCGCCTTACCTGATGACAGGATGACAGCAAAAATAGCCAGAAGACTATCATCAAAAGGATATTCAAGTGATGTAATATTCAAAGTTATAGGGCAGCTTGGGAAACAGGAAATATGAATCAGAATCAGAGAACAGAAAAACTCATAGGTGAAGTAAACATGCAAAGACTCAAAGCCTTTCATGTAGCCGTGTTTGGAATAGGAGGAGTCGGAGGTGCTGCAGCAGAAGCTCTTGCAAGAGCAGGTATAGGAAATATAGACATTATCGACAGAGACTCTGTTGATATAACCAATATTAACAGACAGATAATAGCACTTCACAGCACAGTTGGCAAAAGCAAGGTTGATGTTATGAAAGATAGAATACTTGATATCAATCCGGAGTGCAATGTGAATGCAATAAAAAAATTTTTTCTGCCTGAAACTGCAGATGAATTTAATTTTACACAGTATGACTATGTGATAGATGCAGTCGATACAGTTACAGCCAAGATAGAGATAATATCAATATGCAGCGAAAGGGGCATACCGGTTATTTCCTCTATGGGAACAGGCAACAAGCTTCATCCGGAGATGTTCAGACTGGCGGATATATATGATACCAGAATATGCCCTCTTGCAAAGGTAATGAGAAAAGAACTCAAAAAAAGAGGAATATCACATCTTAAATGCGTTTATTCTGAAGAGGAGCCTGTAAGGACAGGCGACAGAACTTTGGCAAGCATATCATTTACCCCACCGGTTGCAGGGATGCTTATGGCAGGAGAAGTTATAAGGGAGTTGCTTGGACTGAAATAACGCACCAAAAAAAGTACATATATTGCAGTACTCTGTATGAAGAGTTAAGGACAATAACTTTTCAGGAGGTACAGATATATGATTACTTTATTGCCGGTTGTATTTATTCTGATCGCAGGGATTCTGCTTTCTTTTTTGTGGGCGGATTTCAAAAAAGACAATAAGATGGAAAACTATTATGAAGAGGTGAATATGATAACCGCTTCAAAAGAAAGGATGAGTATATATGAGTATCAGAGCGTTAAAGGCAGATATTACAAAACTCAAGGTGGACGCAATCGTAAATGCGGCTAACAATACGCTTCTTGGAGGAGGCGGAGTTGATGGAGCAATACACATGGCGGCAGGACCGGAGCTTTTGGATGAATGCATTACATTAAACGGCTGTGAAACAGGACAGGCCAAAATCACCGGAGGATACAGGCTCCCCGCAAAGCATGTGATACATACAGTAGGACCTGTATGGTATGGCGGAGAGCATGGAGAACTGCAGCTTCTTGCTGATGCATACAGAAACAGCCTCGAGCTGGCAGCCAAATACAATCTTGAATCAATAGCATTCCCTGCCATATCAACAGGCGTATACGGATACCCCAAAGACGAAGCGGCGCATATCGCTATAGATACTATCAGAGAGTTTTTGCAAGAGCATGATATGGAGGTTATTCTGACGGCTTTTTCAGACAGTGATCTCAAAAGATACGAACAGATATTGAGTGAAGACTTGTAAACAGCATGACAATGGTGTACAATCTGCATATATTATACGAGGAGAACCCAGATGAATTTAATAAATGCAATAGAATATTTTTTTACAGATATATTTGAAAGCCAAAAAGAGCTTGATTTGAAGGTTTATGTTGAAGCCAGTCCCAAAAACATTTTCAAAAAGAAAGATTATGAAGGCAATATCAAAGAATACAAGAGACTAAAGGATCTGGCATTGCAAATTGATACAGACTCAATCGAAGCAGATGAGGATGATTATGAGTTAATGGAGCTTTTTTGCATATTCGAAGAAACACTTGCACTTTACAATATGTATACGGACAGAGGTATTGCAGTTCAGGACTTCCTGCGACGCAAGGCAGCAGGTGAAAAGCCAGCCAACAGTGAATACAAAGAAGCGACATCCAAACAAAAATCAACAGCTGCCGCATTTTCAAGAAGCTTTAACGATTTGAGTGTTGCTTATTCTGACTATATGCAGCACCAAAGTGAAGAGGCATAAATATGAGCAGCGGACAGGCCAAAAAACTTTATATTCTCTACATACTTGAGATACTCAAAAAATATTCTGACGACAGACACAGGCTGCGCCAACAGGATATTATAGATATCATGGAAAGAGACTATGATGCTACATGTGAAAGAAAGGCCATAGCCAGGAATATAAGTGATTTACAATGGCTCGGATATGATATAGAGACAGAAGGCGGATATTATCTGGCCGAAAGGACATTCGAGGACAGTGAGCTCAGACTACTCATAGATTCGGTTCTTGCCTCAAGATATATACCTGCCAATCAGGCTAAAGACCTCATAAACAAGCTTACAAATCAGTCTAATATTTATTTCAAAAAACAGGTGAGGCATGTAAGCAACATTGAGAAAATGGAACATATTGCAAGCCAGCTTTTTTATACAATAGAGGTGCTCAGTCAGGCGATAGATGACAAACACAAAGTCAGATTCTTCTATAACAGATATGATGAAACCAAAACATTGCAAAAAACAGGTAAAGAGAAACATCTTGTAAACCCTTATCAGATTGTGGTTGCAAACGGCAGGTACTACCTTATAGCAAATATCGACAAATACAGCAACAGCACACACTTTCGTATCGAAAAGATTTCAGATGTTGAAATCACCGATATACCTGTAAAACCTGTCAGAGAAGTCGATGAATTTCACAATGGACTGAATCTGCCGCAGCATATGGCAGAACACATATATATGTTTTCAGGCAAATCACAGCTTGTAAGAATGAGAGTTTCACAGTCAGGTATCAATGATGTGATAGACTGGCTGGGGCGCGATATACAGATTACAAGAGAGAGCAAAGATACGTTGCTTGTTGATGTGAGAGCAAATCCGCAGGCTATGAAATACTGGGCTGTGCAATTTGGAGAAAAAATAGAAATACTTCTTCCGGAAACTCTCAGAGCCGAAGTTAAAGAGCTTGTTGCAAAAATATACAAAAAATATGAAAGGTGATATTTATTTATGAAGCATATACTTATAACAGGAGGACCCACAAACGAATATATAGACGAAGTCATGAAAATAACCAATATGTCTACAGGTAGTCTGTCAACAGGGCTTGGAATGAAGTTCCTGGAGGCTGGATACAGTGTGACACTTGTGCTCAACAGAAGCGTAAATACAGAGAAACTCCTGAATATGGAGCAAAGCTCAAATCTTGAAGTAATACCTGTTGAGACTACAGCAGATATGCTTGAAGCGATAAAAACCTGCAGCAGAAGCAAGCATTATGATGCACTGATACATGCTGCAGCTGTAGGAGATTATACGGGTGAATTTTCATTTCTTCTTGAAGATATGGCAGCAGAGCTGTTTGCAATTAAAGACAGTGCCAAAAGTGCGGATGATTTCCTGAAGGTTATGGAAAACCCCAAGTGTAAACTGGATGATTCGAGCAAGATTTCAAGCTATCAAAAGAATCTCACAGTAAAGCTCGGGCTCACTCCTAAAATTATAGCAAGGCTCAAAGAGTGGTATCCGGACACGCTTCTCATAGGATGCAAACTCCTTGAAAATGTATCAAAAGAGGAGCTTTATTCAGTAGCACAGAAGCTGTGCAGCAAAAACAATATGGATTATATAATGGCCAATGATCTTGCTGATTTGCGCCATGGTATGATGGCAAGACATATTGTGACCAGGGACGGATATACAGGCATCAGTCTTGAGAATACGCGGGATATATTTGAGTTTGTGGATCAGAAGGTTAAATAACTGTAACAAGGTAGGCGGCTAAGGCTGCCTATAATTGTATACAAAAAAGGTACTGTAAATTATCGTGTTGG